>NZ_FOIB01000009.1:0-300000 GCF_900111765.1 Myxococcus fulvus
TCAGCGACGTCTTGCCGTGGTCCACGTGTCCGATCGTGCCGATGTTCACGTGGGGCTTGTTACGCTCGAACTTCTCCTTGGCCATGACACTCCTCTAAAAAATGGAGCCCTGAACCAGGATTGAACTGGTGACCTCATCCTTACCAAGGATGCGCTCTGCCAACTGAGCTATCAGGGCTTGGCGATGCTATGGACTACAACGTTTGGAGCGGGAAATGGGATTCGAACCCACGACATTCAGCTTGGAAGGCTGACGCTCTACCAACTGAGCTATTCCCGCAATGCCGAGTGGAGGGAGATGGATTCGAACCATCGAAGGCGTAGAGCCGGCAGATTTACAGTCTGCTCCCTTTGGCCGCTTGGGTATCCCTCCAGAATTTTGAACCACCGACTTCAACTGCCCCCGCACTGCTCGTCCCGGGCCCTCATCCGCGGCCCCGTCCTGCTTGGCCGGCGGCGGGACTTGAACCCGCGACCTACTGATTACAAATCAGTTGCTCTACCGACTGAGCTACACCGGCACTCATCGGCTCCTGCCCTACCCTACCTGCACCGAAGCCGTCAACCACCCGACTCCGATGTGCGAGGCGCGCCCTTTTAGAAGTCCCCATCACCCAAGTCAAGGAGATTGATCCCGGGTTCAGACCGACTAACGGGAGGAGCTGCTCCCCCGTTGGCGGGCGACCTCGTATAGCAGAATGCCGGCGGAAACGGACGCATTGAGTGAACCGACCTGACCCGCCATGGGAATCCGCAGGCGGTGGTCGCAGTGCTTGAGCACACCCTCCCTCACTCCTCCCCCCTCGGCGCCCACGACGAGGGCCAGGGGCCCGTCCAGTCGGGCGCTCCACATGGGCTCGGTCGCGTCCACGTCGGCCGCGGCCACCCAGAGCCCCGCCTCCTTCAGCTCCTCCAGGGCGCGTGAGATGTTGACCACCCGGGCGATGAGGCAGTGCTCCACCGCCCCTGCGGACGCCTTGGCCACCGTCCCCGTCACCTGGACGGCCCGGTCCTTGGCGATGACCACCCCATGTGCCCCGAGCGCATGGGCTGACCGGATGATGGCCCCCAGGTTGTGCGGGTCCTGGATGCCATCGAGCACCACCACGAGCGCGGGCCGCTTGCTGGCCTGGGCCGCGTCGAGCAGGTCCTCGAGCTCCGCGTACTTGAAGCCCCTGAGCTCCAGCACCACGCCCTGGTGCACGCCGCCGTCGGCCATCACCGCCAGCCGCTCGCGCGTCACCTTCTCGACACGCACGCCCGCGTCCCGGGCGCGGCTGAGCAGCTCTCCCGCGGCCTTGGCCGCGAGCTGTCCCTCCACGATGAACAACCGCTCGACCTCATCCGGCCGGGCCCGCAGGGCCTCAAGAACCGGATTCACCCCATAGACGTGGCGCGCGGAGGAATCTCCCCCCTCGCGCTCGCCTCGACCACCTCGGGAGGAACGCTCACGCATGGGAACTAGAGGACCTCGACGGGGACGGAGAGCGTCTTCTGCTGGCGCGCGCAGATCTTCTCCGTGCAGATGAAGAAGACGAGCTTGGCGTCCACCGAGCCCTTGCCCGCGGCGGCCGCGGTGAAGGGGACCTCGAAGCGGGGGTCGGCGAACTCCTGACCCGCGGCCTTCTTGGAGACCGAGTCCTCGCGGCCCAGCTTCTCCTTGGCCACGGTGAGCTGGGTGCCCTTCACGTCCAGCTTCAGCGGAGCCTCCTCGGAGACGTGCGCGCCGGACTTCGTCTTCACCGAGACCACGAACACGCCCTTCTCTCCCGCCTTCACCTGGGATGAGGAGCCGTCCGTGGACACGTCGTAGAGGCTGGCGGGGTCCACCTCGTCCGCGGAGGCCGGAGCCGCCCAGACGCAGGCCACCAGCAGGGCGGCGACGGAGGTGACGCTTCGGATGTGCGACATGGCTGGGTCTCCTGGATGCGGGGGTTGCGTATCACGCCTCGACGTGGGGTGCCGGGATTCTCTTCACGCGCCCTCCGAGCCGCTCCGCGGCGTACGGCTCGCGCGCTTCTTTCGCGGCGCCGGGACGACGGCACTCGCGAGCGGACGCGGTGGGAGCAGGTCCGGCATCGACACAGGCTCCGCGCCCGCGACCAGTTCCTCGGCCCGGATGATGATGGGGGTGGCCAGGTCCATGCCCGTCACCGCCTCCATCTCCGGCAGCGCGGGAGAGCTGTTCACCTCGAAGACCTTGGACTGGCCCTGCACGTCCAGGAGGTCCACGGCCGCGACCTCCAAGCCCACCAGCCGGGTGGCCTTCTCCGCCGTGGCCCGCTGCCCCGGGGACAGCTCCATCTCCTCCAGGCGCGCGCCCTTGATGAGCGTGTGCGCGAGCCGGCCTGGACGAGGACGCCTGCGGACGGCAGCGATCGCCTTGCCGCCCACCACCAGCACGCGCACGTCCTGGCTGGTGCTCTTCACGTACTCCTGCATCACCAGGTTGTGCCCCAGGCCGAGCACCGCCTCGAGCGCGGCCTCCAGGGACTGGAGGCTCTCGCACACCATCACCCCGTGCTTCTCCTGCCCCTGCAGCAGCTTCACGAGGACGGGGACACCGCCCACCAGGCCCACCATCTCCTTGAGCTGGGCGGCGTCGCGCGCCATCACCGTGGCCGGGATGTCGATGCCGTGCGCGGACAACAGCTGCAGCGAGCGCATCTTGCTGCGCGACTGGGCGATGGCCTGCGCGTGGTTCACCAGCGGCACGCCGTGCAGTGCGAACTGGTTCACCACCGCCAGGCCATAGGTGTTGATGGACTGGGCGATGCGCGGCAGCACCACGTCCGTGGGCGCCAGCTTCTTGCGGTCGTAGTAGAGGGTGGCGCTCCCCCCTCCATCCAGATGCATCTGCACCCGGAGAGGGTTGAGAACGCGGAGCTGATGCCCCCTCGCGCGCCCCGCCTCGACAAGACGTCGGGTGGACGGAATGGAAGCGGAGCGCGAGAGAAGGGTGACTTTCATGGGCAGGGGCGGCAACCGGACCGGAGGCGGACGGGACCTATAATCCCCACCACCCCCGGGGTAAAGCCGCCCCCGGCCGCCTGCTCAGCGCTGACGGATGGCGCGGATCTCGATCTTGATGGGATCTTCCGGGCGCGAGTTCTTGATGCGGTCGCACGTGGCGCCGTTGAAGAGCACGCCATTGTCCGTGAGGCTCCACGTCCCGTCCCCCGGCTGGAGCCGCTCGTCCTCGACGTAGACGACGATGAGCTTGGGGTTGGACGGCAGCTGCGGTCCCTTCAGGGGAATCAGGCAGGGCTCGGGATTGACGACCTCCTTGCTGATGCGCTCCAGGGCGTCCGCGAGCTCCTCCTGGTTGCCGGCCTGGTAGAAGGTCCGGCTGCACAGGCCCGTGGCCGCGATGCAGGTGTCGTTGCGACCACACGCATTGGGGTCATCCGCGCAGGAGCGGGCGAAGCCACCGGCCGCCGCCATGGCCTGCAGCACCGCGGGGCCGTCACCCGAGGCCGTCTCGGCGCCGAAGCCGATGACGATGGTCGTCACGCCCGAGTCCTTCAGCGCCTGAACCGCCTTGACGGACTCGTTCGTGTCCAGGCAACCGCGCCGCTCGAACGGCACACCCGCCGTTCCACAGCCGTTGTTGGCGATGGTGCACTTGCACTGCAGGGGATTCTCGGCGCCGGAGAACTCGTTGGCCTCGTTGCAGTTGGGCAGACCGTCCGTCAGGAGGATGACGAAGTTCTTGCGGTCCGGGTCCTTCAGCCCATCCAGGCTCCCGACGAACGTCAAGCTGCCACTCGTGGGCGTACCACCCACCGGCTGCCCCGTCCCCTTGTTGGGGATCGCCTGGATGAGGGTGTTGATGGAGTTGGCGTGCTCGAGCAGGGACGCGTCGTCCTCGACGACCGGAAGGCCCTTGCGCACCGAGCTCACCGTCGGCTTGGTGCAGGCCGCCACACCCGAGCCCGTCGAGGCCTCGGGGTAGGTCGTCAGCGCGAAGCGCACATACGGGCCACTGTTCGTGAGGAACTGGGGCACGGCGCCCTGCAACTCGGTCCAGCGCGTGGGGCACGTGGTCGTCGGGCACCCGTTCTCGTAGCCGCACAGCACCGTCGCGCCCTGGCTGTCACGCACCATGCACGTCGGCTCGTCCGGACGAACCGGCAACGTCATCGAGCCGGAGATGTCCACCAACAGCATGATGTTGGGCTTGCTCGACAGGGCCGTGATGGTCTCCTCGACCGTCGTCTGCGCGATGGCGAGCGGCTCCACCGGCTCGAAGTCGTAGGACTGACAGCCCGTGACGACGCCTGCGAGGGCGCCCAGAGCAAGGGCGCTCAGGCTCAGGAGGTTCAACTTGGCGCGCATAGGTGATGAATTCCTTCTGCTTCTATGGGGGGACGCGGAGCTCCGCGCGGCCGGGCTCTTCAGGGGGACGGCTTGGACGCAAGAGTAACGCGTGACTCCCCCTGGAGGCTACAGCCTCAAGAGGAGGGGTTTGAAGGTTCGGATGAGACTGCGAGGTTACAGCAGGAGCCGACGCGTCTCGTCGCCAGGCACACACCCGGAGCGGAGCAGACGACATTGTCGCCTGCCTGGCGCGCCTCGGGGTGGAGTGGCTAGAGCGTCAGCGTGCGGGCGCCCTGCGTGAGGCGCCAGAGGGAGGCGAGCCCCATCACCTCGTCCAGGGCACCACCGAGCGCCTCCGGCGGGTAGCCACACAGGCGCACCGTGGTGTCGCAGGCGATCAGCTTCGCGCCCAGCGCCCTCGCCTCCTCCAGCATCTTCGCCGGGGACAGGACGCCCAGCCGCTCGCCTCGCGCGTGCTCCTCCCGCTCACGCTCGCCGTCGGGGTGACCGAAGGTTCCGTCCACCCAGGCCCGGAGGGCATCGAACGCGAGGACGAAGTAGACCTCGTCCCCCATGGCCACCGCGGTGATGCCCATGGAGGCGGCCTGGAACGCCGGCTCATACGTGGCGTGCTGAAGAAAGAAGAAGACCCGTCCAGCCATCGACGAAGCACCTTACCGGGGTTCGAGTCCTGGCGGGCAAAAGGCGTATAACCCCGGACGTCCCCTCCCCCGCCAAGGCGCCCCATGTCGACTCCGACCTCGCCGCCACCTTCCGCCTTCGTTACTCGCGCCTCGCGGGGACGACGATGGCGCGCCCTCGTGCTCGGTACCGGACTGCTGGCCACCTCCGCTGGCTCCGCGCTGGCCTACTCCCGAGGCGCTGGCGAGCCTCCTCCCACGGCCACGCCTCCTCGCGACCTGCGCGCGCAGGTGGAGTCACTGCTCGATGCGTCCCAGGGAACACCGCGCGACGAGCAGCTCCGACGGCTCGGTCCCCAGGCCGTGCCTGTCCTCAGCTCGCTGGTGATGGATGGCTCCGCGCCCTCGACGCGGCGGGCCCGGGCCGTGGCCTCGCTCGCGCTGGTGGACCCGACGCAGAGCGCGCACTCCATCCAGGAGGTCCTGGAGGATGCACGCGCTCCGGCGGACGTTCGCGCGAGCGCCGCGGGCGCCCTGGCGCGCTGTCTGGGGATCGACGCCATTCCTCCTCTCTCCGCTCGCCTCACGGATCAGGAGGAGCCCGTGCGGGAGGCCGTCGCCCTGGCGCTCGGACGGCTCGGCGGGCAGCAGGTCCGACAGGCACTCGAGGAACGACTCCCCCTGGAGGAGCGTCCGCTCGTGCGCGAGGCGCTCCAACGCGGCCTCAGCCTCGCGGAGCCGTGACTCGGCACTCGCCTCGGCCCGAGCCTTCCGTTAGATGGGGTCCATGCGTCCCACGGTCCTCCTGTTCGATATCGATGGCACCCTCATCACCACTGGCGGCGCGGGCCGCCGCGCCATGGACCGTGCCTTCGAGCAGCTCCACGGCCGCCGCGATGCGTGCGACTCGTTCCACATGTCCGGCATGACGGACCGGGGCATCGTGCGGAAGGCCCTGCGCGTCATCGGCGTCGAGGACACCGAAGCGGCCATCGACGCGGGCATCGCCGCCTACCTCACGCACCTGGAGGACGAGGTGCGGAAGGTCGATGCGCAGCGCTACCTCGTCTATCCCGGCATGAAGGAGGCCGTACAGGCGGCGCGTGGCCTCGAGGGCTTCGCGGTGGGCCTGGGGACCGGCAACGTGCGCGCGGGCGCTCGCGTGAAGCTGGAGCGCGTCGGCATCCATGACCAGTTCGCCTTCGGTGGCTTCGGCTGCGACCACGAGGACCGCGTGGAGCTCATCCGCAGGGGCGCGGAGGCGGGCGCGGCCCTGCTCGGTGTGCCTCGCGAGGAGTGCCGGGTGGTCATCATCGGCGACACGCCCAAGGACGTCGACGCGGCCCTGGGCATCGGCGCCGAGTGCATCGGCGTGGGGACCGGGACCTTCACCGCCGAGGCCCTGTTGACGGCCGGCGCCCACGCGGCCTTCGCCGACTTCTCGCACCGCGACGCCCTTCCGACCCTGCTCGGCCGTAGCTGAGGCCCTCGCCCGCGCTCGGAGCCGAGCCCGGGCTGTGGTATCTCCCGCCGCCTCTCCGAGGAGCCCGTCGCATGTCATCCACGCTCGAGTCCTATGAGCTCATCCGCTTCGCCGAGGCCTTCGAGGCTCGGCTCGCCACCGCGGGAGAGATGCTCGCCGGCCGCCCCGGCCTCGACGCCGAGAAGAGCTGGCTGGCCACCGCCCTGGAGCTGGTGCGCACCACCCGCGCTCCCGCCGCCGGGGTCGTCGACCGGGTGAAGGACCTGCCCGAGCTGGACGAGGCCCGCGAGGAGTTCGCCTTCCACCAACAGGGCCTGTGGGTCGATGCGCTGGAGAAGCTGCACGCGGGCATCACCTTCACCGCGAGCAGCCGCGCCCCTGTCATCGAGGCGCTCTTCCCCCACCTCAAGTTCGCCCAGCTGCGCCGCGCGCCCCGGGACACCATCTTCGAGTACGCGACCTCCTACGACCGTCGCACCCGCAGCGCCTACGTCACGCGCATCTTCGCTCGCGACGACTTCGCGCTCGTCCGACCCGTGATGGAGCAGGTGGCCACCGCACACGCCGCATGGCGCTCCAGTCATGAGCCCGCGCCGCTGTCGCCGGAACAGGAGGAGGTGCTGCGCGAGGAGCTGGTGAGCCTCGGCCGCAAGCTGGAAGTGGCGCTGCGACAGGCGCGTCTTCTCTCCGAGGCGGCGCTCGTTCCCGTGCCCAGCGTCCATGAAGCCGCGGCGCTCGGACTCAAGCCCAAGCGCCGCGCGGGACGCGGTCTTGCTCCGTCCGATGAGGGACTCGGCGCGCTCGACCTCGAGCCCGCGGATTCCATGGAGCCCACCGAGGCGGAGCTGGCCGAGGTCGCCGCGCTCGACTCTCCAAGCGAGGAGGGTGACGCGACCGCCTCCGCTCCGCTCGAAGCATCCGAGGTGGAGCCCCCCGCTCTCGATGAGCCCACCGAGGCGCGGGAGGGAGACTCCGCGGGCCTCGCCACTTCGAACGATGTGGACTCCGCCACTGTTGACGATGACGTGGCAGATGCAACCTCGAGTCCCGATGTGGACTCCGCGGAACGCGTGAGCGGGCGCGACGCTGCGGCCGTCGATACAGCCCCTGCCTCGACAGGTGCGCGTGCAACGGCGGAGGAACCCCGCATGAAGGCGGGTCGCGGTCCCCGACGTGCTTCGGGTGCGACCGAAGCCGGCGCAGACTCCGCTCGCGCTGCGTCGACGACTGGTGCCCGTCGGGGTCCGGTTGATGCGGCGGCGGATGCTCTTCCTGCTGCTTCGACGCAGGACGCTCGGAATGGCGCGTCCCCCCCCTCGGGCTCCGATGCGGACGCGGCCGCTGCTTCGTCGGGTTCCGCGGAAGCGTCCTCACTCTCGCACGACGGAGCGACTTCATCCGAAGGGCCTCGCGGCTCGACGGGACGTGGACGGAAGCGTGAGGGTGGAACGAATCTGGCGACGAATGACGGCGCGGGTTCGGACGACGCAGGCACCTCGACTCCACGCGGCCGGCGAGGCACAGGCGCATCCCCTGGCGGCCCATCCGGCTCCGGAGAGGATACGAGTGGCGCTCCACGTGGCCGGAAGCGTGAGACGAGCGACGACACCGAGGCCCCCCAGGAGCACCGCACTCGCGGCGCCCGAGATACCGAAGGGGCTCGGGCGCAGGCGCCCTCCGTGCGGAAGAAGCGAAACGCGCCGTCGCCTTCCGGCGGGGCGGGCAGCGAGACACCGTGAGAGAGCCTCCGCGCGCGCGTTGAGCGGAGACCCGACATGACGGATGCCGACCGCTCCTTCGACGCGCTCCTTCCAGAGGTCTTCTCCACATTGGCGGGGCCCGCTCACCCATGCGAGCCCGATGCGTGCGCGAGAGCACACTGGCCGCGGTGGATGTCGCCCTTCCCTACTGCGTGCCACACGCGCCATCGTGCGACGCCCCAGGAGCGAGCTCGGCTCTTCCCTGAATGGACACAGCGCTTCCCTATTGCGTGCCGCACGCGTCATCGTGCGACGCCCCGTGAGCAAGCCCGGCTCGCCCCTGAATCGATGCAGCCCTTCTCTACTGCGTGCCGCACGCGCCATCGTGCGACGCCTCGTGAGCAAGCCCGGCTCGCCCCTGAATGGATGCCGCCCTTCCCTACTGCGTGCCGCATGCTCCATCGTGCGACGCCCCGTGAGTGAGCCCCGGCTCGCGCCCTGAGAGGACACCCGCCATGGCGGATGCCGCCCTTCCCATCGACCCGCTCCTGCCGGAGATCGTCTCCACGCTGCGCGGCGCTCGCTCGCTCGTGCTCGAAGCACCTCCCGGCGCGGGAAAGACGACCCGAGTCCCCCGCGCCCTGCTCGAGGCGGGTCTCGGCGCGGGCAAGGAGATCGTCGTCCTCCAACCCCGTCGACTGCCCACCCGTCTCGCCGCTCAGCGGGTCTCCGAGGAGATCGGCGAGCGCGTGGGAGAGACCGTCGGCTACCAGGTCCGCTTCGAGGATGTCCGCAGCGCGAAGACGCGCATGTCCTTCGTCACCGAGGGCGTGCTCGGCCGACGCCTCCTCTCCGACCCCACTCTCCGCGACGTCGGCATCGTCGTGCTCGATGAGTTCCACGAGCGCCACCTGTCCGCCGACATCTCCCTCGCGATGCTCCGTCGACTCCAGGAGACCCGTCGCCCGGACCTCAAGCTCGTCGTCATGTCCGCGACCCTGGAGGCCGAACCCGTTCGGGCGTACCTCGGAGGTTGTCCCTCTCTTCGCTCCCAGGGGCGCCGCTTCGACGTGAGCGTCGAATACCTCCCGGCTCCCGATGACCGGCACCTGGACCAGCAGGTCCTCTCCGGCATCAAGCGCCTGTTCACCCAGGGAGTCGACGGCGATGTGCTCGTCTTCCTCCCTGGCGCCGGGGAAATCCGCCGCACCCGCGACGCCTGCGCCGAGTTCGCCGAACGCCACGACACCGACGTCCTCCCCCTCCACGGAGACCTGTCCCCCGCGGAGCAGGACCGCGCCGTGCGCAGGAGCTCGCGCCGGAAGATCATCCTCTCCACCAACGTGGCCGAGACCTCCGTCACCATCGACGGCGTCGCCGTGGTCATCGACACGGGCCTCGCGCGAGTGGCCAGCCACTCGCCCTGGTCCGGACTCCCCACCCTCAAGCTGTCCAAGGTCAGCCGCGCCTCCGCCGTGCAGCGCGCGGGCCGCGCCGGCCGCACACGCGCCGGACACTGCCTGCGCCTCTACACCCAGCACGACTTCGACGGACGCCCGGAACAGGATGCGCCGGAGATCCGCCGCATGGACCTGGCGGAGACCATCCTGTCCCTTCGCGCCGCGGGCGTGACCGACTTGAACGCCTTCCCCTTCTTCGAGCCGCCCCCGGCCGCCTCGCTCGACGCGGCGGAGACGCTGCTTCGTCGCCTCGGCGCGGTGGACGCCAAGGGCAGTGTCACCGA
Source organism: Myxococcus fulvus (assembly GCF_900111765.1). Next base: position 9,889 of record NZ_FOIB01000009.1, read on the forward strand.
CGTGGGCCAGCGACTCCTGCGCTTCCCCGTCCACCCGCGCCAGGCTCGCATCATCGTCGAAGGTGAGCGACGCGGCGTCGGCGCCGACGCGGCCACCCTCGCGGCCCTCATGGGCGAGCGCGACATCCGCCGCGAGGCTCGCGCCAACCTCGGCGGTGGCCAGCGCGCCGCCGCCGTCGTCAGCGGCCCCTCGGACCTGCTCGAGCTCCTCGAGCGCTTCCGCGAAGCCGAGCGCTCCAACTTCTCCTCCGGACGCCTCCACTCCCTCTCGCTCGAACAGGGCGCGGTGCAGTCCGTCGACCGCGTGCAGAAGCAGCTCCGCCGCGCCGTGCGAAGCCAGGGCGAGCGCCCGCACCGCCCCGAGGACGTCGAACAGGCCCTCATGCTCAGCGTCCTCGCGGGCTACCCGGACCGCGTCGCGCGACGTCGCCGTCCCCGCGCGCCCGAGCTGCTGCTCTTCGGCGGCGGTACCGCGTCCCTCTCCGAGCTGAGCGTCGTCCAGGACGCGGACCTGATGGTCGCCGCGGACGCGGAGGAGCGCCCCGGACGCGGCGCCGTGGTGCGACTGGCCAGCGCCGTGGAGCCCGAGTGGCTGCTGGACCTCTACCCGGAGACGCTCGAGGAGGTGGACACCCTCCAGTGGAACGCCGAGGCGCGCCGCGTGGAGCGCCTCACCCGCCTCTCCTACGGCAACCTCGTCCTCGAGGAGACCCGCACGCCCGCGCCCGCCTCCGAGGCCACCGCGCGTGTCCTCGTCGAAGCCGCGCTCGCAGCCGGCCCCGGCCGCTTCGCGGAACCCGAGGCCCTGGAGCAATGGCGCACCCGCGTGGCCCTGCTCGCCCAGGCCTTCCCCGAGGCGAAGTTCCCCACCGTCGACGACACCTTCCTGCGCGATGCGCTCGCGTCCCTGTGCTCGGACGCGCGCAGCTTCAAGGACCTGGAGGGCGTCTCCCTGCTCGACGCGCTCTACGCGCGCCTCACCTCGGAGCAGCAGCGACTGCTCGCCACGCACGCCCCCGAGCGCGTCACCCTTCCGGGCGGCCGGGGCGTCAAGGTGAACTACGAGCCGGGCAAGCCGCCCTGGGTGGAGTCACGGCTCCAGGACTTCTTCGGGATGGCCCAGGGACCCAGCGTGTGCGCGGGCCGCGTGCCGCTGGTGCTCCACCTGCTCGCGCCCAACATGCGCGCCGTGCAGGTGACGACCGACCTGGCGGGTTTCTGGGAGCGACACTACCCGGCGCTGCGCAAGGAGCTGGGGCGCAAGTACCCGCGCCACTCGTGGCCGGAGGACCCCAGGCACGCGCAGCCGCCCGCGCCCCGTCCTCCGCGCCGCTGAAACGGGGGCCACCTAGAAGCGCTTGCGCATCTCCAGGTGGTCGATGCCGCCCTCGAGGAACACGGTGCCGACCTCGGTGTAGCCGTGCTTCTTGTAGAACTCGAGCGCGTAGAGCTGCGCGTGCAGCATGATGCCCTTGACCCCACGGCGGACCGCTTCCGCCTCCAGGGTCGTCAAGAGCACCGAGCCCACGCGGGCCTTGCGATGCGCCTGCAGCACCGCCATGCGCCCCACCTGCCCCCACGGGCCCTGCTCACCCTCGGGCGCTTGGGGCAGCATCACCAGCCGCCCCGTGCCGATGGCATGACCGCCCTGGTGGGCGATGACGTGGTACGCGTTCGCGTCCTCGGCGTCGCGCTCGATGCCCTCGGGGACGTGCTGCTCCTCGATGAACACCACCTCGCGGATGGCGAGCGCCTGCATGAGCTCCGCCTCGTCCCGGATCTGGGTGACGGTGACGGGCGCGGAAATGTCCGTGGAACTGGCCATGTCGAAACCAAGGTACACAAAAGGCAGCGAGGTCAACAGGCGGAAAAGCACCCCGGACATGTCAAGGTCCCAACCGTCCATGAGCCCCCGCCCCGTCGCCAGCCGCCTGCCGCTGGCGGGCTTCTACTTCCTCTACTTCGCCGCGGTGGGCATCGTCCTCCCGTTCCTGCCCGCCTGGTTCAAGTCGCTGTCGCTGTCCGCGACGCAGGTGGGGCTGCTCCTGTGCCTCAGCCCCCTCGCCTCCCTGCTCGTTCCGCCGATGTGGGGACACCTCGCCGACCGCACCGGCCGTGCGTCCCGGGTCCTCACCGTCCTGGCGCTCGGCGCGGCGCTCGCCTTCGCGCTCGTGGGCCGCGCGCGGACCTTCGACACGCTCGTGCCGGCCATGGCGCTGTACGCGTGCTTCGTCTGCGCCTTCACGCCCCTCATGGACAGCCTCACCCTGCACCATGTCGCGCGCACCGGTGACAGCTTCGCGCACGTGCGGCTCTTCGGCTCCGTGGGCTTCATCGCGTCCACGGTGCTCTTCGGCTGGCTGGTCACCGGCGTGAACGAGTGGGTGGTCCTGGTCCCGCTCGCGCTGCTGTCCGCGCTCGTGCCCTGGAGCTTCACCCTGCGGGACACGGCCGCGCCGAGCCGGGGACTGAGCCCGCTGGCGGGCCTGGCGCTCTTGCGTCACCCGGACCTGCGCTGGCTGCTCGCCGCCACCAGCCTGCACTGGATGGCGTGCGCGCCCTTCCACGGCACCTTCTCCATCCACGTCATGTCGCTGGGCCTGACGCCCGCGGTGGTCGGCACCGTGGCGGGCATCGGCGTCATCGCGGAGGTGGCGGTGATGGCGTTCTACTCGCGCGTGGCCGGCGACACCGCGCCGCGCGTCGTGCTGGCGGTGGCCTTCGTGGCGAGCGCGGTGCGCTGGGGCGGCATGGCCCTGGTGTCGTCCGCCGAGGGCATGGTGCTGATAGCGCCCCTGCACGGAATGACCTTCGGCGCGTTCTATGTGGCCAGCGTGGCGTTCCTGTCGCGACGCGTGCCCCCGGAGCTGCGCGCGTCCGGACAGGCGCTGTTCGCGGCGTTCACCTTCGGACTCGGCGGACTGGTGGGCTACCTGTCGTCGGGGGTGGGCTACGACTGGCTCGGCGGGCATCGGCTCTTCGCGGTGGCGTGCGTGGTGGAGCTGGTCGCCGCGGGCCTGGTGCTGCGGGCGTCCGCCGTGCCCGCCCCTCTCTCCACGACGAGCCCGGGGTGATAGGCTGCCGGGTGATGCGTACCGCCCGACTGCTCGTCCTCGCCCTGGGGCTGCTGGCCAGCCCCGCACTCGCCCAGCCCGAGTTCTTCTTCGGCACCGGAGAGGCTCCCGTCTTCCGCGAGGAGGCCATCGACAAACGCTTCCTGCGCACGCGCCTGTTCCAGGCCCTGGACCAGGGCACCGCGGACGCCAACTGCGCGCAGGTGGTGGGCGCGTACCTGACGCTGCTCGGCGAGGTGGGCACGCAGTTCCACAAGCGCGACGAGAACTTCATGCTGGACCCGGCGCTCGTGCAGGCGCTGAACACCCAGCTGGTGACGGACCGCTTCCCGGGCAACAGCTACTTCGTCACCATGGTGCGACGGGTGCTCATCGACAAGCAGCTGCGCCCCGACTGGTTGAAGACGGCCGAGTCGCTCGTCCCCTACTACCCCGCCATCGACATGGCGAGGCTGCGCTTCCTCGCCGACGGCACGAAGCCGGTGGACAGCTTCCTGCTCACGCTGCCGGTGCTGCGAGAGCGGTACAAGGAGGAGGTCCAGCGGGTGAACTCGGTGGCCGTCTCCACCGCCGAGGCCCTGTTCCGCGACAACTACCTGGACCACGAGCTGGCGTTCAGCGGCCTGGAGCTGGTGGACGTGAAGCTGGAGAAGCCCAAGAAGAAGAAGCTCAAGAAGGGCGAGGAGCCGGAGCCGGAGCGCATGGTGGCCCGCCTCATCTGGACGGAGCCCGAGCCCGCGCCGACGGCGACCTACGAGTTCCAGTTCGGCAAGCCGCGCAAGCGCGAGCGCGTGGAGGTCGTCGCCATCCTCCAGGACAAGCAGTACGTGGACCTCAACAAGCTGCTCAAGGGCAACACCGTCCTCGTGCGCGGGCGCTTCTGGGAGTACAAGAAGGGCCTGTCGTCCATCGAGCTGCGAGACGCGCTCCTCTTCCAGGAGCGGGACTGGGCGCGCATCGGCGGGCTCGTGGAGCCCATGGCGCTGGCCTCCTGCCCCCTGGCCGTCAATGACCTGACGGGCATCGCCCCGGCACAGCCCGGCGCGTTCGGCTCGAAGCCGCGCTGAAGCCCATCCCACGCCAGAGCCTGGACCTCCATCGGTCGGGACGGTGACGCCTCCGTCCCGCCAGCAGTGCCCCTGGCATGACCGCTGCTTCGTGTCGCCCCCGCACTCCAGCGAGGGATGACATGAAGGTCGACACCGACGCCTCCACCGACAGCGGTACCTCCACCCGACGGTCCGCCGACGGCGAGCGCTTCCAGCGAGCCCTCCAGGAGTCCGCACCCCGGCGTCCCCCGGCCCGACCCGCTCCCGGCGAGCCCAAAGCGTCCGTGGAGGTGAAGGCGCGTCCGCTGAGTCTTCCCCTCGGAGCCCGGAGCCTCTCCACCGTCCGGACCACCACCACCGTGCTCGCGACCTCCCGCGGCGTACTGGCCAGTCCTGAGCGGCTGGGCATGGCCCGACAGGCGATGCACGTCGAGTCCTATCGACTCGGCACGGTGCGGAGTGAAGCGCAGGGGGTGAACCAGGAGCGCACCGAGCAGCGCCTCACGGAGCTCGTCGTCCGGGAGGTCTCCCGTCAGGCGGCCCACTTCCCCACGACGCGCGAGTCGAGCAGTCCCAGGACCGAGCCCGTCCCCGTGGACAGCTCCCGTCCGGTCCCTACCCAGGAGGGCACGCTTCCGGAGGCGCGGCAGTCGGCCTCGGCTTCGACGGGAGCAAGCCCACCCGAGCCACCGAGCCGTGTCGAGTCGACCCTGGAGGTCATCGAGCGCATCGAGGTCCTGGTGAAGTCACAGCGCCCCGCGTTGAGCCTCAGCGTCCGCGGCAGCCTGCACGCCACGGTGGAGGTGGAGCGGACGGGGCCTCGTGAAGTCGCGCTGCGCATCCAGGGACACCAGGGGCCGGTCCCCGACACGGAGCTCACCCGACTGCGTGATGCCCTGGAGGCACGCGGGCTCCGGCTGCGTTCGCTGAGCGCGGGCTGAATGAGGCGCCCCGCAACGACGAAGGCCCTCGCGCCGGAAACAGGCGGGAGGGCCTTCTCGAGACACACGGGCGCGACAGGCGCCAGCGGACTACTTGCCGCCGGGCGCGTCGTTCAGGAGGGAGCGCTTGTCCTCCTTGTCCTTGTACTCCTCGGCCTCGGGGAGGGACGCCTTCTTCTCCGCGATGTTGGGCCACTTGGACGAGAAGTCCGCGTTCAGCGCCTTGTACTCCTTCCACTTCGCGGGGAGCTCGGTCTCCGGGAAGATGGCCTTGGTGGGGCACACGGGCTCGCACGCGCCACAGTCGATGCACTCGTCCGGGTGGATGACCAGGAAGTTCGCACCCTCGTAGAAACAGTTGACCGGGCAGACCTCGACACAGTCTGTGTACTTGCACTTGATGCAAGGGTCCGCGACGACGTAGGCCATGAAAGCTCTCCTCTAGAAATCTTCAGCGCGTCCGTGGGCGCGCAGATTAATGGTTCGTTACAGGGATGGCACCCTGAATTTGTGCCACCTGTCCGACGCGCGGCGGAGTCAGCCGAGCAACCCCTGGGCCCGCAGCTGCTCGGCCACCAGGATGGACCCGCGCGCCGCTCCCATCTTCGTATTGTGGGAGACGAGCACGTACTTGAAGCCGTTCTCCAGGACACCATCCTCGCGCACGCGACCGACGGTGGTGGCCATGCCTCCGTGGGTCTCCCTGTCCAACCGGGGCTGGGGACGGAACGGGTCGTCCAGCACCTCGATCCACCGAGGGGGCGAGGACGGCAGGTCACGGGCCACCTCGGCGCCGCGCCACTCGCGCATCGCCTGGGTGACCTCGGCCACCGTGGCCTGGGTGCCCAGCGAGACGAAGACGGATTCGGTGTGGCCCTCCATCACGGCCACGCGGGTGCAGGTGCAGGAGACCCGGATGTCGTGGGGCGTGAGGGCGGAGCCGCCCGCGCCCAACGCGCCGAGGATCTTCTTCGTCTCCACCTCGACCTTGTGCTCCTCCTTGGGGATGTAGGGGATGACGTTGTCGAGGATGTCCATGCCGATGACGCCCGGCGAGCGGCCGGCGCCGGACATGGCCTGCAGGCTGGTCATCAGCACGGCCTTCACGCCGAAGCGCTCGACGAGCGGCGCGAGCGTCACGGCCAGGCCCGTGGTGGTGCAGTTGGGGCTGGGGACGATGAAGCCCTTCCAGCCTCGGCGGCGCTGCTGCTCGCGCACGAGCGGCGCGTGCGAGGCGTTGACGGGCGGGATGAGCAGCGGGACGTCGTCCTCGTAGCGGAAGGCGCTCGCGGCGGAGAAGACGGGGATGTCCCGGGCCAGCCGCGGCTCGAGCTCCTTGGCGACGTCTGCCTCCACGGCGGAGAAGACCAGGTCGTAGTCCTTGGCCTGGAGCGCGTCGCCGCTGATCACCTGCATGCGGGCGATTTCGGGCGAGAGCGGCTCGGAGACGAACCACGCCGTCATGCCGTTGGCCGTGCGCAGGGCGTCCCCGTAGGATTTGCCCGCCGAGCGAGGCGACGCGGCCAGGCCGGTCAGCTCGATGAACGGGTGGTTCCTGAGGGCGGCGATGAACTGCTGACCCGCGAGTCCGGTGGCGCCGATGAGGGCGGCACGAAGCTTGGCCATGGGAACGGTTCTCCAAGGGAGGAAGTCCGCCGCTCCATACACCCTTTGACGACGCACCGCATCCCGGAGAAACCTAACGGTGCAGGCCCGCCACCTGGGCACGGACGTGACGCTCGGTGGGATAGCCCCCGCGAATCCAGGCGGGGAGACCTCCGTCGAGGCAGACGGCCTCCCGCCCGTGCATGCGCAGCAGGCGACAGACGCGGCGCACATCCGAGCCGTCCGGCGAGCCGCCACAGAGGACGATGAGCTCGTCGTCGGGCAGCATCCGGTGGTCCCGGGCCACTTCCGTGGGCAACATCCTCAGGGCACCGGGGATGTGCAGGTCGTGGTGCTCCCAGTCGAAGGGTGCCCGGCAGTCGATGACGAGCAGTTCGTCATCTCCCAGGCGCAGGTACAGCTCGGTACACAGGATGGTGGGCTCCACCAACACCTCCGCGGGGGCTCTCGGGTCTCAACCCGGAGCCCCCAGGGCCTCTTCCGCCCCGCCTGGTCGCCTGCCCCTCCCCTGTGTCCCGAGCGCCCTACAGGCCGAGCTGCTTGGCGATGATTTCGTTCATCACCTCACTGGCACCGCCGCCGATGGGCCCCAGGCGGGCGTCGCGCCAGTGACGCTGGATGTCGTACTCCATCATGTAGCCGGCGCCGCCGTGGAGCTGGAGGCACTCGTCCGCGACGCGGCACGCCGTCTCGGTGGCCACCTTCTTGGCCATGGACGTCTGGGCCACGGCCCACTCCCCCGCCGCGTGCAGCCGGAGCGCGTGGTAGGTGAGCTGGCGCGCGCACTCGCGGGCGGTGAACAGGTCCGCGAGCTTGTGCCGCACCACCTGCATCTGGCTGAGCGACTGGCCGAAGGCGCGGCGCGACTTCACGTGCTCGACGACGCGCTCCAGCATGTCCTCCATGGCGCCCACCGCGCCCAGCGCGAGCGACAGGCGCTCCCACTGGAAGTTGCCCATGATCTGCGAGAAGCCCTGGTCCTCCACCCCCAGGAGATTTTCCGCGGGGATGCGGCAGTCCTCGAAGAACAGCTCGGCGGTGTCCGAGGCGCGCCAGCCCAGCTTCTTGAGCTTGCGGCTCACCGTGAAGCCCGGCGTGTCCTTCTCCACCACCAGCATGGACAGGCCCTTGTGCCCCCTGGAGGGGTCCGTCTTCACGGCCAGGACGATGAAGTCCGCGCGCACGCCGTTAGTGATGTACGTCTTGGAGCCGTTGACGACGTAGTGCGCCCCGTCACGGCGCGCGGTGGTCCGCAGACCCGCGACGTCCGAGCCGGCGTCCGGCTCCGTGATTCCGAGCGCGCCGATCTTCTCGCCGCGAATCGCGGGGGCGAGCCACCGGCGCTTCTGCTCGTCCGTGCCGAACAGGTGCAGTGGTCCGGTGGAGATGGTGAACTGCGCGCCCAGGCCCGCGGACACCCCGCCCGAGCCGCAGCGGCCCAGCTCCTCCAGCAGCACCGCCTCGTAGAGCACCCCGGCGTCCGTGCCGCCGTACGCCTCGGGGTACTTCAGGCCCAGGAAGCCCAGCTCGCCGAAGCGCGCGAAGAGCTCCCGGGGAAACTCCTCGGCCTCCTCCCAGCGTCCCACGTGGGGGAGGATCTCCTTCTCCACCACCGCCCTCACCGTGCGACGGAAGGCCTCGTGCTCCTCCTGGTACACCCCATGCCCATGCAGCATTACGCGACTCCTCAGTAGGCTCGAGCACGCGACGTCCACCCGAGGCGGACATCACCGTTTCCGCGCGAATCGTACCGTCACGTCAGGACCCGGGGGCCGGTTCCGTTGATTCCTTGACCGGGTGGTGGCTGGCTGCGTATAAACCCGGCCCCAAGCCGTTGGCGCCATAGCCAAGTGGTAAGGCAAAGGTCTGCAAAACCTTCATTCCCCGGTTCGAATCCGGGTGGCGCCTCATAGACAAGGCCCGATGCGGAGAGTCGCTCCGCATCGGGCCTTTTCATTTCCAGGCGTCAGGTGCGCCCTCCCCCGCCGAGGAGGCAGCCGGACGGGTCAGCAGCCCATCTCGACAGCGCCGATGTCGGGGGCGCCGCCGCAGAACGGCAGGCCCACGTCGACGCCCCTGTCCACGGCCTGGGGACCCGGACCGAAGGCCTCGCCCAGGTCGGCGGAGCCGCTGGAGGACGACGCGTCCCCGGTGGTGGCGAGGAACTGCTCGGTGCCCACCATGGCGCCCTGGCTCTTGAACTGGCCGCTGGCCGCGAAGAGGTTGTTGCCCAGCTTCAGGCCCGGCGCCTGACCGCCCAGGTCCACCGCGACGGAGCCGTCCAGGATGTTGTTCTGCACCACCGCGGACTGGGTGGGGCCGCCGGTGCCGTGACCGATGATGAGGCCCGTCGTGGCGCCGGTGACGGTGTTGTTCACCACCACGGTGCCCTGGGAGTTCTCCAGGCGGATGGCGGTGCCCTCGCCGCCGTTGGCGTTGGAGATGCCGTGCACGCGGTTGCGGCGCACGACGATGCCGGAGGGCACGGGGCCCTCGTGGTTGCCGCCCACGGAGATGCCCTTGGCGCCGTCGTAGATCTCATTGTCCTCCACCAGCACGTTGCTCGCGGAGTAGTGGATGACGACGACGTCCCCCTTGGCGGTGCTTGAGGGGCGGAACTGGTGCATGCGGTTGTTGCGGATGACCACGCCGTAGCAGGTCTTGATGTCCACCGCGTTCTCACGGTTGGCGTAGAAGTGGTTGTTCTCCACCACGAGGCCATCCGCGGGCGGCAGCGAGCTGAAGCCCTCCGGCCCCAGGCACTGCACGGAGTCGCCCGAGTTCGAGTGGATGTCGTTGTTGCGGACGGTGATGTCCTTGGACGTGGGCTGCACGACGACGCCGTGCGAGTCCTGGTTGCCCGTCGTCTTCAAAAAGTCGTGGATGTGGTTGTTCTCGATGATGGCGCCCGTGGCCTTGTTGAAGGTCGTCACGGCCGCGCCGCCGCCACCGTGATGCAGGTGGGAGTTCACCAGCATGGAGCCGGTGACGTTGCCCTCGAAGGTGACGCCGAAGATGGGCTGGCGCTGCACGTCCATCTCGAACCCGTCGATGACCCAGTGCGGCTGACGCACCTGCACCATGCCGCCGCTGCCGGGGCCCGGGGTGATGCGCGGGCTGCCCTCGCCCTGGAGGGTAATCTTGGCGCCCTCGGTGCCCGCCTTCGCGTTGGCGCCGATGATGACGCGCTCGGCGTAGGTGCCGGCCTGCACGCGGATGACCTCACCGGGGCCCGCGAGGCTCACCGCCTTGGTGATGGTCTTCAGCGGCTGCGCGGCGCTGCCGTCCCCGTTGTCGTCGCCGGTGGGGCTCACCACCCACTCACGGGTGAAGGACTGCGCGGACGCGGAGGCGGGCGCGAGCCCGTTCGCCTGGATGCCGGGCTGCGGCGAGGGCGTCGCGATGACGGCGTGGTCCGCATGGTCCGGCAACGCCTCCACGGGAGTGCCGGGCACGGGCTGCACGCCGATGGCCGGCAGGCTGCCGGTCGTGGGCTGTGACGCGGGCGTGCGCGTCGTGGAGACGCCGGGAATCTTCGGCGTGGGGAGGAAGGCATCCAGGCCCGCTGCGTGAGCGGTCGTACCGAGCATGAGCAGGCTGGTGGCCACGGCGGCCACGGGAGTCTTCAGCTTCAGGAAGTTGCCTTTGGAAATTCGCATGAGCAGGACCAACGCGAGACGCGCCGCGTTCTATTCGCCAGCGGACAAGTGGACCCGGACGGGCTCACGGGCGTCCGGTCCGTGACACGCCCCGGACTGACGGGTACGGTGTCGCCCCCCGTGCGCACCGCCGTCCCGCTCCTGCTCTCCGCCCTGCTGCTCGCCACCTGCGCGAGCCCCAAGCCGCCGTCCCGGCCCACCTCCCCGGTGGACGGGCGAGCGGACGAGCGCCAGGAGGTCCCCGTCGACGCGGGCACGGAGACGTCCGTGGACGCAGGGGCCGCGGACGCGGGGCTCGAGTCCCCTCCCCCCGCGCCGCTCCCCGACGCGCTGTCGCAGGGAATCCCCGGTCCGGGTGAGCTCAAGCGCCTGGACTTCCGAGGCGGAGAGCCCCGGCTGCCCATCCGCCTCATGGAGGGCCGGCGCGAGGCGACGTTCTCCCCGCGAGGGCGGATGCGGATGCGCTTCGGCGGGCCGGAGGACAAGGTGCTGGACGCGGCGGCGGGCACGCGGTGGACGGTGCGCGTGACGCAGGCGGAGGCCGCGGTGCTGTCCGCGCGGGTGCAGCTGAGCGAGCACCGCTTCGCGGACAAGGAGGGCCTGGCCGCGGCGCAGGAGGAGTGGAAGGCGCGCGGCCTCGCGGTGCGCACGCACGTGCTGGGCGCGGTGTACGGCATCGCGGGCAAGGTCATCGACAACCGGCGCACGCTGCTGCTCGTCGACGAGACGCTCACGCCCGAGGAGGCGGCGGCGCGACAGGCGGAGCTCTTGCGCACGTTCGGCGTGCGCACGACGCTGTTCGAGGAGGCGAAGACGCCGGGCCGCGGCATCCTCGAGGTGCGAGACGAGTCCGGCGCTGTGGTGGGGCTGGCGCAGGATCGGCTGGACACGGAGACGCCGGACGGCGCGGGCTTCGACGTGCGACAGGTGGAGTTCGGCGTGGGCTACGACTTCCACGGCTTCGAGGACCGCACGTTCCGGGGCTCGCTCCAGTTCGCCGTGGACCGCGCGGGCCTGCTCGCGGTGGTCAATGTCGTCCCCCTGGAGGACCTGCTCAAGGGCCTGGTGCCGGCGGAGATCTTCTCACGCGCCCACTCCGAGGCGCTCAAGGCCCAGGCCGTCACCGCGCGCGGCGAGGTGCTCGCGAAGGTGGGCATCAAGCACCTGGCGGACCCGTACCTGCTCTGCTCGGAGCAGCACTGCGCGGTGTACCGGGGACGCACGGGCGAGGCGGCCAGCACCACCGCCGCGGTGGAGGCCACCCGGGGCGAGGCGCTCTTCAGCGCGGAGGGCCGGCTGGTGGACTCCGTCTACAGCGCGGTGTGCGGCGGCCACACGGAGGACAACGACATCGTCTGGGGCGGCCCGCCGGACCCGAGCCTCCGGGGACGTCCGGACATCCTCGCGCCCGTGGCCTCGGGCCCCTCCCCGTCCCGGCTGGCCGCGTGGCTGGCCACGTCGGAGGTCGGGGCCGCCTGCCGGCTCTCCAGCTTCGCGCAGCCGAGCAAGTTCCGCTGGGAGAAGCGCTTCACGGCGGCCCAGGTGGACGCGCTGGTGGCCCGGCTGGGCGTGGGCCGCGTGCAGGCGATGGAGCTGACCGAGCGCGGCGTGTCCGGCCGGGCGCGGGTGCTGACGCTGTCCGGGGACAAGGGGGCCACGCAGGTGCGTGGAGAGTTGAACATCCGCAGGCTCTTCGGGATGCTCAACAGCAGCATGGCCCTGGTGGACGCCGAGCGGGACGCCGAGGGCCGGCCCACCCACTGGCTTTTCCGTGGCGGCGGCTGGGGCCACGGAGTAGGGATGTGTCAGACTGGCGCCATCGGCCGAGCCGAGGCCGGACATCGCTACCAGGACATCCTCCGCCACTACTTCAATGGTGCTGAAGTCGCCCCCATCTACTGAGGTCAAAAAAGGGGCGCGCCCGGGGAACCGTGCACGTTTCGCGAATGTCCCTCCCAGTCCACCTGTTCTGCCGCGAACGGGACGGGACTAGGCAGCGGGCCCGGAGGTTTATCATCGCGCCGTGAGCACGGGTTCTTCTCCCACAGACTGGCGCCGCAAGCGGCGGCGAGGCTCTCCATGGCGCTTGGTCGCCGCGGTGATGCTCGCGCTGCTGGTGCACGGCGGCTACCTGGCCGTCGTCCTGTTCACCGGGACACTCCCGGTGACGCCCCGTGAGAAAAAGGCCGTCACCCGCCCTCCCACCTCCGTGGCCGTCCGGCCGATGACGGAATCCCAGTGGGCGAAGAACCGGGGCCAGGCGAACACCAAGACGCAGCCCAACCTGTCCAGCCGGCCGCGCGTCGAGGAGAAGAAGCCCGAGGAGAAGAAGCCGGAGACGCGCCCCCAGGGACAGGTGGTGGACCTGGCGCCGGGCAACGAGCAGGAGGCTCCGGACGCCAAGTACCTGGCCGAGCACAACAACCGCGTCGACAAGGAGACGCGGGCCCGCGAGCAGACGCCCTTCTACCGCAACGCCATGCCCCAGCGCACCGCGCCCCAGAAGCAGGACGGCGCGGACGTGGAGCCCACGGCGCCGCGCATCGCCGGCAACAACGGCATGGGCAACGACGACAGGCCCCTGGCCGAGGGTGGGCAGAAGTTCGCGTTCGAGATTCCCGACGTCCACAAGAAGAACGAGGTGAAGGTGAAGTCGGACCCCACCTCGCCGGGTGGCGTCGCGGTGAACAACCAGACCGAGAGCGACGAGCTGACGGGCAACTCGAAGCGGCTGCGCATCCAGCCCGGCACGGGCGGAGAGGAAGAAGGCTCCGCGGGGCGCGTGGGCTCGCCGGGAATCGCCGCGCTGATGCCGTCGCGCACGGCCATGGACAAGGTGCTGGGCGCCGCTCCCAATGACCACCTGAAGGACGTGGATGAGGGCGACGGCACCCTGCTCAACTCGCGCGAGTGGAAGTACGCCAGCTTCTTCAACCGCGTGAAGCAGAGCGTGGGCATGCACTGGAACCCGAACGAGTCGCTGCGCCGGAGAGATCCGACGGGTCGCACGTACACCGGCCGGGACAGGCACACGCTGCTGGAGATCACCCTCGACGAGAAGGGCCGCATCACCGACATCCAGGTGCAGAAGAGCAGCGGCCTGGACTTCCTGGACATGGAGGCGGTGTCCTCGTTCCAGCGCGCGCAGCCCTTCCCCAACCCGCCGCCCGGGCTGTTGGGCGACGACTCCCGCGTGCGCTTCGAGTTCGGCTTCTTCCTGGAGATGGGCGGCGGGCCCCGCATGCGGCTGTTCCGTCAACCCAACTGACGTCGCGCGGAACACGCGGCAGGTCCTCGCGCCCGAGCGCGGTTCTGGTTACGGTGCCGCGCCGTGGACACGACCCTCGCCGACCGGAGCGCCGCGCTCCAGCAACGCAGCCAGCGCATCCGCGGGGTGCTGCTCGCCATCCTCGCGGCCAACTGGGTGGTGGCCGGCGCGAAGCTCGTCTTCGGCCTCTTGAGCCAGTCCGCCGCGGTGACGGCCGACGGCCTGCACTCCTTCATCGACGGCGGCTCCAATGTGCTGGGGCTGGTCGCCATGGGCGTGGCCTCGCGGCCCGCGGACGCGGACCATCCCTACGGACATGGCAAGTTCGAGGCGCTCGCGTCGCTGGGCATCGGCGCGATGATTGGCATCGGCATGTTGGAGCTGGGGCGCATGGCGCTCGACTCGCTCCTGCATGACGTGCACGCGCAGGTGACGCCCGCCATGGCGGTGGTGATGGGGCTCACGCTCGTGGTCAACATCACGGTGACGCGCGTGGAGAGCCACTACGGGCGCAAGTACCAGAGCAGCCTGTTGATGGCGGACGCGAGCCACACGATGTCCGACGTCTACGTCTCGCTGGCGGTGCTCGCATCACTGGGGCTGGTGGCGCTGGGCTACCCGAAGGCGGACGGCATCATCGCGCTGGGCGTCATGGTCTTCGTCGCGTGGGTGGCCTACGGCATCGTCCGGCAGGCGGTGGGCATCCTCTCCGACACGGCGCGGTTGGACCCCGCGCAGGTGGCGCAGCACACCATGGGCGTGGCGGGCGTGCGCAGCTGCCGTGACGTGCGCAGCCGGGGCATGGAGGAGAGCGTCTACGTCGACCTGAAGATTGAAGTCGATCCGAACCTCACCACCGCCCAGGCCCACGAGGTGGCGGACCGCGTGGAGCGCACGCTCCACACCGCGTATCCCCAGGTCGTGGACGTGGTGGTGCACGTGGAGCCCGAGCACGACGGCACGGCGGCGCACGCGCGGGCCCCGGCCACCGAGTCCCACTGAGGCGTACCCCCTCAACGACAAGGGCCGCCTCCCGCTGAGGGAGACGGCCCTTCGTGTCACCCGGCCCCGAGGGCCCGCGTCAGGCGACGGCGGGCTTGGGCTCCGGCGTCATGTAGTCCTCGATGGGCGGGCACGAGCACACGAGCTTGCGGTCCCCGAGCACGTTGTTGAGGCGGCCCACGGACGGCCAGAACTTGTTCTCGCGCACCCACGCCGCCGGGAACACGGCGAGCTCGCGCGAGTACGGACGGTTCCACTCCGGCCCGGTGATGACGCGAGCGGTGTGGGGCGCGTTCTTCAGGACGTTGTTGTCCTTCGGCATGCGCCCCTCCTCCACGTCGCGGATCTCCTGGCGGATGGCGATCATCGCGTCGCAGAAGCGGTCCAGCTCCGCGCGGGACTCACTCTCCGTCGGCTCGATCATCAGCGTGCCGGCCACGGGGAAGGACACCGTCGGCGCGTGGAAGCCGTAGTCCATCAACCGCTTGGCCACGTCCTCCACCTCCACGCCGGAGGTCTTCTTCAGCGGGCGCAGGTCGACGATGCACTCGTGCGCCACCCTGCCCCGCTTGCCGCGGTACAGCACCGGGAAGTGCGGCTGGAGCCGCTCGGCGATGTAGTTGGCGTTGAGGATGGCCAGCTTCGTGGCGCGCGTGAGGCCCTCGCCGCCCATCATCGAGATGTAGACCCAGGAGATGAGCAGGATGCTCGCGCTGCCCCACGGGGCCGCGGAGATGGCGCCGATGCCGTCCGAGCCGCCCGTCTGGATGACCGGGTGCCCCGGCAGGTGCTTGACCAGGTGGCTGGCCACGCAGATGGGCCCCATGCCCGGGCCGCCGCCGCCGTGCGGGATGCAGAACGTCTTGTGCAGGTTGATGTGGCAGACGTCCGCGCCCACCAGGCCCGGCGCGGTGAGCCCCACCTGCGCGTTGAGGTTGGCGCCGTCCATGTAAACCTGGCCGCCGCGCTCGTGGATGATGGAGCAGATCTCCTTGATCTCCTCCTCGAACACGCCGTGCGTGGACGGGTACGTCACCATCAGCGCCGCCAGCTTGTCCTTGTGCTCCTCGGCGCGGGCGCGCAGGTCCGCCACGTCGATGTTGCCGTTCTCATCGCACTTGGTGACGACGACCTTGTAGCCGGCCATGACCGCGGAGGCCGGGTTGGTACCGTGCGCGGAGGACGGGATGAGGCACACGTCGCGGTGCCCCTGGCCCCGGCCCTGGTGGTACGCGCGGATGACCAGCAGGCCCGCGTACTCGCCCTGGCTGCCAGCGTTGGGCTGCAGCGAGCAGCCCGCGAAGCCGGTGATGGCGGAGAGCATCTGCTCCAGCTGCTCGAAGATGACCTTGTAGCCGGCCGCCTGCGAGGTGGGCGCGAACGGGTGCAGCCGGCCGAACTGCGGCCACGTCACCGGAATCATCTCCGCGGTGGCGTTGAGCTTCATGGTGCAGCTGCCCAGCGGAATCATCGAGTGCGTCAAGGACAGGTCCTTGGCCTCGAGCCGCCGGATGTAGCGCAGCATCTCCGTCTCGGAGTGGTAGCTGTTGAAGACGCCGTGCGTGAGGAACTGGCTCTGGCGGCGCAGCTCCGGGGAGATGGAGGTCTCCACGTTGGCGCCCACGTCGTCCAGCGACGGCACCTGCGAGGCCTTGCCCGCGCCCGTGGCGAAGGCGGTGAGGATGGCCTCCACGTCGGACGCGCGCGTCGTCTCGTCCAGCGCCACGCCCAGCGTCTTCTCGTCGATGCGGCGGAAGTTCATCCGCGCCGACTCGGCCGCCGCCAGCACCGCGCGCACCTGCGGCGTCGTCAGCTCCACGCACAGCGTGTCGAAGTACTGCTCGTGCCGCGTCTTCAGACCCAGCTTCGCCAGGCCCCGCGCCAGCACCACCGTCAGGCCGTGCACGCGCTCGGCGATGGCCTTGAGCCCCTTGGGCCCGTGGTAGACGGCGTACATGCTGGCGATGACGGCCAGCAGCACCTGCGCGGTGCAGATGTTGCTCGTCGCCTTCTCGCGGCGGATGTGCTGCTCGCGCGTCTGCAGCGCCATGCGCAGCGCGCGCCGGCCCTGCGCGTCCTCGGACACGCCGATGAGCCGGCCCGGCATCACGCGGGTGTACGCGTTCTTCGTCGCGAAGTAGCCCGCGTGCGGACCGCCGTACCCCATGGGCACGCCGAAGCGCTGCGCGCTGCCCACCGCCACGTCCGCGCCGAACTCGCCCGGCGGCGTCAACAGCGTGAGGCTGAGCAGGTCCGCGGCGACGATGAGCAGGCCACCCGCGGCGTGCACCTTCTCGCCGAACGCGCGGTAGTCCACCACCGCGCCGTCCGTGGCCGGGTACTGCACCAGCGCGCCCACGTACTTCTTCGCCGTCAGGTCCACCGTGCGGTGGTCGCCGACCACGATTTCGACGCCCAGCGGCTCGGCGCGGGTGCGCACGACGTCCACCGTCTGCGGGTGGCATGCCTCGGAGATGAAGAAGGCGACGCCCGCGTCCTCGCCCTTGACGTGCAGGGCCAGCGACATGGCCTCGGCGGCGGCGGTGCCCTCGTCGAGCAGCGACGCGTTGGCGACCTCCAGCCCCGTCAGGTCCATCACCAGCGTCTGGAAGTTGAGCAGCGCCTCCAGCCGACCCTGGGCGATCTCCGCCTGGTAGGGCGTGTACTGCGTGTACCAGCCCGGGTTCTGGAAGATGTTGCGCAGGATGACGTTGGGCGTGTGCGTGTCGTGGTAGCCCATGCCGATGTAGGACCGGAACACCTGGTTCTTCGCGGCGATGGTCTCCAGCTGCGCGAGCAGATCATGCTCCCCGCGCGCCAGCCCCAGCCGCAGCGGCTCCTTGGAGCGGATGGCCGGGGGCACGGTCTGGTCGATGAAGGCATCGAGCGAGTCCACGCCCAGCGCGGACAGCATCTGCTTCAGCTCCTGCTCATCCGGACCGATGTGCCGGCCGGCGAACGACTCCTGGTACTTCCAGTTCAGGGACATGGCGGTGGTGACTCGCTGGCGACTCGAAGACATCCGAGTCGGAAAATTCGAGGACCGTCACTAACAACGGCCGCTCGGCGTTTCCCTCTCAGGCGTTCTTGAGCAGCTCGGCGTAGGCGGCGGCGTCCAGCAGCTCGCCCAGCTGGCTGCTGTCCGAGAGCTCGAGCTCGATGATCCACCCCTCACCGTACGGCTCCTCGTTGAGCGTCTCGGGGCTGCCGACGAGCTCCTCGTTGATCTTGGTGATGGTGCCGGTCAGGGGGCTGAACAGCTCGGAGACGGCCTTCACGGACTCGACGGTGCCGAAGGGCTCACCCTTGGCCACCTTGGCGCCGGTCTTGGGCAGCTCCACGTAGACGACGTCACCGAGGGTCTGCTGGGCGTGGTGGGTGATGCCCACCACCACCTTGTTGCCCTGGATGCGGGCCCACTCGTGCTCTGCGGTGTACTTCAGGTCGCCGGGAATGTTCGCGTCGGACATGGGGTGCTCCTGGAGAGGGGCTGAAGGGTTCAGGACTTCTTGAGGAAGGGCGTCTTGACGACGACGGCGGGCACGGCACGGCCGCGGATCTCCACGTCGAACGTGGAGCCCTCGGCGGCGAGCTCCGTGGGCACGTAGCCGATGCCGATGGGCTTCTTCACCGTGGGGCCCATGGTCCCACTGGTGGTCTCGCCCACCAGGTTGCCGTCCTTCTTGATGGGGTAGCCGTGGCGGGGGATGCCGGCGCCGGTCAGCTCGAAGCCCACCAGCTTGCGCTTCACGCCCGCGGCCTTCTGGGCCACCAGCGCGTCCTTGCCGATGAAGCCACCCGCCTTGTCCAGCTTGACGATCCACCCCAGGCCCGCCTCCAGCGCGGTGTGGTTGTCGTCGATGTCGTTGCCGTAGAGCGCGTACTTCATCTCCGTGCGCAGGCTGTCGCGGGCGCCCAGGCCACAGGGCTTGACGCCGTCCTGCTGCCCTTCGGTGAGCAGCGCGCTCCACAGGGCCGCCGCGTCACCGGGGGCGCAGTACAGCTCGAAGCCGTCCTCGCCCGTGTAGCCGGTGCGGGAGATGATGGCGGGCGAGCCTGCGACCTCGCCCTCGGCGAAGCGGTAGGTGCCCACCTTGGAGACGTCCGTCTTCGTCAGCCGCTGCACCAGGCCCACGGCCTTGGGGCCCTGCACGGCGATCTGCGCGTACTCGTCGCCCCGGTCCACGGGGGTGACGCCGCGCGCGTGCTCCTTCATCCACGCGAAGTCCTTCTCGCGGTTGCTGGCGTTGACGCAGATGAGGATGCGCTCGGGGCTGAAGCGGTAGGCGACGACGTCGTCGACGAAGCCACCCTGCTCGTTGAGCAGGCCCGCGTAGACCGCCTGGCCGTCCGCGATGCGGGCGAGGTCATTGGAGATGAGGCCGTTGACCGTCTCCAGCGCGCCAGGGCCTTTGAACTCCACCTCGCCCATGTGCGACACGTCGAAGAGGCCCACGGCGTTGCGCACCGCCTCGTGCTCGGCGATGACAGAGGAATACTGCACGGGCATGTCCCAGCCCGCGAAGTCGACCATCCGAGCGCCCAGCGCGCGGTGGGCCTCGTTGAGCGGCGTACGCCGGGTCATCGGCTTCTCCATGAAGGGGGGGGTGAAACGGCGCGGACTATAGCCGCGCACCTTCGCCGATCAAGGCCGACGGGGAACGTCTACACTGGGTCCGACATGAAGATTCGTAATCGGTTGAATCCGTCCAACCCTTGCTTCTCCTTCGAGTTCTTCCCCCCGAAGACGGACGAGGGGGTGGCCAACCTGCTGCGGACGCTGGAGGACCTGGCGCCCCTGGAGCCGGGGTTCGTGTCCGTCACGTACGGGGCCGGCGGCAGCACCCGCGACCGGACGCTGGAGCTGGTCACCCGCATCAAGCAGCAGACGGGCATCGAGGCGATGGCCCACCTGACGTGCGTGGGCCACACCCGGGAGGAGCTGCGGGACGTGCTCCAGCGCCTGGCCGACGCGAAGCTGGACAACGTGCTGGTGCTGCGCGGGGACCCGCCCCAGGGCCAGACGACCTTCCAGCCCACCGAGGGCGGCTTCTCCTATGCGTCGGAGCTGGTGCAATTCATCCGAGAAGAGGATTTCAACTTCTGCCTGGGGGGCGCGTGCTATCCGGAGGGCCACGTGGAGACGGCCTCCCGTGACGACGACCTGCGTCATCTGAAGGCGAAGGTCGACGCGGGGCTGGACTTCGTCGTGACACAGCTCTTCTTCGACAACGCCTTCTACTTCGACTTCGTGGAGCGGGCCCGCCGCGCGGGCATCAACATCCCCATCGTCCCCGGCATCATGCCCATCACCAACTACGAGCAGGTGCAGCGCTTCACGCGCATGTGCGGGGCCACGGTGCCCATGCGCCTGGGGCTCCAGCTGGAGCGGGTGAAGGACCAGCCGGAGGCGCTGGTGCAGCTGGGCGTGGCGCACGCGACGGTGCAGTGCATGGAGCTCTTGTCGCGCGGCGTGCCCGGCATCCACTTCTACACGCTCAACAAGTCCCCGGCGACGCGGATGATCGTGAGCGCCCTGCGAGCCCATCTATGAGCGGTCCTGGCCTTCACCTCCCCCCCGATGATCCACGCTACAAGGTCGTGGAGATCATCCGGGCCCCGGCCTTCTTCCTGCTGTGCACCGGGGTGCTGAACGTCTTCTTCAACCTGGCGGGCTTCGTGCTGGCCGCGATGCGCGTGACATCGCCGCTGGTGCCCGCGGGCGCGCCGGCGACGACGCTGGAGCTGAGCTGGTCGCTGGCGCTGATGCTGGTGGTGGGCATCCTTTGCGGCGTGCTCTCCGCGTGGGGCGCGATGAGCGCGATGAACCTCAAGGGCTACGGGCTGGCCACGGTGGGCGGAATCACGGCGCTCTACATCCTGTCGCCCGGGTGTGTCGTCGGCGTGCCGGTGGCCATCTGGATGCTCTTCACGCTGCGCCGCGAGGGCGTGCGCGAGGCCTTCCGGAGCTGACGGGGCGGGACGCGCGGGGGACACGGAGGAGCCGACAGTCACCCGGCACCCGTGGTCCGGGTGATGGGGACCGGGTGGGGCAGCACTCATTCGGAGCCCCGATGACCGGCCCATCCAGCGTGTCGGCCCCGGGGTGCTGGACCGGATGCACCGTCCAGCCCTGTCCTCACGGAGCCGTCATGTCGTCGCGTCACCTGCTGTCCATCCTTCCCGCGCTGCTCGCCGCCATCCTGCTGCATGCCTCCCCCGCCGCCGCCCAGGTCGAGCTCGCGGACATCACCTGCAAGGGGACCGTGAAGCAGACGTGGACGCCGGGGTTGAAGCTGCTCCCCGCGGACGTGCGCTACACGAACGACACGGACTTCACCGAGTGCACGTCGGCGTCGACCGGCATCACCTCGGGGAGGATTCGCGTCGACGAGACGTTCAACAACAGCTGCCTGGCCAATATCGAGCGGGTCGAGGCGGTCATCGAGTGGAGCGACGGCAGCGAGTCCACCGTTTCGCTGTTGGGCATCGGCGTGAATGTCGTGGGCAACCTGCAGATCTTCACCTCGCTCGGCCGGGTAACGTCGGGTCAGTTCGAGGGCGGCCTGGTGTCCCTCACCAACGCGTTCGCCGCCAGGGACTTCCTGGCGTGTCTGACGCCCATGGGCCTGCGGGCGCTGCAGGGCAGGACGGCCCTCATCATCAACACGCCGTCCCTGCCCCTGCCCCTGCCCCAGCCGTGACACCGCGGACCGCGCACCTTCCGCGCGGCCGATTCCCGACAGGCGCATGGGACCTGTGGGCGGACTGGTGACGCTCCCGGAGGGGCACCACTCATCCGGCGTCCCCGCACCGCCTCAGGCGAGCGAGGCACGGACGGCTCACCCCGAGCCGTCCGTTTTTCACGGAGCCGCCCCATGCCCTCGAAACTCCTCCCTGTCCTCCTGGCCCCGCTCGTCCTCTTCACCCCGCCCGCCCGGGCGCAGGTGGGGATGACGGACCTGACGTGCACCGGCTCCGCCTACCAGGCATGGGACCCCGGCCTGCGGCTGTCGAACCGGGACGTCCTCTACTCGAATGAGACGACCTACGAGCGCTGCACCTCGAGGGATCCGCTCGTCACCTCGGGCAGGCTGGTGTCGCTGGCCCGGCACACCACCAGCTGCGCGTCCAACCTGGGGCCCCTCCAGGCCACCGTGACGTGGGACGACGGCTCCATGTCCACCTTCTCCGTCCAGGGCGCGGGCATCCACAACATCGACGGGACACGCGCCTACGTCTCCGTCGGCATGGTCACGGAGGGCCGCTTCCAGGGCGACGCGGTGGTGATGACCCACGCGCTCTCCACCATGGACCTGGCGCCGTGCCTGTACTCGGGCCTGAACGCCCTGTCCGGCCCGACGACGCTGCGCCTCACCCGGCTGTTCTGAGTCGGGCCGTCACGACGGACAAGCGACGCCGCTCGCAGCCTGCGTCCCGGGCAGGCTGACCGTGAAGACGCTGCCCTCCCCCTCGCGGCTCTCCACCCGGAGCGTGCCGCCGTGCTGCCGGAGGGTGGAGGACACCACCGTCAGGCCCAGGCCGGTGCCGTGCTCCTTGGTAGTGAAGAGCGGCTCGAAGATGCGCTCCAGCACGCTCGCCGGAATCCCGTCCCCGTTGTCGGCCACGCGGATGTGGAAGGCGCGCCCGGTGGCCATCTCCGCGGAGACCTCCACCCGGCCCTCACGGCCTCGCGGCATGGCCTCCACCGCGTTCTGCACCAGGTTGATGAGCACCTTGCGCAACAGCTCCCGGTCCACCCAGGGCGGCTCCAGGCCCGTGGACACGTGGTTGACCACGTGCACGGCCTCGCGCGCGGGCACCAGGTCGATGACCTCCTCCACCAGCCCGTGCAGCGAGCACGGCTGGAGCACCAGCGGCCTGTCGCGCACCAGCTCCAGCATCTCCGACGTCAGGCTGGCGCAGACGGACAGCTCCCGCTCGATGATGCCCAGGAAGCGCTGGAGCCGCTCGTCCTCCTGCGCGCCGTCCACGTTGCGCAGCCGCCGCACCACCGCCGCGTTCGCCGTGCGCGCCGCGGCCAGGGGGTTTCGCAGCTCGTGGCTCACCGTCGCCGTCAGCTGCCCCACCGTCGCCAGCTTCTCCATCCGGGCCACCCGCTCGCGCGAGTCCTTCAGCTCCCGGCCGCTGTGCTCCACCAGGCGCACCCGCTCCTGTCGCTCCCGCTCACACGCCCGCTCCAGCAACACCTGCCGCTCCGCGACGCGCGTCATCTCCCGCAGCACGCCCTGACACGCGAGCACCAGCACCGCGTCCACCAGCCCCACCCAGAACGTCAGCTCCACCGCGCTCCACGTCGGCCCGCCCGCGAAGGCCGCCCCCGGCTCCGGCCAGCCGATGCTGCGCGCCACGTGCACCACCACCGCCGTCACCCCCGCCGTCACCAGCACGCGGGTGTCCCGGTAGAAGCTCAGCAGCGCCAGCGAGCCGAAGACATGGAAGTACGTCTCCAGCCTCCCGCCCGACAGGTGCACGAGCAGCACGGACCACAGCACCTGCGACACCGCCATCACCTGCCGCGTCACCACCGCGCCCGGCCGCAGGAACGCCAGCGTCACGGGGATGATGGACAGGGGCCCGCCCAGCAACACCGCCCCCCAGAAGGGCTGGGGCGACAAGTGCGGCTCCGGCCCCCAGGAGGGCATGGACGTCACCCACGCGAGCCCGAGCGCGAAGAGCCACTGGCCCACCATCAGCCCCAGACACAGCCGGTCCGCGCGGGCCCGCACCGCGGCCAGGTACTCCGCCACCACCGCGCGCACACGCGCCGCCATCGCCCCATCGGACGACAACGAGGCCAGCCGCCCCGACTCCGTCGGCGGCACGACCGGACACGAGCGGGACTCCCGCTTGCCCGCATGCGCCGACGTCGCCCGGACCCCGAGCGATTCCACTTCAAGATTGGTCGCCATCCTCAGGCTCACCCCGGCCGAACTGGCCCCTCAGGATCCGCGCCATCTTAACGCGACGCACCTCTCCAGCAATACAGTTATTTCCACTTAGACTGGTTGTGGCACCGACAACATCTCCGTCGTGCTCCAGGACCATCGGACACCCTGGCTGCAATGACTGGCATTGTACCCAGGTACAATTCCAAAGCCAGACGCCCACTCATCCCTGCAATCCCGTTTTGAATCGAGTTGCAGGAAATCACCTGGGTCATATCATCCGCGCGTGGTGCTGGCGGAGGACCCGGCACGAAGCGGGTCGGAGTCGGAGTCCGATTCCAACCCGGGCCCGAGGTCCCGCCGACGGCTGGCGTTGGTTCAGGGCTCCGCTCCGCCCCCGGGGGGGTGGGCGGAGTGGAGCCCGTGGTTTCACTCCGCTTTGGCGCTCGCGTGGTGCGCCAGCAGCTTGCGCAGCAGCGGCTCCACCAATTCCGTGCCCCGCATGGCCGAGCGCCAGCGCGAGGGAATGGCCCGCACGCCCCCGAGCACGCCCGCGATTCCGCCGGCCACCGCGGCCGTGGTGTCGGTGTCATGGCCCAATCGGATGGAGCTCCGGACCACGCCTTCATAGTCGCCGCCCGTGGCCACGCAGTCGCGCGCCGAGCGCAGGCAGTCCACCACGTAGCCGGTGCCACGGCCCGGCGTGTCCTCGGCGCCGAGCGGGAGGATGGCGCCGTCCAGCTCCTCGCGGGCCTCGCTGCCCCGAGGGTACAGCGCGCGGAAGCCCGACACGGCCTCATCCCAGGGACGCGCGGCGCCCTCCAGCGCGCGGCGGGCCCAAAGACAGTACACGGCGCAACACACGCGAGCGCGCACGTGGCCATGTGTCACCAGGGACTGGTCCATCGCGTCCGAGGCGAGCTGGGCGTCACTGCCCCGATGCCACAGCGCCAGCGGCAACACGCGCATCAAGGAGCCGTTGCCGTTGTCCTGGACACCCGCGGGACCGGCGCTCGTGGCGGGGGCGCCGGCGCGGAACATCGCCAGGGCCCGGTCCGTCTGGATGCCCACGTCGAAGACCTGCCCGTCCACGGCCAGGTAGCCCCACTCACGCCAGTTCACCAGCCGCCGGCCCAGGTCCTCCAGGTCCAGGCGGCCATGGAAGAGCAACGAGTCCAGCAGGCACAGCGCATGGGCGCCGTCGTCCGACCACGTCCCCGCGGGCACGCCCGGGTGCGCGCGGTGGAAGCCCTCGGGCGGCTCCAGCTCGATGTCCCGCGCCGGGGGAATCGCCTCCGGGGCGTGGAACTCATAAGGCACCCCCAGGGCATCTCCCACGAGCAACCCCCAGAGCCCTCCCTCCAGCCGCTCCTCACGCGATGGCACGCTCGTCCTCCCTCGAACCGACAGGAGGCGACGCTCCCGCCGAGCCCTCCCGACGTCAAGCCCCGCCAGCTTGCTGGATGGACGCATGCGGCCGGACGGGCGGCGGCCTCCGCGCCCGAGCGCGACAGCGGGGCGATGTGCCCTGGGGAGGCGCTCCGCACCTTCGTTCCCTGAAGAGTCGTTCGCACCGGAGCCCGGGGCTCCATGCCGTCCGAGAGCGACTCCCCGCACCGGGGCGACTGGTGCCGAACGAAGCGGAGGAGAAATCACATGTTCAACCTCATCGACATGGTGCGTGAGCGTTTCACGGGCAACGTGATGCAGAGGATGGGGTCCTCGCTGGGTGAGGACCCGATGTCGCTGGGCCGGGCCCTGCCGGGCGCCATCGCCGCGATTGGCGGGAGCGTGGCGGAGCGAGGCTCCACCGAGGGTGGCGCGCAGCGGCTCTTGTCCCAGCTCAACGAAGGCGGCTTCACGGGGCCCAACGCGGGCAACGAGGACCCCTTCGCGCCGGACATGGCCGAGCGCGGACAGGGCATGCTCAGCGGGCTGTTCGGCGACAAGCTGGGGGCCGTCACCAGCGCGCTGGGCCGCACGGGCGGCTTGAGCAACAGCAAGTCCGCCACGGGCATGATGGCCATGGTGGCGCCCATCCTGATGGGCGTCATCGGCAAGCACGTGCGCGACAACCGCATGGGCGCGTCCGGCCTGTCGCAGCTGTTGGGCGGCCAGCGCTCCCTGCTCGCCGCGGCGATGCCCGCGGGCCTGGGCAGCATCCTGGGCATGGGCGGCGCGGGGCCCCGCGTCGTCGAGGAGGTCCAGGAGGCGCGCTCCATCCCCACCGTGGAGACGGTGCGCCGGCAGCAGCCCATCGAGCGGGTGCCCGTGCACCATGACGAGCCCAAGAAGCGCAACCTGGGCTGGGTCATCCCGGTGGCGCTGCTCGCGCTGCTCGCCGGTTGGTTCCTCACCCGCTCGCGGCGCGACGAGCCCCGCCGTCAGCAGGCCAGCGTCACCCAGCCGGCTCCGCGCCAGCAGGTGGACACCGGCGTGGGCGGCGCGGGCACCGCGGGCATGAGCACGCCCACCATCGCCCGGGACGCGCAGACCATGCGCCAGGCCATCGAGGGGGGCGCGAAGAGCTTCGTGCTCGCCGGCGTGGGCTTCGAGGAGGGCTCCGCGCGCCTGACGCCGCAGAGCGACGCGAGCGTGGGGCAGCTGGCCTCCGTGCTGCGCGAGAAGCCCAACGCGCGCGTGCGCATCGAGGGGCACACCGACGCCACCGGCGACGCGAACGTGAACCGGCAGCTGGCCCAGCAGCGCGCGGAGGCGGTGCGCTCGGCGCTCGTCGCGGACGGCATCTCCGCCAACCGCGTGGACGTGGCCGCCGTGGGCTCCGGGCAGCCGGTGGCCTCCAATGACACGGCGCAGGGTCGCGACATGAACCGTCGCATCGAGGTCCAGGTCCTGAGCCGCTAAAGCCCCCTCCCCTCCATGGGAGTCCAGGCCCCTCGCGCGAGCCCTCGCGCGGGGGGCTTGTCGCATCGCGCCGTCCACCCTGGATGGCTTTTCCATGCGACGCGTCCCGCCAGGGCCCGTTTCCTCCAGGCGTGGTCCTCGAGGAACGACCAGAAAACGCCAGAACGCCTCCGGCCCGCAGCGCGGGCTGTGCATTGGCCGTCACCTCACGCCCAGGCCGTCTCACCGCGTCGCGCCCCGGCCCTCCGTCTGGCGGCGCCCTCAACTGTCCCCACAAGGACAGCACACACCGACTCGCGTCGCAGCCAGGCGGGCTTTCCAGGCTACGCGGTTTGCCTCACTTTCAAGGGGAGGCAGCCCGGGCGCGAAGTGGCGCGGGTCGCGAGTTCCATGACGGGGGGAGTCCATGACAGTGATTGCGTTCCGGAGCCGGGAGAGGGAGGTCCTGGACCCTGGCTGTGAGCTGGAGCGCCGGCTGGGACTGGCCGCGAGCGAGGACCGCGCGCGCGGCATGTTCTTCCTGGGCGTGCTGGACGTGGTGCGGCGCGAGGCGGGTGAGACGCAGGCGGCGCGATGTCTGGCGGCCTCCGGGGAGCGGCGCTTCGTGCCGTTCTTCCTCTACCCCGTCAGCGCGTTCCTGCGGATGTCCTTCGCGGCGGCGGAAATCCTGGCGCCCAGGCTGGGAGGCTTCGAGACGGCGATGCGCATCATCGGCGCGCAGGCCACGCATGACTTCCTGGACTCGGTGGTGGGGCGCAGCTTCCTGATGCTGGCGGCGGGAGACCCGCGTCGGCTCGTGAACAACCTGCCGTCGGGCTACCGCACGGCCGTCACGTACGGCGAGCGCCACGTCACCTGGAAGGGCCACCAGGAGGGCTGCATCAACGTGTTCCGGGACTTCATGCCGCACACTTATCATGAGGGGGTGTTGCTGGCGGTGTTGCAGGCGGTGGGCACTCGGGTGGCGCGGGTGCGTGGGCGTCCGCTGAGCCTCCTGGATTGTGAGTACGTCGTGTCCTGGGCGTAGGCAGCGGCGCAATCTCATCCGGGACATGGACGTGAGCACCCCATCGGAAGAGGCGGCGCAGGCGGGCTCGGAGCCCGGCAGGGTGGTGGATCCGCTCACGCAGCTCGCGCGGAGGCTGGCCTCGGCCACCGCCCAGGACAAGACGCGGGGCATGTTCTTCCTGGGCACGCTGGACGTGGTGCGCGCCATCGCCGGCGAGGCGACGCGGGAGCGCTGCGCGCGGGCCACGAAGGAGACCAGGTTCGTCCCGTTCTTCCTCTACCCCGTCAATGACTTCCTGCGGCTGACGTACTGCGCGGCGGGGCTGCTCGCGCCCCGGCTGGGGGGCTTCGACGCGGCGATGATGATGCTGGGCGAGAAGGCCACGAAGGACTTCCTGGAGTCCGCGGTGGGCCGCACGCTGCTGAGCGTGGCCAATGGCTCACCTCGGAGGCTGGTGGACAACATGCCCTGGGGTTATGCGGCGTCCGTCAGCTACGGCAAGCGGACCGTGTCGTGGAGCGGCGAGCGCGAGGGCTGTCTGCACGTGAGAGGAGACTTCATGCCGCCGCCGTATCACCACGGGGTGCTGAGGGCGGCGCTCGAGGCCCTCGGCGCGCGCCAGGTGCGCATCGAGGGCCGCGAGCTGGAGCTGCTCGACTGTGATTACTCGTTGGCCTGGGAGTGAGGCGCCGCGCCCAGGGCGCGCGTCTCGCTCTTGCTGATGTAGTCGATGAGGCCCGCGTAGAACTCGATTTCGTTGAAGAGGTCCGGACCGAAGCCCACGACGTCCAGGTGGTCCTGGTCCATGACGCTGCTGAGCGAGGTCATCTGCGGCTCGCCGGGCAGGTTGACGTTCGAGACGATGCCGACGCTGGTATCCCGGGCGAGGGTGTCCAGACCAAAGGGAGACACCGCGTAGCGCAGGCGATGGCCCATCTGCTGGGAGTTGATGCCCACCACGCCATCGTCGTCACGCTCGACGCTCACGCCGTCACCCTTGCCCGCCGCGCCGTCGTTGTCACAGTCATTGATGCAATACCCATCCCCGTCGATGTTGACGAGGATCTGGGCGGTCAGGAACGCGGGGCTCAGGTTCACTCCGAACTGCGCGGTCATCACGGACGCGTAGTGCGCCGCATGACGCGAGTCCATGGGGTTGTTGGTGTTGAAGGCCCTCGCGCCCGTGGTGAGCCCGTCCAGGGGGTCATAATCGTTGTAGACGAGCTGCTTGACGGCGGCGATGGGGTCATTGCCCTGCTCGTAGACCACGTCCCCGTAGATGGTCGCGAGGAAGTCGGCCAGCTGCGTGACGGTGGGGCCCGTGTCGAGCACGAACTTGGCCACTGGCGAGCCCCGGTGCGGCGAGGAGACGCTCACCATGACGTCCACCACCCGGCGGCTCCTGCGCAGGTAGAGCACGCGCGCCGCCTTGCGCGCATCCATCCCTCCCTGGGAGTGGCCCACGATGTTGACGTGGAGCGCGCCGGTGGTCGCCATCACGCTCTCGATTTCATCCGCCAGGACCTCTCCGCGCACCTCCGAGGACTCGAAGGGCGGGACCTGCGCGGCGAAGGCCTTCTGCCCGGGGTCCAGGAAGACATTGCAACCCAGCTCCAGGAACTCGTCACACGCGTCGCCCACGAAGTTCCCCAGCTCGTCGCCCCAGTAGTCGAACCCCGCCAGGTCGTCGAACCCCCCCAGGCCATGCGCGAAGACCACGGGATACAGCGTGCGCTGCGCGCGCGGAGCCCACTGGGCCGACGCCGTGTCCGGGCTCGCGATGAACCAGACACAGGCCAACAGGCCCACGCTTCGGATGACACTCATGTCTCGACTCCTTGCCCACGCCAGGTGTCGGCGGGTGCCCGCGGAGTTAGTCACGCGGCGCCAGGGCGCGAGTGCCAGTCCAGCGAAGCATCGTGAAAGCCACACAGCCACCGTGCCCCGGAGGCAGTCACCTCGCCTCCGGGGGCAGATGTGCGTCGAATGAAACAGGCCGGGGCCCGCTGTCACTCGTTCTGGCTGATGTATTGGATGATGGCCGCGTAGAACGAGCGCTCGCTGAAGAGGTCCGGCCCGAAGCCCACGACATCCAGGTGGTCCTGGTCGATGACGCTGGACAGCGACGTCATCTGCGCGGGGCCCGGCGCGTTCAGGTCCGTGACGGCGCCGAGGGACGCATCCACGGAGACGGAGCCCAGGCCCAACAGGGACTCGGTGTAGCGCAGCCGCGGGCCCATCTGCTGCGAGTTGATGCCCACCACGCCGTCATCATCACGCTCGTCGCGAATGCCGTCGCCCTGCCCCGCGGCGCCGTCATTGTCGCAGTCATCCACGCAGTACCCATCCCCGTCGATGTCATAGACGGTCTTCTGGACGAGCAGGAAGACGGGGCTGACGTCCAACCCCGCCTGCGCGGTCATCAACGACGCGTAGTGGGACGCGTAGCGTGGGTCGATGGGGTGGTTCTGGTTGAACGCCTTCGCGCCGGTGATGACCCCGTCATCGGCGTCGTAGTCGTCGTAGACGAGCTGCTTGAGGGCCGCGAAGCCGTCATTGCCCGCTTCGTAGATGATGTTCCCGTAGACCGTCGCCAGGAGGTTGGCCAGCTCCGTCACGGTGGGGTTCAGGTCCAACACGAACTTGGCCACGGGCGAGCCCCGGTGCGGCGAGGAGACGCTCACCAGGACATCCACCACGGGCCGTCCCCGCCGCTCGGCGAGCACTCGCGCCGCCTTGCGCGCGTCGATTCCGCCCTGCGAGTGACCGATGAGGTTCACCCGCGCGGCGCCCGTGGTCGCCAGGACGCCCTCGATGTCGGACGCCAGGTCCAGCCCCCGGACATCCGAGTTGTGGAAGGCCAGGACCTGCGCGGCGAACGCCTTCTGTCCAGGATTCAGGAAGGGATTGCAGGTCAGCTCCAGCAACTCGTCACAGGCATCTCCCACGAAGCTGCCCAGCTCGTCCCCGAAGTAGTCGAGCACCAGCAGCTTGTCGAACCCGGCCAGGCCGTGCGCGAAGACCACCGGATGTTGCGTGCGCTGCGCGCGCTGGGCCCACGCCGCCTGCGGCCCCGCGATGAACCAGACACAGGCCAGCAGGCCCACGCTTCGAATGACACTCATGTCGCGACTCCATGCCCGCGTCGCTCGCCGGGCGCAACGCCATGCGGGCATCCCCCTTTCCCGCACGGCTCGTGTCCGGCCCGGTGGAACCAGGCAGGAACCCGCCGACGGTCAAGGTGCGACGCGAGACGACGGGCCCCAGGCGGCCCGGGCGGAGGACTCGCCGGTGAGCGTCTGTCTTTCTTACGAAGGAACCACCGACGGCGCGGACCCGGGCGAAAGCAACGTCCTGAAACACACACACCCGACATGACGCATCACGGAGGCGTTCACTCCGTGAGTCTGTCAATGGGAGGAAAGGACAACCACCGACGTTTCAAGCCGAGGACGGGCCCAGGCCACGCACCGCGGCCTCGAGCGTGTTCCGGATGAGCATGGCGATGGTCATGGGCCCCACGCCGCCGGGCACGGGGGTGATGAACGACGCGCGCTCGGCGGCGGCCTGGAACTCCACGTCCCCCACCAGCTTGCCGTCCTCCTCCTTGCGGTTCATCCCCACGTCGATGACGACGGCGCCGGGCTTGATCCACGCGCCCTTCACCAGCTCCCGCACGCCCGCGGCCACCACGAGGATGTCCGCGCGGGACACCTCGGAAGGCAAATCACTCTTGCTGTGGCACAGGGTGACGGTGGCGTTGCGCTGCAGGAGCATCAGCGCCATGGGCTTGCCGACGATGTTGCTGCGCCCCACCACCACCGCGCGCTTGCCGGCGGGCTCGCAGCCGATCTCCTCCAACAGGCGCATCACCCCCAGCGGCGTGCACGCGCGCGTCGCCGGGCGGCCCAGCACCAGGTTGCCCGCGTTGAGGGGATGGAAGCCGTCCACGTCCTTCTCCGGCCGCACCGCGGAGATGATGACGTCCGGGTCGATGTGCCGGGGCAGGGGCAGTTGCACCAGGACGCCGTGCACGGCGGGGTCCTCGTTGAGGCGGCGCACCAGCGCGAGCAGCTCGTCCTGGGAGACGGTGGAGTCGCGGTGGTGCTCCCAGGAGAGGAAGCCCACCTCCTCGGCCGCCTTCTTCTTGCCGGAGACGTACGTCTTGGACGCGGGGTCCTCCCCTACCCGTACCACCGCGAGCCCGGGGACGAGGCCCTTCTCCGCCCTGAGGCGGTCCACCTCCGCCTTCACCTCCGCCCGGACGCGCGCCGCCACTGCCTTGCCATCGATCAACTGGGCCATAGGTCGCCCCACTCTATGAGAGACTCCCCCGCGAGCAGGGAGGTAAACGGCGGCCATGGGCTCAGGAAAAGTGCTGGGGGCGATGATAGGTCTCATGGTCGGGCTGCTCATCGGCAGTCCCTGGGCCATCATCCTGCTCGGAGTCGTCGGCGGCATCGTCGGCCACCGCTTCGACGAGATGAACGCCCTGCCCGCCGAGTCCCCCGACGCGCTCGCGGACTTCCCGCCCCTGGCCCACCCGGGCTTCAGCGCCCCCCACGCGCCGCGCGACGCGCGCTCCGTGCAGGAGGAGGCCGACGCCCACCTCACCCGCAGCCTGTGCGCGCTCTTCGTCGAGGTGGCCCGCGCCGACGGCGAGGTGCGCCGCGAGGAGGTGAAGGAGATCCGCCGCTACTTCGAGGAGGTCCTCAAGTACGGCCCGGACTCGCTCGACTTCGTGCGCGGCCGCCTCAAGGACTTCATCGCCGTGCCGCCCGACCTGGACGACGCCGCGGCCGCCTGCCAGGAGGCCATGCCGTCACTCGAGCGGCGGCGCCTGCTGGACGCGCTGTACGAGCTGTCGCTGGTGGACGGGGCGCTGCAGCGCTCCGAGCGCGAGGTGCTCAGCCGCGTGGGCGACGCGCTGGCCCTGTCCGCCGACGAGCAGCGCGCCATCGCCGCGCTGCACCTGGGCGACGCCTCGGCCCACTACGAGGCGCTCGGGCTGTCCTCCGACGCCACGGACTCCGAGGTGAAGAGCGCCTTCCGCCGGCTCGCGGCCGAGCTGCACCCGGACAAGCATGCGCACCTGAAGGGCGAGGACGCCGACGAGGTGGCCCGCCGCTTCCAGGAGGTCCGCGACGCCTACGAGGAAATCCGACGCCTGCGCGGCCTGTAGCCCTGGGTTACAACCCGCGCCAGCGACTCGAAGAGAAAGCCCCCATGAGCCAGCACCGCAAGCCGCCCCCGCCCAAGAAGAAGGAAGAGGCCTTCCACAACAACCCCTTCAAGAGCGCCATCAAGGGCATCCAGGAGCAGGAGAAGAAGGAGAAGGAGGCCCAGGCCCGCGCGGCGGAGGAGGCTCGCAAGCAGAAGGCGCCCCCGCCCGCCGCCCCCGCGCGCAAGAGCAAGGCCGCCCACGAGAGCCCCGAGGACGAGGCGTCCCTCTTCTTCTCCGCCATGGACGGCGTGGCGCAGATCACCCACCGCGGCGAGCCCCCCAAGTCCAACCCCCGCCTGCCGGAGCTGGTGGACGAGAACGCGGAGGCGCTCGCGGAGCTGAGCGAGCTGGTCGCTGGCGGTCCGGGTGAGTTCGACATCGCCGAGGTGGGCGAGCACATCGAGGGCCTGGGGCCCGGCGTCGACCGCAACCTGCTGCGCTCGCTGCGGCGCGGGGACTTCTCCATCCAGGGGCAGCTGGACCTGCACGGCATGACGCAGCTGGAGGCCCGCGCCGCGCTGGAGCGTTTCCTGTCCGACAGCCGCCGCGCCCGCCGCCGCTGCGTGCTCGTGGTCCACGGCCGCGGTTTGCACTCCAAGCAACAGCTGCCCGTGTTGAAG
The DNA here is from genome assembly GCF_900111765.1 of Myxococcus fulvus. The sequence continues at coordinate 43,135 of NZ_FOIB01000009.1, forward strand.
GAGCTGCTCAAGGCGTGGCTGTCGCAGAAGCGCATCAACGCGGCGGTGCTGGCGTTCTGCACCGCACGTCCGCAGGACGGTGGGACGGGGGCGCTGTACCTGCTGCTGCGCAGGTGACGGCCGTATCCTTTACGCGCGCCCGGCACTGTGCATACATGCCGCCATGGCACGCGAACTGATCGACCTGCACATCCACGTGGGCGGCTCGGTGGCCCCCCACATCCTCTGGTCCATCGCCCATCAGCAAGGCTTCAAGCTCCCCGTCAAGACGTACTTCGACTTCGTGGAGCTCATCACCTCCCGTCCGGGCAAGGTGGGGAGCCTGGATGACTACCTCAAGATCCTCCACACCTGGACGGAGAAGATCCAATCGTCGCCGAGCGCGATCGAGCGCTCCGTCTACGAGATCATCGGCAAGGAGTACCGCGGCAGCCGGGTGACGCAAATCGAGCTGCGCTTCAACCCGATGAAGCGCAACCTGCACTCGGAGCTGGACCTGGACCACATCATCCACGCCGCGCTGCGCGGCATGGACCGGGCGGTGCTCGAGTACGGCGTGAAGGTGGGCTTCATCTTCTGCCTGGCGCGCGAGTTCGACCACCGGCTCAACAGCATCCTCGTGGACAAGGCCATCAAGTACCGCACGCGCGGCGTGTACGGCATCGACCTGGCCGGCACGGAGACGAACGCGATGGAGCTCAAGCCGGAGGTGGTGGCCCAGTACGAAGACCTCTTCGGCCGGGCGCGCAAGGCGGGCCTGAAGTGCACGGTGCACACCGGTGAGACGAAGGGCACGGGCGCCGAGGGCGTCATGTCCGTGGTGGACAAGCTCAAGCCGCACCGCATCGGCCACGGCATCCGCGCGGCCTATGACGAGAACGCGATGAAGGTGCTGCGCGAGCAGGACATCGTCCTGGAGCTGTGCCCCACCTCCAACCTGCACACCAAGGCGGTGGAGGGCATCGAGGAGCTGCGCCACATCGTCCGGACGTTCTGGGACCGCAAGGTGAAGTTCACCATCAACACGGACGGCCCCTACCTGCTCGAGACGGACATGCGCCGGGAGATCGAGCTCATCGAGAGCCACGGCATCCTCACGCCGGAGCAGGTGGACCAGACGCTGGCGTGGGCGCGCCAGGCGTCGTTCATCCCGGGCTGAGCCGCGAGCATGTACGGACTGACTCGCTCGCTGCTCTTCAAGCTGGACGCCGAACGCGCGCACCGGCTGGGACTCTGGGGTCTGCGCCAGCTGGGGCACTCGCGTGACTTGTGCGAGTCCATGCGGGAGCGGGCGCTGGAGGGCGTGCCGGCCTCGCTCGCGGTGGAGGTCGCCGGGCTGCGCTTCGCCCACCCGGTGGCCCTGGCCGCGGGCCTGGACAAGGACGCGGAGGCGGTGGACGGCCTGTTCGCCTGCGGCTTCTCCGCCGTGGAGGTGGGCACCGTCACGCCCCGCCCCCAGCCCGGCAACCCGACGCCGCGCCTGTTCCGCCTGCCGGAGCACCAGGCCGTCATCAACCGCATGGGCTTCAACAACCACGGCGCCGCCGTGGCCGCGGAGCACCTGCGGCAGCGCACCTGGCACCCCGGCCCCGTGGGGGTGAACCTGGGCAAGAACAAGGACACGCCGCTGGAGCGCGCGGTGGAGGACTACGTCGCGTGCGTGGACGCCCTGGCGCCCCTGGGTGACTACGTGGTGGTCAACGCGTCGTCCCCCAACACCCCGGGCCTGCGCAAGCTGCAGGAGCCGGAGGTGCTCTCGGCGCTCCTGGACACGGTGCGGGCGAGGCTGGACACCGTGGCGCCGGGAAAGCCGCTGTTCCTGAAGATCGCCCCGGACCTGACGCCCGAGGCGGTGGACGAGGTGGTGGACGTGGCGCTGGCCCAGAAGCTCGCCGGTCTCATCGCCACCAACACCACGGTCGCCCGGCCCTTCGAGCACCCGCTCGCGAAGGAGGCCGGCGGCCTGTCCGGCGCGCCCGTGCGGGAGGCCTCCAACGCCGTCATCGCGCGCGCGTACCAGCGCTCGGGCGGGAAGCTGCCCATCATCGGCGTGGGCGGCGTCTTCACCGCGGCGGACGTGGTCCAGAAGCTGCGCGCGGGCGCGTCCGTGGTGCAGGTCTACACGGGCTTCATCTACGAGGGCCCGGGCATGGTGCGGGGACTGCTGCCCACGCTGGCCCAGCTGCTCGAGCGCGAGGGGTACACGAGCGTCGCCCAGCTGGTGGGCGCGGATCACCGCGCACCCGTCTCCTGAAACACGAAGGGCCCCTCGCTCCGCATGGGAGGACGAGGGGCCCCGCGCAAAAAAGTGAGCGCTCGCCGGCGCCTTGGAGTTTCACCGGCGAGCGCCCCGGGCCGTCTGACTTGGAGACGGGCCTCGAAAGCTATTCCTGGACGGTCAGCGAGCCTCCGACAGTGCTCACTTCCACCGTGTGGGTGCCCGCGCCATAGGTCTTCTTCTTCGACCCGAGGCTGACAGAGCTCCCGTTGAAACTGCCCCCCACGGAACTGAATTCCACCCGCGCGTCCGCTCGCTCCGGCAGCTTCAGCCGGACGTTGCCCGACACGGTACTGACCTCCGTGTCCTCGAGCTTCCGGGGAGCCAGTACCACCTCTCCCTCAACGCTGCTCACCGACAAACGTCGCTCCGAGCCGTTCACTTCCACACGGCCGTTGACGGTGGAGTGCTTCTGCGGGCCCGTCACCCCCTTCACCACCACCCCCGCGTTCACCACCGACACTTCCAGCTCGGACGCCTTCGGCACCTTCACCACGAAGCGCATCGCCCCCGCCGTGCCCTTGCACGACTGCCACCGCTCCTCACAGGGGCCGCAGCACGCCCTCGCCCGCACCTGGTCACCCTCCTGGGTGACCTCGACTTCCATCCGAGGACCAGAATCTCCGGGATTTTCCGGAACAGCCTCGATTACCACACTATTCCCGTCTACCGCATCTACGCGAACGGCGCCATTAACATTGGACAGGTGAACCTGAGGGGTTCCGTCCGTGTCGAACTTCCAGGTCTGGGTCGCCGGCGCGGCGGCGAGGATGGCCAGGAGGGGCAGCAACATGGCGGGTGCTCCGAGGTAGGGTAGGTCCACCCCACCCTACGGAGGAGCCGGCCCCCCATTGCCGGCGAACGACGCGAAGTATCCACGGCGGTCTGACATTCCCTGGCTAGGGACCGTGGACCACCCGTTGATACAGCGCGTCATGGAGGCGGATCAGCCGCTCCAGGGACAGCTCGCGGGCGACGAAGTCCCGGGCGGAGCGGCCCATGCGGCGGGCCTTCTCGGGGTCCGAGAGGAGCTGGCTGATGGCCTGGGCGAGCTGGGCGGGGCGCTCGGGAGGGACGACGAGCCCGCGCTCGCCGTCGCGCACCAGGTCCGTGTTGCCGCCCACGCGCGTGACGACCATGGGCAGGCCCGCGGCCATGCCCTCCATGACGGCGTTGGACATGCCCTCCGCGCTGGAGCACAGCACGCCCACGGTGGCGCGCGACAGGATGGCGGCCACGTCCGTGCGGTGACGCAGGAAGTGGACGGTGTCGGAGACGCCCAGCTCCGCGGCCAGCTTCTCCAGGCTCTTGCGCCGGGGGCCGTCGCCCACGAGGAAGGCATGCAGCGGCGTGCCGCCGTGGTGGAGCATGGCCAGGGCGAGCAGCAGGTCCTCCTGGCGCTTCACCGGGTGGTTCATGTTGGCGACGTGCACGAGCACCGGCGCGTCACCGGTGTCCGGCAGCGGCGCCTTGAGGCCCTCGCGCATGCGCGCATCGAAGCGGGCCAGGTCCAGGCCGTTGTGGATGACGGACACGCGGGAGGCGGGCAGGCCCTCCTCCTCCACCAGCATGCGCCGGATGGCCTCCGCGTTGGCCACCACGTGGTCCGCCATGGCCGTCAGCCGCGAGTGCACGGCGCGCCGGGCGGTGCCCTGCCAGTGGGACAAATCCAACCGGCCGACGATGACCTTCACGCCGGCGAGCTTCGCGGCGGGCACGGCGATGAGCGTGGAGTAGAAGTCGTGCACGTGGACCAGGTCCACGCGGTTGGACCTCAGCCACCGCGCCATGCGCATCACCTGGTACGCGGTGTTGGGCTGCGCGACGGAGCCCTTGAGCGGGAAGCTCTCCGCGGTGTGGCCCAGCTTCCACACCGCGCCCATCAGCGGCCCCGCGTCCTCGAGCACGGCGACCTGGAGCTGGTAGCTGGGGGGCAGGCCCCGGAGCAGCTCCAGCACCTGCACCTCCGTCCCGCCGATGTGGAACGAGCGGGTGAACTGCACCAGGCGCATGGGCCTGGCCCCCATCATCACCTCTTCACGCCGCATGTCCCGACCCCTCCCACGCCCCCACCGGTGCGGCGGACGAGCGTCCCTCCGGCACACCCTGCGTCTCCTTGGCCTCCTCCGCCCGGGCGATGCGGTGCGCGGCGGCCGCCAGGCCGAAGAGCACGTAGCAGTGCGCGGAGAGGATGTAGCCGGAGAACAGGTCACACACGAGATAGCCGGCCACCGCGGCCGACAGCGCTCGCGCCATCCATCCCATCGTGCGGCTGGTGGACGCGGCGAACGCCCCACCCGACGCGCCTCCCGCGAACACCAGGAAGAAGGCCAGGCCCACCCAGCCCAGCTCTCCGATGACGTCCAGGAAGATGTTGTGCGCCACGTACGCGCGCGTCGCCTCCGGAGGCGCGTACTCCGCCCACGCGTAGCGGAAGCTGCCCGCGCCCACGCCCAACAGCGGCTTGTCCAGGCTCATGCGGCTGGCCACCTGCCACGCGTAGACGCGGCCCATGGCGGACGCGTCCTCGTGGAAGGCCGCCACCGTCTCGTTGCGCGCCCAGAAGCTGTCCGGCGCGAACACCACCAGGCCCACCACGAAGAGCGAGCCCACGACGATGGCCTGGATGCGGCGCTTCTCACGGAAGGCCCACAGGCCCATCGCCACGGACAGACCGATGAAGCCGCCGCGCGAGTGCGACAGGACGATGGCCACCACCGCCAGCACCGCCGCCACCAGGCACGCAATCCGCCACACCCAGGCGCTGCCCTTGCGCGCCACGAAGGCGACGGCCAGCGGCACCACCAGCACCAGGTTCATGGCCATGTGGTTCGGGTCCGCGTACACGCCCACCCAGCGCGCGCGGAAGCCCTCCACCAGGTCCTCACCCACCATGTACCAGTTGATGACGCCGATGGACGTCACCACCGAGGCCAGCACCATGGCGCCGCACACGACGACCAGCCGCTTGCCGCTGGTGATGACGTTGACGAGCGTGAGGTAGATGGCCGTCAGCTTCAAGAGCTCGATGCCCGTGTAGCGCGCGACCTCCGCGTTCACCGCCCACGACACGGACAGCACCGCCAGCGAGGAGAAACCGATGAGCGCCCACCCTCGCGCTCCGTCCAGGTAGAGCGGCTCGCCGCGCCCCAGCCTGCGAATCAACATCAAACCCGCCGCCACCACCGACGTCATCAGCGCCAGCCGCAGCGGCGCCAAGGCCGGAATCCATTCGCCCGGCACCGCGTACATCACCGCGGCGAAAGCGGTCAGCGAATAGAAGGCCCACACATCACGGCGCTGCCCCTGCTCTCCCGGCACCATGTCCCTCCTCCTCTGGCAGTCACACGCGTACACCTCCGCGTGGGGCTGCCTGAAAGCAGAGGGCGTGCCAGGAGTCGGGCTCGCAACCGCCTGGATCTCCACGGGCTCGGAGGGCCTCCGGAGCACGGAGACCCTCCCAGACTGAAAAAGCTACGGCACCGGGCTGCTCTCCATCGGAAGCACTTCGGAGGCCACGGGGCTCCACGTCGTGTCCTGGAGCCACGCCGCGCCCAGCTCCTCGAGCAGCTTCGCGAGCGTCACGCCCACCATGCGGCGCAGCTCCTCGCGGGCCGTCTGGGGCACCGCGCCCTCCAGCCCCGCCAGCGCGCGTTCAGTAGCGGACGCAAGCAGCCGGGGCGCCTGGGGGGTGCCCTCGAAGAGACGGGCGCCCAGCTCCGCCCCTCGGCCCAGGGGCACGGGGCGCGCTTCCGCCCGGCCGTCCAGGATGGCCATGGCCACCACGGCGGCGAACAGGCGCGGGACACCGAGCGACTCGAGCGGCGCGCCGAAGCGGGCCACGGCCTGACGCGCGGCCTCGGGCGTCCCACCGAGCACCCCGCGCAGCACGTCCACCTGCGCCTCCGCGCGCGTGAGCACCGCCTCGCTGGCGGAAATCTCCCGCAGGGAGCGGAAGGGCACGGGCTCCGCGCCCTCCACCTTCAGCGCGCGCCGGGGGCGCTTGCGGCGCAGGGCCTCCAGCGCGGCGGCCTCCTCCGGCAGCACCAGCAGCACGCCGTCCACCACGGCGCCGGGGGACTTCGCCAGGCGGTCCGCGCGGTACTTGAGCTGGAGCGTCAGCGTGAAGCCCGTCTGGAAGACGCGCCGCAGGGGCACGTCGCGCAGCACCTCCGTCGCCTGAGAGGGGTCCGCGCCCGTCAGGTACTCCAGGCCGAGCGACAGGGAGTCGCGCGTCATCTCCCCCACGCGGCGCACGGCGTCCAGGTCGCCCGGGTCCTCGAGTTCCGCGACCAGCGCCGCGTTGGCGACGCCCGCGAGCTCGTCCTCGGCGTTCTGCCGCTCCAGCGCCGTCAGGCCCCGGAACGACGCCTCTAGGTAGTCCACGTGGCCCTGCGAGGCGGCCAGCGCGCTGGTGACGAGGGGCTTCTTCGGCGCGGCCAGGTCCACGCGGCTGAAGAGCGCCACCGCGTCCTCCAGCGACGGGAAGCCCATGTCCACCAGGCGCCCCTTGCGGAACTGGAAGGCCGTCTCCTCCAGCTCGCCGGGAATCTCCCAGCGCACGGCCTCCAGCAGGCGCACCGCCTCGAAGGGGTTCTCCGCGATGAGGTCGTTGACCAGCGCGCGCACGGCGGACATCTCCACGCCCTCGGTGGTGATCTCCACCAGGTAGCGCCCCTCGGGCGTCTCCAGCGTCACGCCCTGCGGGTTGACGTCCGGGTTCTCCTCCTTGTCGTGCAGCACGACGAACTCGCGCAGCACCAGCTCCAGCACCTCCAAATCCAACGCGTGCAGCTTGCGCAGGTATTCGGAGGTGTCGTCGAAGCCGCCGCGCGCGGCGCGCAGCCACGTGAGGGCGGCGTGCGGGTCCACCTTGTCGCGCTTCCACGCGCCCAGGTCCACGAAGGCGCGGAACTGCGCGGGGGACGCGAGCTGCACCAGCTCCGTCGCGTCCGCCAGGCCCACCTCCTGGATGGTGAGGTAGAGGCTCTCCGGAGGCAGGGCGCGCACCACCGCGCCCGCATCCGCGCCCTCCAGCAGCGCTTCCACCCGCCGCCGGGGCGACAGCCCCATCAACCGCTGCTGCAGCTCGCGCAAGGCGAGCTGCGAATCCCTGCCATTACCCTTGCCGTTCTCGGACACGGCGGCGTGCCTACCACAGGCCCCCTCCCGCCGGGAGGGGAACCCCGCCCGAGCGGCCACTACCCGATGGAGTCAGTCCGGGTCCTGGGCGGCTTCCGCGCGCACCCGCGAGGCCCGGCCGAAGGTGTCCAGCAGCGCGCCCCAGACCTCGTCCACGCCCCGCCGCTCCGTCGAGGAGAACGGCAGCACCGCCTCCAGCGGCAGGTCCATCAGCTTCGCCAGCTCCTGGAGCCGGGGGCGCGTCTTCGCCTTGGTGAGGCGGTCGATCTTGGTGGCGACCACCATCACCTTGCGCTTGTGCGCCTGGAGGTAGTCGAGCGTGGCCAGGTCGTCCGGCGTGGGACCCACCTCCGCGTCGATGATGCTCACCACGACCTCCAGGCGGTGCCGCTTCTCCAGGTAGGTGGTGATCATCTTCTCCCACTGGGCCTTGTCCGTCTTGCTGGCGCGGGCGAAGCCGTAGCCGGGCAAATCACACAGGCGCACCTGGTAGCGGGCGGTGCCGCGCTCCAGGTCCACGTCGAAGAAGTTGAGCGTGCGCGTGCGTCCGGGGGTGTTCGACACGCGCACCAGCTTCTTGCGGTTGGTGAGCGTGTTGATCATGGAGGACTTGCCCACGTTGGAGCGGCCCACGAAGGCCACCTCCGCGGTGTGCCCCTGCGGATAGCCCTTGGGCTCCACGGCGGTGATGACGAAGCGGGCGTCGAGAATCTTGATCACGTAGCGGCTATTTCTTCGCGGTGGCGGGAGGAGGCGTCGTCGAGGCGGCCTCGGTCCGGGCGGCGCGACGGGCGCGCTCGGCGGACCAGTGGTCGATGGCCTTCAGCGACTCCTTGAAATCGAACGGCCGCAGGGAGGGCGAGGAGGCGTCATGGCAGGAGCGGCACTGCTTCTCGGATGGGTCCACCAGCCCCACCAGCCGCGCCAGCTCCGGGTCCTTCATCACGTACTCCGGCGAGTAGTACTGCCCCCCACCGTGACATGTCTCACAGCTCACACTCGCCTGCGTCTGGGCCACCTGATCCGGCGAGTGGCACGACAGGCAGCGTCCGTCCTTCTGCTGCTGCTCGGACAGGGAGCTCACGGCCCGGGCGTGCTTGGACTGCATCCACGCCTCGTAGGCCTCCGGGTGGCAGCCCTTGCAGCTGTCAGCGCCGACGAAATCAGCCGCCCCCGCCACGCCACAGAGGGCCAGCAGGAGGACGGGCAGGAGCCGGATGCCAGGAGCGCGCATGACCTCGCGAAGTAACACTCCCCCCCGGACGGGGCAAGGCGTCTCGTGGTTGAATGCCAGCGGGAATCGTCCGTTGAAAAGAGAGGGCAGCGCTTGAGCCCCGCCCGCCCTTTCCATTAGGGAGGATGTCGTGATGAGGACCTTGATTGCGCTCGCCGTGGTTGCCTTCGCCCTTCCCGCTGTCGCCAAGCCCTGGCAGGGCGTGGAGCCCGGCGTCACCAAGAAGGACGAGGTCATCAAGAAGTTCGGTGAGCCCTCGCGCACCGTGGGCCAGGACGGCAAGGAGACCATCGCCTACCTGGGCAAGGAGGCCATCAAGGGCACCAGCCAGGCGCAGTTCAAGGTGGACGCCGGCGGGGTCATCGAGCGCATCGACGTGTTCCCCGGGCCCATCATCGACAAGGAGACCATCGAGACGAGCTACGGCCCCGCGTGCCCGTCCGGTCCGGTGCCCTCGTCGCCCTGCTACCAGCGCAAGCTGACGGACGACTTCCGCACCTACTTCCTCTACCCCAAGCTGGGGCTGGCCATCTTCTTCAACGAGGACGGCAAGACGGTGCAGTCGCTCACGTTCACCACGCAGAAGGCCGCGAAGTAGGACCGCGCCCGTGCACGTCTTCGGGCTGACGGGCGGCATCTCCTCCGGAAAGAGCACCGTCACCCGGATGCTGCGGGAGCTGGGCGCGGAGGTCCTCGACGCGGATGTGCTCGCCCGCGAGGTGGTGGAGCCGGGCACCCCGGGGCTGGCCGCCATCGCCGAGCGCTTCCCCGGCGTGGTGGGTCCCGACGGCCGGTTGGACCGGGCGAAGCTGGGCGCGCGCGTCTTCGGGAACGACGAGGAGCGCGCCGCCCTCAACGCCATCACCCACCCCCTGGTGCGGGAGGCCTTCATCGAGAAGGTCCAGGCCCTGGAGGCCCGGGGCGTCACCCGGGTGGTCTACGACGTCCCGCTGCTCGTGGAGTCCGGGATGCACGCGTGGATGGAGGGCACGGCGGTGGTGTGGGTGCCCCGGGACGTGCAGAAGGCGCGGCTGATGGCGCGCGACGGGCTTGACGCGGCGGCGGCCGAGGCACGGCTGGCCGCCCAGCTCCCCCTGGACGACAAGCGGGCGGTGGCCACGTGGGTCATCGACAACAGCGGGGATCTGACGTCCACCCGGGAGCAAGTGGAGTCGGTCTGGCGCGCCATGCTCGCGCGCGGCTGACGGGCGAGTATGCTGCGCGCGCAATGAGCGAGACGCGCAAGAAGGCCGGCGGCGGGACGTACTTCATCACCGGCTACCCCGGGTTCATCGGCAAGCGGCTGGTGGAGCACATCGCCCGGGAGGACCCGAAGGGCCACGTGTACGCGCTGGTCCAGCCCAAGGCGCTGAAGGAGGCCCAGAAGCACGCCTCCAAGCTGAAGGGCGCCACCGTGGAGCTGCTCACCGGCGACGTGGTGGACATGCACCTGGGCCTGTCGGGCGAGGAGTACCAGCGCCTGTGCGAGCGGGTGACGGACATCTTCCACCTGGCCGCCGTCGCGCAGCTGGGCGTGCCCAAGGACACCGCGTGGCGCGTCAACGTGGACGGCACGCGCAACATGCTGGAGCTGGCGCGCGACTGCGAGCACCTGGCGCGCTTCAACCACTTCTCCACCTGCTACGTGTCCGGAGACCGGCTGGGCGTCATCGCCGAGGACGAGCTGGACCGGGGCCAGGGCTTCAGGAACCCGTACGAGGAGACCAAGTTCCAGGCGGAGCGGCTGGTGACGCGCGCGGGGGCCACGCTGCCCGTGACGGTGTACCGGCCCTCCAGCGTGGTGGGCGACTCGCGCACGGGGGAGATCGACAAGTTCGAGGGGCCCTACTACCTGGGCATCCTGCTGGTGACCTCGCCGCTCGTCGTGCCGCTGCCCCTGCCGGGCAACGGCGTGGCGCCGCTCAACGTGGTGCCGGTGGACTACGTGGTGGAGGCGGTGTGGCGGCTGTCGAAGGACCCTCGCGCGGCGGGGCGCACCTTCCACCTGGTGGACCCGAACCCCATGAGCGCGCGGCGCGTGTACGAGCTCATCGCGGAGAAGGCGAACAAGAAGCTGCCGCGCTTCAACCTGTCCGCGCGCGCCGCCGACGTGATGCTGCGGCTGCCGGTGTTGGAGAAGCTGGCGCGTCCGCAGCGCGCGGCCATCAGCTACGTGAACCACCTGGCCATCTACAACTGCCACAACACGCTGGAGCTGCTCGACGGCTCGGGGGTGCGCTGCCCTCCCCTGTCGTCGTATCTGGACCAGCTGGTGGCGTACGTGCGTGAGCAGTACCGCAAGCGCCGCGAGGGCTCCGAGGTGGAGGACCCGCTGGACCAGGGCACCGCGACGGGGTGAGTTCGTGGGCTGGGCGGGGGGCCGGCCGTGCTAGACAAGACGGCCTCATGGCACGCACGTTCCAGGTAGGCGACACCTTCACGCATGTCCGCGAGTGCGACCTGTACCGGCCGATCTACTACGCGGGCGCATCCGGGGACTTCAATCCCATCCACATCGACCCGGAGGTCGGCAAGGTGGCCGGCCTGGGCGGCGTCATCCTCCAGGGGTTGTGCACCCTGGGCTGGGCGGTGGAGGCCGTGGCGGTCTTCGTGGGAGACCCGGGCAGCATCCGCCGGGTGAAGGTGCGCTTCTCGCGCCCCGTGCGTCCGGAGGACACCGTGACGTTCGAGGGCAAGGTGACAGCCATCGAGGGCGACCGGATGGTCACCGAAGTCACCGCCACCAATCAGCGCGGCGAGGCCGTCCTCAAGGGCGCCGTCGTCGAAGCCTCCCTGGGATAGACAACCATGGCCATCGACAAGCGCTTCATCGGCCGGGAATACGGCCCGTACTCGTACACGATTGGCGCGGAGAAGCTGCGCGAGTTCGCGCTGGCGCTCGGCGGCGCGCACCCGTCCGCGGGCACGTTGGGCGAGGCTCCCGCGCACGTCAGTCCCCTCCTCCACGACGCGCAGGCCGCGAAGGCCGGGCCGTATGGAGACTTGATTGCGTTCCCAAGCTTCGCCGTCGTCTTCGCCATCCGGCCCTTCGGCTCGGCGGTGGCGGACCCGGAGCTGGGGGTGAATCTGCTGATGCTGGTGCACGGCGAGCAGGAGCTGGAGTTCCTGGACGTCATGCGGCCGGGCGATGTGATGAGCACCACGGGCCGCATCGCGAACATCTATGAGAAGGCGGGCATGGAGTTCGTCGTCGTCACCAGCGAGTCGCGCAACCAGCGCGGCGACGTGGTGGTGAAAGGCACCTGGACCGCCGTCATCCGCGGCGGGTAGGCCTGCGCTCGCGCCATGAGGATCGCCTTCTGCGGTACGCATCGCGCGGGCAAGTCGACGCTCCTGGAGGAGCTGACGGAGCTCTTGCCCTCTTCCTACGTGACGGTGGATGAGCCGTACCACCAGCTGGAGGAAGAGGGGCATGAGTTCGCGCAGCCCCCGTCCCTGGAAGACTTCGAGGCGCAGCTGGTTCGCTCCCTCGAGAACGTCGCGGAGGAGGACGGGCGCGACGTGTTGTTCGACCGCTGCCCCGTGGACTTCCTCGGCTATCTGCTGGCCCACGAGGACGGGGACGCGTTCGACCTGGACGCGTGGCTGCCACGGGTGCGAGAGGCGCTCGGGAAGCTCGACCTGGTGGTGTTCGTCGGCATCGAGTCGCGGGACCGGATCGCGCTCTCCACCTCCGAGGACGCGGAGCTGCGGCAAGCAGTGGACGAGACGTTGAAGGAGCTGCTCCTCGACGACCCGCACGGGCTCGACGTGGCGGTGCTCGAAGTCGAGGGGAGTCCGAGGGAGCGCGCGAAGCAGGTCCTCGCGCACCTCTCACGGTGACGCGTCGCTCGCCGCGAACCGTGGGCTGACGGCTCACGCTCGGAGGAGGAGGCGCTCCAGGGACTCACGCTCGTCCTGCAGGGAGCCCCGCTCCGACTTCGACAGGGTCAGGGCGTCCAGTTCGCCCAGCAAGGACTTCGCCCTCGGCGCGTCGTTCAACACCACGGCCAGCTCGGCGCGAGCCAGGCATGCACGAGCCCGCTCCGCCACGGTCCCCGCCTCGGGCTTCTTCAGCGCGACATCGAGGACCTTGGCCGCGGAGGCATCGTCGTTCTTGAAGTCGCGCAAGCGGCGCGCGGTCTTCAGCGCCTTGGCCAGGACGGACTGGGGCTCCTGTCCGTCATCCCCGTGGCCCGAGGGCTCGTCACGACGGATGAAGATGACCGAGTTCCCCGAGGGGTCGACGATGGTGAAGCGCGACTGCCCCGTCCGCATCCGGGTGATTCGGGGGACGCCACGCAGGGGCAGCTTGCCGTACTGCTCGCGCAAGGCGCTCGCGAAGCGCTCGTGCAGACCTTCGACCTCGTCCACGATGATGAGACAGGTGCTGAAGGCCGCCGCCGGGTCCAATCCCTTCAGTCCGAAGAAGTGGAGATGAGCACCCCCTCGCCGGGTCGCCGCGTAGGGATTCGGCGTGCGCTGCTTGTACGTCACGTCGAAGCCCAGCAAGCCGTAGAACGCGAGCGTCGATTCCAGTTCGACACAGGGCAACGCCGGGATGCTGGCATCTGCGTGCATGGCAGGTGCTCCTCTTCAACGGATGGCCTGGAGGGACCGCGCGACAAGACAACAACCTGTCATCTAGACAGTAACCTGTCAATCAGGCCCAACGGAAGGGAGGCACAGCAGCCGAAGCGGCATTCAGGCGGCGGCGATGACGCCTTCGTCGAGGAGCTGCGCGAGGATGCGGGCGGTATCCAGCCGCGTCATTCCCGACAGCGAGAACAGGTCCTCGAACGTCACGGCGCCGTCGATCTGCGCGAGCACGAAGCCCGCGCGGTGGTCCAGGCTGAGCCAGATGATGTCGTCGGCCTGGAGCCGGACGCGAGGCACCCGTCCCAAATCTCCAAGCTTCGACTCCAGCATCGCCATCAGCATCCGCTCGCTGCGCGCGCGCAGCGCCTCGACGCGAGGATCTCCGGGCGCCAGCTCCTGCGCCTTGAACAGCAGGTCCACCGCGCCCGAGTGGTCATCCAGCTCCAGCAGGTCCGCCGCGCCTCGCAGCAGCCGCTCCAGCTCGCTCTCCGTGGCGGGGACGCCGTACTCGTCCGTCTCGCCCTCGGGGATGCCGTACTCCTGCGTCGTGGACTCGTCGCGCGCGAGCAACTCCAGCACGTCGCTCCCCGGCGAGGGCTCGTCCACGTCGGGAATCAGCACGCTGGGAGAGCGCTCCTCATCCTCCTCGTCCAGCGGCCCACCCTCCCCTTGCGCCCATGCGCCCCAGTCACCCTCCAGCGAGGCCAGAGGCGTGCCGCGCGTCCCCGCATCCAACGGGCCCGGCGAGAACGGAGAGCTCTTCCCCGGCGAGGCCTCGAGCGAGGCCAGACAGTCACGCGCGCGGACGTTCTGCGGGTCCAGCTCCAGCGCCCGCTCGAAGAGCTTCTGCGCGCCCTGGGCGTCGCCGCTCAGGCGCAGCCACAGTCCGGCCTCGACGAGCTGGTTGGCGCGCTGGCTGCCCATCTATCGCCCCACACCGCCGCGCGCGGAGCCCTTGAGCTGCGCCAGACACCCGGCGAGCAGCTCACACGCCCGGCCCAGCGCGGCCACGTCCTCGTTGGCGCGGACCTGCCGCGCGTGCTCCAGCACCTGCTCGGCCCGAGGCACCGCGTCCGGCGTCAGCCCACCGCCGCCCGGCAACAGCCGCGCCCGCGTCAGCGCGTCCATGACGTCGCGCGCGAGCGTGTCCAGCTCCACGCGCTTGGTCTTCAACTCCTCCGAGATTCGCGCGGCCATGAGGTAGCCGCGCTGCTCGTCCATGATGCGCTTGAGCTCCTCCTCGGTGAGGCCGCTGGACGCGGTGACGGTGATGGACTGGCGCAGCCCCGTCTCCCGGTCGCGCGCGGAGACGGACACGATGCCCTCCGCGTTGATGTCAAACGTCACTTCGATCTCCACCTGCCCGCGGAGCGCCTCGCGCAGACCGGTGAGGACGAACTCGCCCAACAGCTCGTTCTGGTGCGCCAGCTCGTGCTCGCCCTGGAGCACCATGATCTTCACCAGTCGCTGGAAGTCCTTCGACGTCGCGAAGACCTCCGTGGCGGACGTGGGCACCGTGGTGTTCTTCGGGATGATGCGCCGCACGAAGCCACCGGCGATGGCCACGCCCAGGCTCTGGGGCGTGACGTCCAGGAGGAGCAGCTCGCTCTCCTGCGCCACCAGCGCGTGCGCCTGCACCGCCGCGCCCAGGGCCACCACCTCCTCGGGGTGCACGCCCTTGCACGGCTCGCGGCGGAAGTAGCCGCGCACCGCCTCCACCACCTTCGGCATGCGCGACATGCCGCCGACCAGGATGACCTCCTTCAGCTCCGACGCGCGCACCCCCGCCTCGCCCAGCACCTCCGTGGTGATGCCCACCACGCGCTCGGCCAGGTCCGCCGTCAAATCCTCCAGCTTCTCGCGCGACAGCGCCGCCTGCAGGTGCAGCGCCGCGCTCCCGCCCGGCGGCGTGCTGATGAACGGCAGGTTGATCTGCGCCTCGCGCACGCTGGACAGCTCGACCTTCGCCTTCTCCGCCGCGTCCTTGAGCCGCTGCAACGCCATGCGGTCCTTGCGCAGGTCGATGCCGTGCTCCTTCGCGAAGCCGAAGACGAGCCACTCGATGATGCGGTTGTCCCAGTCCTCGCCGCCCAGGTACGTGTCGCCGCCCGTCCCCACCACGTCGAAGACGCCCTGGTTGATCTCCAGCACCGACACGTCGAACGTGCCGCCGCCCAGGTCCAACACCGCCACGCGGCCGTTCACCGTGCGGCTGAAGCCGTACGCCAGCGCCGCCGCCGTGGGCTCGTTGATGATGCGCAGCACGTCCAGCCCGGCGATGCGGCCCGCGTCCTTCGTCGCCTGGCGCTGGGCGTCGTTGAAGTACGCCGGCACGGTGACGACGGCCTTCGTCACCGGCCTGCCGAAGTGCGCCTCCGCGTCCGCCTTCAGCTCCTGGAGGATCATCGCGCTGAGCTCCGGGACGGACAGGTCCTTGCCCCCCATCCGGATGCGCAGGTCGTCGTGCTGCCCCACCACCACTTCGTAGGGCAGTGAGCGCAGCGCGTCCTGCACCTCGTGCGAGGAGAACTTCCGGCCAATGAGCCGCTTGGCGGCGTACACCGTCTCCTGGGGGTTGGTGATGGCCTGGCGCTTGGCGATGCCGCCCACCAGGCGCTTGCCGTTCTTCGACACCGCCACCACCGACGGCGTCAGCGCCATGCCGGTGCGGTTCTTGATGACGATGGGCTGACCGTCCTGGACGGTCGCGACGATGCTGTTCGTCGTGCCCAGGTCGATGCCAATGAGAGGTTCGGACTCAGCCATGGGTGAGCGTGCTCATCCTACTAGAACGTCCAGCGCAGCTTCTTGAGCGCCGCCTTGGCCTCGGCGTTGTCGGGGTCCAGCTTCGTCGCGTCCTCGAAGACCCGCTTGGCCTGCTTCTTGGCCCCTGAATCCATCAGCACCCGGCCCAACAACACCTGGTGCTCCACCCGCCCCGGCAGGAGGTCCACGGCGCGCTGCGCCAGGACGCGCACCTCCCCGACGTCCTGGCCCTGCTGGAGCCCCAGCTTCGCCGAGCGGAACGCCGCCTCGGCGCTCTGGTTGTCCAGCGAGAAGGCGAGCCGGTACGCCGCGAGCGCCCCGACGTCGTCCCCGTGCTGCTCCAGCTCCCGCCCCCGCGTCACCTCGACGGAGGCCCGCTGCTCGTCGTGACGGCGGCGCGCCTCCACCAGCAGCGTCGCCACCTCGCGGTTCTTCGGGTCCATCGTCTGGACCTGGTGGAAGTCCTGGTACGCGCGCTCCCAGTCTCCCCGGGCCACGGCCGCCTTGCCCCGGGCCACCAGCTCCGTCAGGCGCACGTTCTTGGCCATGTACGGGTGACGGGCGAGCCGGGCCTGTCGCTCGGCGCGCCGGGCCTCCGACTCCGCGTCGTTCACCGGCGGCGGCGCGGGCGCGGGAGGAGGCGGCGGGGCGGGCCGGGCCATCCGCAGGGGTGAAGGCGCGGGCGGCGGCGTCAGGCCGATGGGCGTCAACTCCGTGGCCGGGTACGAGGCCGCGGACGGAGCCGGCGAGGAGGCCACGGGCGGCGGCGTCGAGGGCGTCGAGGCGGCCGCGGAGGCCTGGGCGAGCGCCGGGTTCGCCTTGAGGTATGCGTCGCGCTTGTCCTGCTGGCTGAGGACGTTGTGGGCGTCGGTGAGCTTGCGGAAGATGCGCTCCATCCGCGCGCGGAAGCTGCCCAGGTTCTTGCCGAAGTAGCGGTCCGGGTGGAAGCGGCGCGACGCGTTGTAGTACGCCTGCTTCACCTCGGTGGCGGGGGCCCCGGGACGCAGGCCCAGGACGGCGAAGTAGTCCAGCCCGTCCAGCGCGCGCTCCAGGTCGATGATCTCCTTCTTCCGCTCCGGCTCGAGGTCCACCTCCTCGGCCATCGCGGCGTCCACCGCGGGCGCCGGCTGGTTTCGCGGCACCACGCGCGCCGGGACGATGGCGCCCTTGGCGCGCAGCGCCAGCAGCACGGCGATGGTGCGCGCCTCACCCAGGGTGGAACGTGACAGCACCTGGTCGATGCGCTCCACCCTGCCCACGAGCGACAACACGCCCGTCTCCTCCGGCGAGAGCTGGAGGCGAGCGAGGTCCAGGTTGGGCACGGTGGCGATGTGGTCCGTCCGGGCCCCCAGGCCGACAATCGTGTTTGACGCGCTCACAGGACGGTCCACCGAAGGGTTGCCGAATAGAAGAGCCTAGGTTTGGGGGACGCGGGGCGTCAAACACCCAGTGTCCCCCTACCCCAGGCCCTGGCCGAGGAGAGGCCGCCCTCAGAGGGCGGTCAGCACCCGCTCGATGATGGCCAGGCTCTGGTCCAGCTCCTCCCGGCTGATGGTGAACGGAGGGGCGAAGCGCACGGTCCGCTCACCTGCGGCGTTGCCGAGCACCCCCGCCTCGCGCAGCTTGCCGAGCACCTGGGGCGCGTCGCGGTCCATCTCCAGGCCCACCAGCAGGCCCTGCCCCCGGACCTCCACCACGCGGCCCGCGGGCAGCCGGGACTGGATGCCCCGCAGCTTCTCCAGGAAGTACGCCCCCTTGGAGTTCACCTCGTCGAGGAAGCCGGGCTGACGGATGACCTTCAGCACCGCGTTGGCGGCGGCGGCGGCCACCAGGTTGCCGCCGAAGGTGGACCCGTGGCTGCCGGGCACCATGCTCGCGCCCACGTCGTCGCGGCACAGCATGGCGCCGATGGGCAGGCCGTTGCCCAGCGCCTTGGCCATGCTGATGGCGTCCGGGAGGATGCCGTCGCGCATGAAGCCGAACGGGATGCCCGTGCGGCCCATGCCCGTTTGAATCTCATCCACCAGCAGCAAGAGGCCCTTCTCGTCGCACAGGGCCCGCAGCCCCTTGAGGAAGCCCGCGGGAGCCTGACGCACCCCGCCCTCGCCCTGGACGGGCTCCACCAGGATGGCGGCCGTGGTGGGCTTCACCGCGGCGCGCACCGCGTCCAGATCGCCATAAGGCACGTGGTGGAAGCCCGCGGGCAGCGGCTCGAAACCCGCGTGGTACTTCGGCTGCCCCGTGGCGGTGACGGTGGCCAGGGTGCGGCCGTGGAAGCTGCGCTCGAAGGTGATGACCTCGAAGCGCTCCGGCGTGCCCCGGTCCTTCATCACCTTGCGGGCCAGCTTCAGCAGTGCCTCGTTCGCCTCCGCGCCCGAGTTGCAGAAGAACGCGCGCGACAGGCCGCTCCACTCGCACAGCTGCGCCGCCAGGTCGATCTGCGGCTGCGAGTAGAACGCGTTGGAGACGTGCCACAGGGTGTCCAGCTGCGCGTGCGCCGCCGCCACCACGTCCGGGTGGCAGTGCCCGAGCGCGCACGTCGCCACGCCCCCGATGAGGTCCAGGTACTCCCGCCCATCCGCGTCCCACACGCGCGTACCCTGCCCACGTGCCAGGACGATGGGCTGCTGCTTGTAGTTCTGCAGCAGGTGGTGGCGGGCCTTCTGGATGAGGGTGTCGTTGGAGCTGGGGGCGGCCGAGGGCACGGGTTGCGGCAAGGGAGTCAACCTTCCTTGTGGTGAGGGCACGGCGGTGTGCGCGCCATATAGCGCGCTAGAGGATGTAGCGCGACAGGTCCTCGTCCTGGACGATGGCGCCCAGCCGCTCGCGCACATAATTGCCGTCCACCTGGAAGTCCCGGGGCCCCAGCTCGCTGGCGGAGAAGGAGACCTCATCGAGCAGCCGCTCGAGCACGGTGTGCAGGCGGCGGGCGCCGATGTTCTGCGTGCGCTCGTTCGCCTGCTGGGCGATGCGCGCCAGCTCCGTCACCGCGTCGTCGGTGAAGGACAGGCGCACGCCCTCGGTGGAGAGCAGCGCGGTGTACTGGCGCAAGAGGGAGTTCTTCGGCTCGCGCAGGATGCGGATGAGGTCGTCGCCGGAGAGCGGCTCCAGCTCCACGCGGATGGGGAAGCGGCCCTGCAATTCCGGGATGAGGTCGCTGGGCTTGGAGACGTGGAAGGCGCCCGCGGCGATGAAGAGCATGTGGTCCGTCTTCACCATGCCGTACTTGGTGTTGACGGTGGAGCCCTCGACGATGGGGAGGATGTCGCGCTGCACGCCCTCGCGCGAGACGTCCGGGCCTCCCCCGCCCTTGCCGCCGCCGTCGCGGCTGGCGATCTTGTCGATCTCGTCGATGAACACGATGCCGCTCGACTCGGCGCGCGCCACGGCCTCGCGCTGGACGCGGTCCGGGTCCACCAGCTTCTGGGCCTCCTCCTGGCGCAGGAGCTGGAGCGCCTCCGGCACGCGCACCCGACGACGACGCGTCTTGCTCATGCCCGGCATGTTCTTGAAGAGGTCCTGCAGGTTGACGCCGATCTCCTCCATGCCCTGGCCGGAGAAGCCGCGCATGAAGGTGGGCGCGCTGTCGCTCGTCTCCAGCTCCACGAACTGGTCATCCAGCGTGCCCGCGCGCAATTGGGCGCGCAGCTTCTCGCGCTCGTTGTCGCCCAGGCGCTGGGGCGCGGGCTGCGGGGGCGGCGGCGCGAAGCCGAACGGCGGCGGCGAGGACGGCGTGCGCGGCGTGCCGTTGTTCTGCAGCAGCTCCATCAACCGGTCCTCGGCCAGCTCCTCGGCGCGGGGGCGGACCTTCTCCGTCTCCTCCTCGCGCACCAGGCCGATGGCGGCCTCGACGAGGTCGCGAATCATCGACTCCACGTCGCGGCCCACGTAGCCCACCTCCGTGAACTTGGAGGCCTCCACCTTGACGAACGGCGCCTGCGCCAGCTTCGCGAGCCGCCGGGCGATCTCCGTCTTCCCCACGCCCGTGGGGCCGATCATGATGATGTTCTTCGGGTGGATTTCGTCGCGCAGGTCGTCGGAGACCTGCTGGCGGCGCCAGCGGTTGCGCAGGGCGATGGCCACCGCGCGCTTGGCGGCGTTCTGCCCGACGATGTAGCGGTCCAGCTCGCCCACCACCTCACGAGGCGTGAAGGCGGACGTCTTGCGCGATTCGGCCACGGGGAGGCTCCTAGAGCTCTTCGATGGAGATGTTGGAGTTGGTGTAGATGTCGATTTCGCCCGCGATGGAGAGCGACTGCTGCGCCACCTCGCGAGCGGACAGCTGCGTGTGGGCCATCAGCGCCCGGGCGGCGGCGAACGCGTAGGGGCCCCCGCTGCCCACCGCGGCGATGCCGTGGTCCGGCTCGATGACGTCCCCGGCGCCGGACAGGATGAACGTCTTGTCCTTGTCCGCCACGACGAGCAGCGCCTCCAGCCGGCGCAGGAAGCGGTCCGTGCGCCAGTCCTTGCCCAGCTCGACGCAGGCGCGCGCCATGTTCTTCTGGTGCTCCTTGAGCTTGCCCTCGAAGCGCTCGAACAGGGTGAAGGCATCGGCGGTGCTGCCCGCGAACCCGGCGAGGACCTGGCCCTCGCCCAGCCTGCGGACCTTCTTCGCCGTGTTCTTCATCACCGTCTTTTCGAGCGAGACCTGACCGTCACTGGCGATGGCGACCTTTCCGTCGCGTCGCACGCAGAGAATGGTGGTGCCGTGGAACATGGAGCGGGTTTAACAAGCCGCGCCCCGCGTTTCCAAGGAACACCGCCCGCCTGTCCGCTCCCGCACCGTTTCTCAGGCGCGGGGGTGGGCTGCGTCGTAGACCTGCTGGAGCTGTTCCCAGCTGACGTGGGTATACCGCTGCGTGGTGGACAGGCTCGCGTGGCCCAGCAGCTCCTGGATGCTGCGGATGTCCGCGCCCCCACCGAGCAGGTGCGTGGCGAACGAGTGACGCAACGCGTGCGGACTCACCTTGCGCGCCAGCGCGCACTTGAGCACGTGCTGGTCCAGGTGTCGGCGGATGCTCCGGGGCGTCAGCCGGCCGCCGCGGAAGTTGAGGAAGATGGCCTCCGGCGCCTGTCCTGGCTTCGGCTCCGCGAGCAGCTCGCCCCGGCGCGCCAGGTACGCCTCCAGCGAGCGGATGGCCTGCGCGTTGACGGGGACCAGGCGCTCCTTGCTGCCCTTGCCCATGACCCGGACGATGCGGCCGCTCCGGTCCACGGCGAGCAGGTCCAAATCACACAGCTCGCTGATGCGCAGGCCGCCGCCGTAGAGCATCTCCAGAATCGCCTTGTCGCGCAGGCCGAGCACGGACTTCAAATCGTGCACGTCGAGCAGCGCGAAGACCTCCTCCACCGGCAGCACCTTGGGGAGCGCCTTGGGCAGCTTCGGGCTCTTCACCAGTTTGGCGGGGCTGGCGGGCAACAGCTTCTGGCGCACCAGGTACTTGTAGAAGGACTTGATGGAGGCCAGGCGCCGCGCGCGGCTGGCGGGCGCGTGGTCCACGCTCAGCGTGCCCAGGTAGCCGCGAATCGCCGCGTGCGTGCCGGCGAGCAGGGACGACTTCATCCGCTCGACCAGGTAGCGCTCGTAGTCCACCAGGTCGACCAGGTAGTTGCGCACCGTGTGCGGGGACGAGCCCTTCTCGTCCTCCAGGTGGACCCGGAACTTCTCCAAGAGCGGCGACAGGTTCGTCATGGCGAGGTGGAGCGTAGGGGGCCCGGAGAGCCTCGCAAGATTCCGGGCCCCACGAAACCCCTACTTCGTCGGCACGGCCGGGGCGGTGGGCACGACCACGGGCGCGACGGGAGGCGTGGGCAGCAGCGCCACGCACGTGGCGTCCGACAGCCAGGCCTTCTGACACATCCAGGTGAGGATGGGGTTGCGCACCTGCCAGAGCAGGATGAACAGCACCAGCGCCGCGAGCCCCAGGCGGGACCACCAGGACAGGCCCTCCTGCTCGCCGTCCTCGTCCTGCTGGGCGAGCAGCGCCGGGCGGACCATGTCGCGGTGGTCCACGCGCGCGCCCTTGGGCAGCCGGGGCCGGCGCGTCACCAGCGTGGACAGCCCCCGCGTGAGCATCAGCCGGTCATTGAGCGCCCAGCCGGAGCCCTCCAAGAGCAGCGCCAGGTTGCGCCGACGCAGCTTCAGCCAGCCGAGCAGCCCCGCCGGCGCCATGACGGCGATGGCGATGAGCGACGCGGCGGTGATGACATCCCCCAACGTCAGGGACTTCACCTGCGAGACGATGAACGCGAACGAGGAGCCGAGCGCCGCCGCCGCGATGCTGCCGGCCGCGATGACACCCGCGAGCCCACCGGGCGCCGCGGCCGGTGCGGGCGCTGGCGCCGCGGCGGCCGGAGCCGGAGGCGCGGTGGGTGACGGGGCCGCGGCCACCGTCTTCGCGTAGCCCTCCTCCAGCGTCGCGTCGAAGGTCTTCTCGCCGGCGGTGGCCATGCCCTCCACCTTGCTGGTGATGAAGCCGGCCATGCGCGTGAAGGGCATGGTCATCGACTCCCACAGCGACACGGGCTGGCGGATGACGTGCGTCACCGTGGCGTCGTGCTCCTGGTTGTCCACGTCGTAGAAGACGCCGCGCTTGCCCACGACCAGGTCCGTGCTGCGGCCGCGCGTGACGGGCACCGCCACCTCGTAGCCGGGCGTGCCGTCCTTGGGCGCGACCATCACGTAGAGGACGCACGTGGTGCCCTGGCTCGTCAGCGCGGCGTGCTCGGCGCGGTTCTTCGCGAGCACCGACAGCGTGTACTTGCGCCCGCCGAGGATGAGCGTCCCCCGCTCCATCAGCGCCGGGGCCTTGGGCAGGTACAGGTTGGGCATGCTGATGAAGTTGTTGGCGAACACCAGCAGCCAGCGCTGGTAGAGCACCAGTCGCTCCAGCTCGACGATGGACGCGAGCGTGGGCGCCAGCGCGAGGTCCGCCTGGCTCGCGGCGTCGAGCGCGTCCACGTCCGCGAGCGACACCGTCTCCAGCGAGCCGGCCAGCTTGTGCAGGGGGTTCGCGTCGCGCGTCGCGAACCACGCGAGCACCGCGTCCGCCTTCGCCACCAGCTCGCGCCACGCCGTGTCCGTCAGGCGCTCCGAGTCCCCCGTCAGCGGCGCCGCGACGTCGCGACGGAACGCCTGGAGCTGCTCGTACGCGGGGCCGCGCAAGAGGCGCGACCACTCGAGCACGCCCGCCGCGTCGGGAGGAGCAATCGGCAGGTCGCCCGCGGCCTTGTTCAGCGCGGCCGTGTCACCCAGCGCGCCTTCCACCCGCTCCGCGCGCAGCCGCAGGGCCGCCGCCGCCTCGGGCTGCGCGGCGACGAGCCGGCACTGCAGGAAGTACGCGTCCAGGAGCGGCGACACCTCGCGGATGCGCTTCGCGCGCGCCTCGCTCTCCTCGCCCCAGACGAAGACGTCGCCGCGCTTGCCCAGGTGGGTGAGCAGCGCCTGACGCTCGTCGCGGAAGCGCTGGAGCATGGGCTTGTCCACGCCCGCCTCACCCGCGCGGTTCTTCACCTCGGGGAACGACGCCATGATGTCCCGGGCGAGCGGCCGCAGGGACTCCGGCAGGCGGTCCGGGGCGATGATGCCGTCGCCGTTCTGCCCCGCCTTGCGCAGGGCCTCGTCGCTGGCGCGGACCTGGGCCAGCGAGATGCGGCCCGTGTCCGCCGCGCCCACGGTGCGCAGAATCATCTCCGCCGCGCTCCGCAGCGGAGCCCCCTCCGGGGACAGCGCGCCGAGCTCCAGCACGTCGCTGCTCGCGTCCGCGCCGCGCCGGTCCTTCAGGTGCCGAGCGGCCCAGTCCACCGCGGTGCGGACCTCCGCCACGCGGACCCGGCCATTGCCATCCGTGTCGAGGAACTTGAGGAAGACCGGGTCACAGCTCAAGCCCTCCAACGGGCACGCCGTGGCAATCCACTGCGTCTCGGGGATGCGCGAGGCCTCCACGAGCACGTCGAAAGTGGGGATGTCGACCTGGAGCGAGCCGCCATAGCGGCGATACGTGAGAGGAGTCGAAGTCATGCGCGCGGCGGACCTAAGCACACCCGAGGACCCTCGGGCGACACCGCGCGAGGGACGCCAGGGTTGTCATCCCGGACCCGGTGTCTCCGGGCCAGGACGACCGCGTGGGCCAAGCCACCGGAACGACGTGGCGCACGGTGGCGAGAGGTCTGCACCTGCCGGCGGCACACCGCTTCACCTCCGCGAGGGAGCCGATGCACACCGCCGCCGCCACCGAGTACGACGACCGTTTCCACCTGAGCCGCAAGCGCTACCTCCAGCTCCTCGCGCTCTCCAGCCTGTGGTTCACGGTGAACGACACCCCACTGCTGCCCGTGGGGTTCTTCTTCGCGCTGCGCTTCGTGGGCGCGAACTACGAGACGACCTTCTTCCACTCGCTGCGCACCGGCCACAAGGTGGTGTTCGCGTGCCTGGGCGTGGCGCTCTTCTCGCTGCTCGTCTTCGGCCCGCACACGGGCTTCAGCATCGGGGCCGGAGGCGTGAGCTTCCAGCTCACGCTCCGGTGAGCCCCGGGCCTCTCGTCAGGGCAGCGCGCTCACGCTGTAGACGCCCGCCTTGGGCCCCTGCGCGATGATGTAGACGGCGCGCGAGTCCTCCTTGCCGCCGAAGTACACGGGCACCTGGACGCCCTGGTCCAACGGCTTTCGCGCCTGCGTCTTCGCGTCGTACACGGCGATGTCGTACGTGTCCGAGTCCATCCGGGCGTACGTGGCCAGCACGCGCTTGCCATCCGCGGACAGCTTGTAGCTGAAGATGCCCTGGAGCCACGTCCGCGGCTCGGCCTTCTGGGGCAGTTCCAGCGCCTTGAAGTCACACGCGCGGCCGTTGCGGATGCAGTTCGAGCGGAACACCACCTGGCCGTTGCCGGGCATGAAGCCGTAGCCGAACACGCCCCGGTGGACCTTCTCCGCCTTCTCCGCGCCCAGCGGATAGAGCATCAGGTCCACCGAGTACTCGGGCTTGAGGAAGCGCGACAGGAAGGCCACGTAGCTCGCGTCCGCGCCCCACACGAAGTTGGGCACCCGGTCCCCCACCCGCTTGGGCGCGCCGTCCGGCAGCGATGCCACCGCCATCAACCCCGCGCGCGCCGTCACGTCGTACTTGTCCAGGAAGCCCACCGCCTGCGAGTCGGGCGAGAACGCGAAGGTCTCCACGCGCTCGCCCACCTTGCGGCCCGGGCCGCCCGCCGCGGGGCCCACGTACAAGTCCCCCGGCACGTCCGGCTTGCCGTTCTCCGAGCGCGCCAGCCACTTGCCGTCCGGCGAGAAGCCGAACGACTGCGACGCGACGGCCAGCCGCTTGGGCTTCTCCGCGGGCAGCTCCGCCAGGTAGAGGTCATAGAGCCCGCGCACCGACTCGCTGCGCACCTGGAAGGCCACGCGCTGGCCATCCGGCGACACCGCGTAGTCGCCCACCTGGTCCGCCAGCTTGCGCGGCGCGACCTCCGGCTTGTCCACGGTCACCACCGCCAGGCCACCCGCCGCGGACAGCCGCCGCTTGAACAGGAGCGCCTTGCCGTCGGCGGTGAACTGCGCCGTGCTCACCTCGGCCGCCACGTCGACGAAGGGCCCCGCGGGCAGCGGCCCCAGCTTCAGCTTGCCGCCGTCGACGAACGCCACCTTGGAGCCGTCCGGCGAGGGCAGCATGTAGCTGACCGCCGTGCCGAGCACCGCCGGCTCCGCCTTCGCGTCGTCGAGCGTCGCCACGTTGAGCGTGCCCGACTGCGAGGCCGGGTTGTAGCCGGTGAGGTACAGCGCGTAGCGCGAGTCGGCCGAGAACAGGAGCCCGCCGGGCACGTTCGTCACGCTGTCGCCCAGCTTGCGAGGCTCCCCGCCCTCCACCGACACCACGCGCAGCTCGCCCAGCAGCATCTGCGGCGGCACACCGTCCAGCCGCGGCTTCTGCCCGTTCATGAGGTACGTGGCGAAGCGGCCATCCGACGTCAGCCGCAGGTCCGCCGCGCGGCCCGCGTCCAGGAGCAGCCCCTGCCCCGCGCCCGCCGGAGCCCGTCCGGAGGGGCTCGGCGCGGCGGGCGCGCTCGGCGCCGCCGCCGAGGGAGTCGCGGCCGACGGGCTCCCCGCCGGCTTCGCGTCCTCGCTCTTCTTGCATCCGCCGCCAGCCACCACGAGCGAGGCGACCAGCCCCGCGCCCAGAAGTCGTCCCAGCCTCGGCCGAATCATGCGCTCCTCTGCTCCTCGTGCTCCGGGGCGCCCGATGCCGGGACACCCGCGTGTGGCAGCCACGCCGCCAGGTCCGTCCTCGCGCGGGCCGAATACGCCACCCGCTTCTCCGCCTTCTTCATCCGCCCCGTCAGCGGCGGGAAGAGGCCGAAGATGATGTTGGAGGGCTGATGCGGGTAGTCCGGCGGGTGCGCTTCGCCCGTCACATGACGGAACAGCGCGCCCAGCGCCGTCGTCGCCGGGGGCGGGACCCACGGCTTGCCGCTCAGCCGCGCATGCAGCGCCAGCGCCACCAGGTAGCCGCACGCCGCGCTCTCCACGTACCCCTCCACGCCCGACACCTGCCCCGCGAAGAACACCCGGGGCTCGCTCTTGAGCGACAAGTCGGCCGACAACAGGCGCGGCGAGTCGATGAACGTGTTGCGGTGGATCTGCCCCATCCGCAGGAAGTCCGCGTTCTGCAGGCCCGGGATGCAGGTGGTGAAGATGCGCTTCTGCTCACCCCACGTCAGGCGCGTCTGGAAGCCCACCATGTTCCACGCCGTGCCCGCGCGGTCCTCCATGCGCAGCTGCACCACGGCATGGGGCTCCCTGCCCGTGCGCGGGTCCCTGAGCCCCACCGGCTTCATCGGCCCGTAGGCCAGCGTGTCGTCGCCGCGTTCCGCCATCACCTCGATGGGCAGACAGCCTTCGAAGTATTTCGGTTCCTCGAAACTGTGCGGGACCACCTTCTGGCCCGCCTTCAGCTCCGCGATGAACCGGTAGTACTCCTCGCGGTTCATCGGCAGGTTCAGGTAGTCGTCGCCGCCGCCCTTGCCATAGCGGCTCTGCCGGAAGGCCACCGTCAGGTCGATGGAGTCCGCCGACAGGATGGGGGCGATGGAGTCATAGAAATAGAGCTTCTGCCCCACGTGCCGCTCCAGCTCGCGCGTGAGGGCGTCGGACGTCAGCGGCCCGGTGGCCACCACCACGGGCCCGTCCTCGGGCAGCGTCTCCACCTCGCCCGCCACCAGCTCCACGCTGCCGGAGTCCCTCAGCGCCTGGGTGATGGCCTGGGAGAACCCCTCGCGCTCCACCGCCAGCGCGTCGCCCGCGGGCACCCGGTGCGCATCCGCGCTCGACAGCACCACCGAGCCCAGGTCCCGCAGCTCCGCGTGCAAGAGGCCGATGGCGCTCTCCGGGTTGTCCGAGCGCAGCGAGTTGCTGCACACCAGCTCCGCGAGCGAATCCGATTTGTGCGCCGGCGAGCGCTTGTGGGGCTTCATCTCGCGCAGCACCACCGGCACGCCCCGGCGGGCGAGCTGGTACGCGCACTCGGTGCCCGCAAGGCCGCCGCCAATCACCGTCACCCGCTGCTTCACGTCCGACATCCGCGTCCTCCCGGGAGCGCCCACGCGCGCGTGCCCGTCAGCCAACAGTTAGCAGGACTGGCACGCCCTGTCCCGACCGTGAATCCACGAGCGTCAACCCGGCGTCGGGACAAGCCCCCCGTGTCCGCCCGCCCGCCCCCCGAGCCACCTCTGCCCCCCGTTGGAAGGCGCGGTTTCCGCACCTGGGTTGCACCCCTACGTTTCTCGCGTTCGTCGCTCGGGGCCGCGTGCATCCGGGCGAGCGCAAGACGCACTCGAAGCAGCATCCACGAAGACGAGGCCCATCATGAGCCGAGCCCAAGACTTGCTGAGGGTACGCGAGATACTCCAGCGCCGCAGGCGGGAAATCCTCACCACGAGCCAGGGCACGCACCGCGAGCTGACGGCCCTCAAGGAGCAGGAGCGGGATCCCGAATACGAGGAGAACGCCCAGTCGGAGCTGGCGGACTACACCCTGTCCAGCCTGATGGAGGCCCAGCGACGCGAGGTCATGCTCATCGACGCCGCGCTGCGGCGCATGGACATGGGCGTCTTCGGCGAGTGCGTGGACTGCGGCCTGGAGATCTCCAAGGAGCGCCTGGAGGCCCTGCCCTTCGCCATCCGCTGTGAGGAGGACGCCACCGCGCACGAGCAGGAGATGCGCGGCGGCCACCACGCCATGCCGTCCCTCTAGGACGACGCGGGCCACGGACCGGGCGCTCCCTGACTCACGCCAGGGGGCGCCTTCAGTCTCCGTCCTTCTTGAGGACGACGAAGCGGTAGTTCTCCAGCTCGTTCTGCCCCGCCGTGTAGAGCACGCTCAGGAGCAGGTCATACGGCACCTTGCGGTCCGCGATGACGGACAGCTCCTGGCTGAAGGGCGCCTGCGGATTGCGCTCCGCGATGTACTTGAGCTTCTCCACTTCCTTCTTCAGCCGCGCGTCGAGCGGGAGCACCAGCCGACCCTGGAGGGCCTCGGCCGGGAGCTGACCGTTCACCAGCCGCAGCACCTCGCGCTCGCCCACGAGGATGCTCTTGGGGGTGATCGTGACGGCCACCGTGTCCCGGGGCGTCGCGCGCGTGGTGGACACGGGGGGACGCACGTCCTCGGACGCCGTCACCGCCGCGGACGACGAGGCGAAGGACTTGAGCAGGAACACCAGGAGGATGGTCATCATGTCCATCATCGCGGTGATGTTCAGCTCCTTGATCTCCCCCGCCGCCTCGCGCTCCTTGCGCTTCTTGCGCGCCAGGGCCCGGCGGTAGCGCAGCCGCGCGAGGGCCTCCTCGTCGACGACCTCCGGCACGTGCGGCATCGTCTCGGCCATGGCTCAGGTCCCCGCCAGCGTGACGTCGGGGAACAGCAGGCGGCGCTGGGCGCCCTGCTCCTCGCGGATGGCGTCCATCGTCTGGATGAGCGCATCGTAGGGGATGTCCGCGTCCGCGCCGACGATGACCTTGGTCTCCTTGGGGAACTCCGACTTGATCTTCACCATCCACGCGTTGAGCGCGGCGTAGTCGAAGTCGCCGTCCGCGCGGGTGGGCACCGTGGGCGCCCCGGCCTCGCCGAGGATGGCGTTCTCGCTGCTGACGAAGTGGCCCTTGCGCGAGATGAGCACCGACAACGTCAGCTTCGGCTCGTCGCTCGCCGACTCCTGCGTCATGCCCGCCGACGGGGGGCCGTACGCCGGCGCGCTCACGTTCAGGATGCCGAACGAGGCCAGGCCGGTGATCGACAGCAGCATGAAGATGATGAGGTTCATGAGGATGTCGAGGTACGGGACGACGTTCAGCTCGCCCGACTCCTCTTCCTCGCGGACCTTCAGCTTTCGGCGGGAGTAGTAGAACGCCATGGACGCGCGCTCCGGCCGCGCTACGACGCGCGAGCCTCGAGCTCCGTGGCCGCCGGGTCCGCGGCGCCGCGCCTGGACAGCAGGTTCTCCAGCTTCAGCGCGTGCAGCTCCAGGCTCTCCACCATGCCCTTGGCGTACGACGTGAGGAACAGGTGGAAGACGATGCACAGCACCGCGATGGAGAGCGCGAAGGCCGTGTTGTTCATCGCCTTGGAGATGCCCTCCGACAGGAGCACCTGCTTCTGCTCCGCCGGCACGTTGCCCAGCGCCTGGAACGTCCCGATGAGGCCGAAGATGGTGCCCACCAGGCCCACCAGCGTGGCGATGTTCGCCAGGGACCACAGCCAGGGGATGCGCTTGGTCACATGCGGGCTGTACTCGACGATGGCCTCTTCGACGCCCTTGGCCACCTCGATCTCACCCCGGTTCGCGTTCACCAGCCCCGCGCGGATGACCTTCGCCAGGGGCGCGTTGGGCGCCATGGCGCAGACCTTCACCGCCCGGTCCAGGTTGCCGCTGCGCACCAGCTTGGAGATCTGCTCCATGAAGGGCGCGGGGTTCAGGTTGTAGCGGAACACCAGCGTGACGATGCGCTCGGTGGCCACCGCCAGCGCGCACGCCAGCCAGAACAGGTTCACGAACATGAACGGACCGCCATCCTTGAAGAACTTGATGACGGAGTCCGTGACGCCCAGCTTACCGGCGTCCGCGGCCGCGAGGCTCGCGTTGACCAGCCACTCGCTGACCACCGAGGAAATCATTGGCCGGGTTGTAGGGCGGGCCCGCCGAAGCTGTCAAGCCACGGACGGGCCAGCCCCCTGTAAACACTTGGGTTTTCAGGCAGCCGAGCTGGTCCCCGGGTCCGTGGGGACGCCCGGCTGCTCCGCGACCTCCCGCCGGTAGTCGCACTCCTTGTTGGGGCAGGAGATGTACGCCCCGTCCCGCTTGGAGAACTTCTGCAGCAGGTACGGCGACGCGCACTGGGGGCAGGACTCGGCGAGCGGCCTGTCCCACGCGGCGAAGCGGCAGTCCGGGTAGCGGTTGCAGCCGAAGAAGATCTTCCCCCGGCCGCTGCGGCGCTCCGTCAGGTAGCCCTGCTTGCACTCCGGGCAGTTGACGCCGATGGAGATGGGCTTGGACGTCTTGCAGTCCGGGTAGCCCGAGCACGCCATGAAGCGCCCGAAGCGGCCGCGCTTGATGACCATGGGCTTGCCGCACTTCTCGCACAGCTCGTCCGTCGTCTCCTCCTCGACGATGACGATCTTCCCCTCGGCGTCCCGCTTGAAGTCCTTGGTGTTCTTGCAGTCGGGGTAGTTCGAACAGGCGAGGAAGTGCCCCATCTTTCCGAACTTGATGACGAAGGGGTTGCCGCACTTCTCACAGGCGATGTCGGTCTTGATCTCCTCGCGCTTGACGTCGCGCATCTCCGCCTTCGCCTTCTCGAGCGTGTCCTTGAAGGGCCCGTAGAAGTCGCGCAGCACCGACACCCACTTGGCGCCGCCCTCGGAGATCTGGTCGAGCTTCTCCTCCATCGTCGCCGTGAAGGTGACGTCCAGTTCGTGAGGGAAGTGCTTGACGAGCATCTCGTTCGTCATCTGCCCCAGGTCCGTGGGCCGGAAGCGGCTCTCCAGCTTCTCCACGTACTTCTTGTCCTGGATGGTGGAGAGGATGGCCGCGTACGTGGACGGTCGTCCAATGCCCTTCTCCTCCAGCTCCTTCACCAGCGTGGCCTCGCTGAAGCGCGGGGGCGGCTGGGTGAAGTGCTGCTCGTGCAGGAGCTTCTGCAGGCCCAGCTTGTCGCCGTCGTTGAGCACCGGCAGGTCGCCCACGGCGTCGGCGCCCTCGGCGCCCTCCTCGCCCGCGGCCTTGGCCTTCTCCTTCTCCGACTCCTCCTCCGGCGTCAGGCCCGCGCCGTACACCGCGAGGTAGCCGGGGAACTTCAGCGTGCTGCCGGAGGCGCGGAACGTGGCCCGGCCCGCGGCGATGTCCGCGCTCGTCTGGTCGTACACGGCGGGCTTCATCTGGCACGCCACGAAGCGGTTCCAGATGAGCTCGTAGAGCCGGAACATGTCCTGCTCGTCCATGGCGTCGAAGAACGGACGCACCCGCTCCGGCGGGTACTCCAGCGACGTGGGGCGGATGGCCTCGTGGGCGTCCTGCGCGCTCTTGCGCGACTTGTAGACCACCGGCTCCTCGGGCAGGTACTCCGCGCCGTACTTCGTGCCGATCATCTCCCGCACCTGCTTCACGGCGTCGTCGGACAGACGCGTGGAGTCCGTGCGCATGTACGTGATGAGCGCCGTCTGGCCCTCCTCGCCGAGGGGCACGCCCTCGTAGAGCTTCTGGGCCAGCGTCATCGTCTTCTTCGCGGTGAAGGACAGCCGGTTGGCCGCCTCCTGCTGCAGCTTGGACGTGATGAAGGGCGCGGGCGCGTTGCGGCGGCGCTCACGGCGGTCCACCTTGGCCACGCTGAAGGCGGCGCCCTGCAGCTCGGAGACGAGCGCCTCCGTGTTGACGCGGTCCTTCAGCTCCACCTTCTTGCCGTCCACCTTGGACAGCTTGGCCTTGAACGGCGGCGGGCCGGACGGGCCCTCCAAGAGCGCGTCCAGCGTCCAGTACTCCTCGGGGACGAAGGCCTTGATCTCCGCCTCGCGCTCCACGATGAGCCGCACCGCCACCGACTGCACGCGGCCGGCGGACAGGCCCCGGCGGATCTTCTGCCAGAGCAGCGGGGAGATCTGATAGCCCACCAGACGGTCCAGGATGCGGCGCGTCTGCTGCGAGTCGTAGTTGTCCTGGTTCAGCTCACGCGGCTGGGCGATGGCTTCCTGGATGGCCTTCTTGGTGATTTCGTTGAAGGTCACCCGCATCGCGTCCGGGTGCGCCAGCTCTTCCTTGATGTGCCACGCAATGGCCTCGCCCTCGCGGTCGGGGTCCGTGGCCAGGAAGACCTTGTCGGCGGACTTCGCCATCTTCTTCAGCTCGTTGAGCACCTTCTCCTTGCCCTTGATGACCTCGTACTCGGGCTGGAAGTCGTGCTCCACGTCGACGCCGATCTTGCTCTTGGGCAGGTCCTTCACGTGCCCCACGGACGCCTTCACCGTGTAGCCGGAGCCCAGGTACTTCTTGATGGTCTTCGCCTTCGCGGGCGACTCCACGACGACCAGGTAGTGCGGCCCCTTGCCGCGCGGCGTGGCCTCCTCCTCGGCGTCCGCCTCCACGGAGGGCAGCTCGTCGTCACCCTTCTTCGTCGCGCGCCGGCGGGCAGCGGTCTTCTTCGCCGCGGTCTTCTTCGCCGCGGCCTTCTTGGCCGCAGGCTTCTTCTTGGCGGCGGTGCGACCGGTCGCCTTGCCGGGCGCCTTCTCCTCGGTCGCCTCGGTCTCTTCCGCCTTCTTCTTCGTCCGCGTGGCCATGACTCTCCTACCTAGAGCTTCTCGTACAACCTGCCCGGGTGCTGGAGGACCAGCCCCGTCATCTCCAGCTCCACCAGCGCGCTCACCAGCGCGGCCGGCGTGAGGGTGCTCCCGGTCAGCACCTCGTCGAACGTCCGGGGAATCCGGTCCAACACCGCATAGGCCCCGCGTGCTTCCGCGGAGAGCCGGGCCCATGAATCCTCCCTGCCCGGCGCCACCATCCACCCAGGGTCAACACCCACCGCCCGCCAGACGTCCTTCACGTCCAGGCACGCGCTCGCGTGGCCCTCTCGCAACAGCGCGTTGCAGCCCGCCGCCCCCTCCTGCCGCACGTCCCCGGGCATCGCGAGGACGGGCCGTCCCTGCGCCCGCCCCGCCCGGGCCGTGTACAGGCTCCCCGACTCCGCCCCCGCCCTCACCACCAGGACCGCATCCGATGCGCCGGAGATGAGGCGGTTGCGCCGGGGGAACGTCGTGGTGCTCGCCCGGACACCAGGCGGCAGCTCGCTGAAGAACACCCCGCCCCGCTCCAGGAAGTGGGGCAGCAGGCGGGCCTGCGCCGGGTCCAACGCGTCCAGCGCCGACCCCAGGAACGCCCAGGTCTCTCCCCTCGCATCCAGCGCGCCCCAATGGCACGCGCGGTCCACGCCCGCCGCCGCTCCGGAGACCACCCCCACCCCACCCTCGGCCACCTGCCGGGCCAGCGAGCGGGCGAACGGCAGGAAGCCCTGATCCGGACGCCGGCTGCCCACCATCGCCACCCGTCGGCGCGGGGGACCCGGCTGGCCTCGGAAGAACAGCAGCGGCGGCGCGTCCTCGACGTCCCGCAGCCGCTCCGGGTAGGCCCGCTCATCCGCGAACGCCACCCGCGTCCCGCTCCTCCGACACTGCTCCAGGAGCCGCTCCGCCAGGGCTGGCAGCCCCGCCACCGCCGCCAGCTTCTGGCGGACCTGTGGGGAAACCGGCGCGTCGGACACCCAGTCCCGTACAGGAGTCGAGGCCAGGGGGGCGAGGCGGCCATCAGCGAACGCGCGCAGGGCGACCAGCGTCCTCGGCCCCAGGCCGGGAACGGCCCAGAGCGCCAGGCATGCCTGCTGCTCCGCCGTGAGGCTGTCCGTCTCTGCGTCCGCCATACCGACCCCCGCTCCAGACCCACCTATATAGAAGATGGGTCCCCTGGGAGGGGCGCGACACATAAACACCGGGCCGCCACCGGTCAAGCACTCAACCCCTCCGGCGTGGAGGGGGATGCACTTTTCCTGCCGGACTCAGCGGCTGGCGCTGGGCGCCGGCGCCGCGCCGCTCGGACGCATGAGCGCGCGATCTCCCGTGGAGACCTCTTCCAGGGAGTTCATCATCAGGCAGTTGTTGGTGCGCTCCTTCACCTCGGTCACCATGCACGTGCCGATGCGCTCCCAGGGCAGCGCCTTGTCCGCCTCCGACTGGGCCGGCTTCACCTTCTTGCCCAGCACCGCGCGCGCCGGATCTCCCTGGCGCAGGATGACGAAGGTGTTGCCCAGCTGCACGCCGTCCGCGCTGCCCTTGTCCAGGACGATGGTGTTGTGCTCGCCCAGGAGCGTCAGGTACGGCACCAGCGAGGTGATGACCGTGGCGTTGAGGTCCTTGGAGTTCGTGTTCGGACGCGGGGCCACGCGCTCCGTCAGCTTCTCGCCGTAGGGGCCCACCAGGAAGCCACGCTCGATGCCGTCCCACGTGTCGACGATCTGCGCCGTCACCAGGCCCTTGTCCACGCGCACCACGCGCAGCGTGCCCGCGAAGTCCGTCAGGTAGCCCAGCTTGGCGCCCGTGCGCGGGTGGTGCACCGCCTGCGTGGTGTGGAAGACGACGTAGCGGTCGCCCACCTTCGCGTCCGCCTTGCGCTTGAAGCGCACGTAGACGTTGTCGGGGAAGGACAGCATGTGCGCGCCGTTGGGCGAGCCCTCGATGCGGCCCGCCTCGTCCAGCTCACGCGGCGTCACGAAGCCCTGCGTCGTCACGGGGCGCGACGAGGACACGTCGTAGCCGATCTTCCCCGTCACGGTGACGGTGTTGTCGGCGAACTCCGTGGGCGCGACCACGTCCCCCGGGTCCTGCTCGGTCTCCACGCGCTGGGGGACCTCCTCGCCCGAGCCGAAGAAGCGCACCTGGTTGCCCGGGTAGATCCAATGCGGGTTGGCGATCTCCGGGTTGTAGGACCAGACCTTCGGCCAGTACCAGGGGCTGTCCAGGTAGCGCTGGGACAAATCCCACAGGGTGTCACCCTCCTGCACCGTGTGGACGGTGCCCGGCGCGCTCTCGCGGCCCTTGGGCGCGCCCGGGGGCAGCTGCACGGTGGTGCCGCCGGAGGGAGGCTCGGGGGCCTCGTCCATGACCTCGGCGCCTTCAGTCTCTCCGCCAGCCTCCGTGTCGTCCTGCTCGCCACCCTCCTGCTGCGCGAGCGCGCTCCAAGCGGGGGCGACGGCGAGGCTCAACATCAGCGAGGTGAGGATCCGGGAGCGCATCGCACGACTTCCTTTCGATGAAGACTTCACTGCGAGAGCGCGGCGAGCCGCTGCTCCGCCTGCGTGGCGGCGGCCGTCCCCGGGAACTGGGTGACGACGCGCGTGTAGAGAGCCCGGGCATCCGCGGCCTGGTTGAGCCGCACCCGACACTCGGCGAGCCGGAGCATGCCGTCCAACACGGCGTCTCCGGCGGGATACGTGGCGATCAGCCGCTCGAACGTGCTGGCGGCGTCCTTGAAGTCGTTGAGCCCCATCTGCCCCAGCCCGCTGAAGTACAGCGCGTTGTCCGCGCGCGGGTGGCGGGGGTTCTCCTCGGAGAAGGTGCGCAGGCGCTGCACGCCCCCCTCCACGTTGCCGGTGCGCAGCATGGACACGTACTTCTCGTAGTCCGCGTCGAGCACGTCCGGGTCCGGCTGGTCCGCGGGGTCCTCGCCCCGCGTGCTCACCATGGTGGCGCCGCCCGGGGAGGAGATGGCGGCCACGGGCGCGGAGTCCTCGCCCACCGGGCTGATGAACATCTCCATCTGCTCGGAGTCCGGCTCCACCACCGCCACCTGCGTGTTGAGCTTGGGCGCGGGCTCGAAGCGCGGCTTGAGCTTCACCACGGACAGCTCCGGCGTGGACATCAGCGCCCCACCCGACTCCACCGCGGTGACGGGCACCGTCGCGGAGGGCGCGGTCCGGGCGGCGCTGGGGGACGTGCGCGCGCGGTCCACGGCGGCATGGGCCTCCAGGCGCTCCAACCGCTCCACCAGCCGGGACTGCGACTCACGCAGCGCGCGCACCTCGGCCGTCAGCGCCCCGACGTCCGCCTGGGAGGCGGCGTTGTTGGCACAGGCGCACAGCGCGCACAGCGGCGCGGCGACGAGCAGGCGGAAGATGACGGAGCGCGCGAGCACGGGCCTCGATGGACGCAGGGGAATTCCCCCGCGAGGATAGGAAGGCACGTCCAAGAGCGTCAAGAAAACGGCCGGAAGCCGCCCCTAGAACCGGTTCACCACCAGGTTCAGGTGCCGCCCGGTGCGCCCCGCGTCACGGCGGTGGGAGAAGAACCGCGAGGGCTCACACGCGGTACAGGCCTGTAGCACGTCCACGTGCTCCGGCCGCAGCCCCGCGCCCACCAGCGTCATCCGCACCGCCCGGCTCAGGTCCAACCGGACGCGCCCGGACGGCTCCACCTCCACGACGTCCGCGCCGAAGCGCTGGGTGAAGCGCTGCCCCAACTCCTCCGACACCTCGTAGCAGCAGCGCTGGATGGAGGGCCCCACCGCCGCGAGCAACCGCTCTGGCCGGGCCCCACGCGCCACCAGCGTCTCCACGGCGCGCGCGCTGATGACCAGGTCCGTCCCCTTCCACCCAGAGTGGATCGCCGCCACGCGCCGCCCGTCCGGGTCCACCAACACCACCGGCACACAGTCCGCCGTGCCCACCGCCACCCAGGTGCCGGGGACTTCCGTCCACAGCGCGTCCGCCTCGCCCTCCACCGGCCGCAGCGCTTCGTCCACCTGCTCGACGCGCGCCTCCAGCACCACGTCGCCATGCACTTGTGACACGCGGGACAGCGCGCCCAGCGGCGCTCCCGCCGCGCCCGCGAGCCGGCGCAGGTTCTCCTCCACCTTCTCCCGCGCGTCTCCCGTGGAGAAGCCCAGGTTCAGCGAGGCGAACGGGCCCTCGGACACCCCACCCGCGCGCGTCGCGAAGCCGTGAGGGACTGGGAGCAGTCGGGACGTCAGCAACTCAATCGACATGGGGAAGCCTCTTCTAACCTCCCCTCCCCGCGCGACGCACGCGGACGTCGGCTCGCGCCAGCCGGTTGCGCCAACGGAATGATAAATTTCCGATGGAAGTACGTTTGACAGTCCGCGTCAGCCCATTGACAATTCCGCGGACTCTTCGTGAAACGAGTGTCGTCTTTTCGAACGAAGTGACGCGAACGCGCCATGCCCCTGGGTCCCGACACCGTAGGCCGGAAGCTCCTCTGGAGCATCGCTCTGCCGGGACTGGTGGTGGCGCTGCTGGGTGTCGGCCACTTCTGGCGTGAGGCGCGGGTGGCGGTGCAGGACGCCACCCAGGTGGAGTCGCTCGCGCTCGCGGAGTTCGTCGCCTCCACCTTCATGCTGCCGCAGCCTCCTGGCGCCGCGGCTCACGGGGCGGTGACGGAGGTCTTGCACTCGGACACGCGGCTGTTCCGCTCGGTCGAGGACGTGCGCGTGCTGACGGCGGACGGCATCATCCGCTGGTCTCGCAACCCGTCCGAGGTGGGCACGAAGCACCGCGAGGCCGCGAGGCTCACCCGCCCCGGGCCGGAGACGGCGCGCTCGGCGGACGGTGTCACGGAGGTGGTGCGTCCCCTGGGAGGACCGGAGTGCGGTGGCTGTCACACGCGCGGTGAGGTCCCCGGCGAGAGCGTGCTGCAGATGCGGATGTTGGAGCCCGCGCTGCACCAGCAGCTCACGCACGTGTTCGGCGGCGCGCTGGCGTCCATGGCGCTGTTCGCCATCCTGCTCGCGCTGGTCATCGCGCTCTCGCTGCACTTCAACCTCACGCGGCCGCTGCGTCGGCTGAGCGCGGCGATGGGGCGCGCGGAGGCCGGAGACCTGCTGGTGCGCGCGGACGTGCGCGGCACGGATGAGATCGCCAGGCTGGGCGCCGCCTTCAACCAGATGCTCGCGCGGCTCACCGCCATGAAGGCGGAGGAGATCGACACCCACCGCGATCTGGAGCTGGTGAAGGAGAAGCTCGCGCTCAAGGACGAGTTGGAGGACCGCCTGCGGGAGCTGTCGCTGCTGTTCGACATCACCCGCTCGCTCAACGACACGCTGGAGCTGGACGAGCTGCTCGACGGTGTCACCCGGCTGGTGGTGGAGCGGCTGCAGATTCCCGAGTTCTCCATCATGCTCCTCAACCCGGAGGGCGCGCTGGAGGTGCGGCAGGCGTGGCCGGAGCACCGCGGCTCGGAGGGCCTCACCTTCGCGCTGGGCGAGGGCGCGTGTGGACGCGCGGCGCAGACGCACAAGGCGGTGTACCTGCCGGACGTGGCGGACCCGACGAGCATCTTCGCGCGCCGGGGACTGTCGGCGGACGCGCTGAGCACGGGCGCGCTGCTGGCGGTGCCCATGGTGCACGCGGGCACGCTCCTGGGCGTGGTGAACTTCCAGCGGCCGCACATCGCCAGCTTCTCCGCCGGGGAGATCGAGCTGCTCACCGCGGTGGCGGACATCGCCGCGGCCGCCGTGAAGAACGCGCGGCTGCACGCGGAGACGGTGAAGCTCACCATGACGGACCCGCTGACGGGGGTCCCCAACCGGCGCCACCTGTTCCAGCGCATGGAGCTGGAGCTGGCGCGGGCGCAGCGCTTCGGCACGCCGCTGGCGCTGCTCATGGTGGACGTGGACCACTTCAAGCGCCTCAATGACCTGGCGGGCCACCGCGTGGGCGACGAGACGCTCCGCCGCGTCTGCGACATCCTGCGCACGCGCGTGCGCAAGGTGGACACGCTGGCGCGCTACGGCGGCGAGGAGTTCGTCCTGCTGCTGCCCCAGACCACCAAGCAGG
This sequence comes from Myxococcus fulvus, assembly GCF_900111765.1. The sequence goes on from NZ_FOIB01000009.1 coordinate 82,025, forward strand.
ACGCGATGGACGTGGCGGAGAAGCTGCGGCGCGCGGTGGCGGAGCACCTGGTGCTCTCGCAGCCGGGGCTGCCCGGAGGACACGTCACCGTCTCCGTCGGCGTGTCCCACTTCCCCAGCGACGCCTCCACGCAGGAGGGCCTGGTCGACAGCGCGGACGCGGCCCTCTATTGCAGCAAGCGCACGGGCCGCAACCGAACCACGGCGTTCGAGATGGGGATGGAGATCCACCCCGGCCGTGAGCGCGGGCCCCATGCGCCTCCCGCGGAGGCCGCCGCGACGACGCCTCCGGGTGGCGTGGCCAAGGCCTGAAGCCGGGGTACCCCACCGCTTCAGCGCGACACGAGCGTGCGCACCGTGGGCAGCATCAGGTCCGCCCACTCCTCGTAGCCCTCATCCGAGGGATGGAACCCGTCCTGCGAGAAGAAGTGCGTCGAGCGCGGGAACATCTCCCGGCTGGCCGAGTGCAGGTCCACCAGGTGCAGCCCCTCCGCGCGCGCCACCTCGGCGATGGCCGCGTTGAAGGGCTCGATGCGGCCCTCGTAGAGAGTGCTCGGCACCATCTGGGCAATCGGCGCCAGCGCCATGTCCGCGATGTTGACCAGCGCGAGCGGCGCGCCGGTCTGCTTGAGCCTGCGCGCAATCCGCTCCAGGTCCTCGCGGAAGTCCTCCAGCGCGGTGCCGCGCCAGATGTCGTTGGTGCCCACGCCCAGTGTCACCAGCGTCGGCTGCACGGCCACCGCCGCCTTGACCTGTCCGGTGAAGACATCCCGGATGCGCGCGCCGCTGACGCCCAGGTTCGTCAATCCGAGTGACAGCCCGTCCCGACGCAATCGCGAGGCGAGGCGCTCCGGATAGCCCCCGCCCCGCGTCGCGCCCACGCCCACCGCCGTGCTGTCCCCGAGCGCGACGTAGTTGACGCTCATGTGCTCCATTCCCTCCGCTACGGAACGCGCAGCGCGCGCAGCAGGCGGCCGCCACCGGGCCCCGTCACGCGCAGCAGCAACGTGCTGCCCGCGGGCGCGGCGCGAATCGCCTTGGCCAGGTCATCCGCGCGGGCCACCGGCTTGCGATTGACCTCCACCACCACCATGCCCGCCTCGAGCTGCGCGCGGTCCGCGGGAGAGCCGGGCACCACGTCGGTGATGAGCGCGCCCTGGCGATCCGTGAAGCCGGCCTGCTGCGCCGTGCGAGCATCCAGGTTCTGCAGGCTGACGCCCACGCGGCGGGAACTCTCCTGCGACTCGTCCCCCTCCTGCTTGCGCGCGGCCACGCCCTCCAGGTCTGGCCGCGTGCCGAGCGTCACCTTCACGTCCTGCTTCTTGCCCTCGCGGAACACCGTCATCGTGGACGTGCTGCCCGGACGCTTGAGCGCCACCGTGCGCGTGAGCTGGCCGCTGGACGTCACCTGCTGTCCGTCGATGGCGGTGACGACGTCGTCCGACTTCAGCCCCGCCTTCGCCGCGGGCGAGCCCGGGTTCACCTGCGTGAGGATGGCGCCCTCGGTGACGGGCAGCTTGAGCGCGCCCGCCAGGTCCCGCGTCAAATCCTGGATGCCGACGCCCAGCCACGCGCGCGTGACGGAGCCGTCCTTCTCCAGCTGCGGCACCAGCGCCTTCACCAGGTTGCTGGGCACCGCGAAGCCGATGCCGGTGCCACCGCCGACGATGGCCGTGTTGATGCCGACGACCTCGCCCTTCATGTTGAACAGCGGACCGCCGGAGTTGCCCGGGTTGATGGCGGCGTCCGTCTGGAGGAACTCGTCATACTGGCTCGCGCCGATGTCGCGCGCGCGCGCCGAGACGATGCCCAGGCTGACGCTGGAGGCCAGGCCGAATGGGTTGCCGATGGCGACCACCCAGTCCCCCACGCGCAGCGCGTCCGAGTCGCCCAGCTTCACCGTGGGCAGCCCCTCCACCTTGTCCTTGAGCTTCACCAGCGCGACGTCCGTCAGAGGGTCCCTCCCCACGACGGTGCCGGCGAACGAGCGCCCGTCATCCAGGCGCACGGTGATGGAGACGGCGCCCTCCACCACGTGGTTGTTCGTGAGGACGATGCCCGTCGGCTCGATGATGAACCCGGAGCCCGCGCCCTGGCGCAGCGGCTCCCGCCCGCCCCGCCCGCCGCCGAAGAAGCGGTCGAAGAGCGGGTTGTCATCCATGCCACCGCCCATCCCCCTGGGACCGCCGCCCCCGCGCGCCTGCACGTCCACGTTGACGACGGCGGACTTCACCGATTCCACCAGCGGAGCCAGGGACGGCAGTGCCTGCGCCTCCCGCGTCGCGGGCTGGAGGTTGCCCGGCGGGGTCTGAGCCGGAGCCTGGGCCCAGGAGACCGACGGGACGGCGAGCAGGAGCGCGCCGACCAGGGCCCTGCGGAACATGACGGGAGAACGGTTCATATGCACCCCAAGCTAAAGCCGAAATGCGGTCCCGCAAGCGAAACGGCCTGTGGGCGGTCATCCAGCGGAACGTGGTGTCAGCCAGGCCGGTAGAGGCGGTAGTCCAGCTCCGGGAAGACGTTGTCGCGCGCCTCCAGCCCGGTGAGCCAGGGCTCGTCCAGGGTGCCCGCGCGGAGCTCGTCGTGCAGGCGGAGGAAGTGGCGCACGTGCTCCTGGGTGCGGCGCTTGGCGTAGTCCACCATGGTGCCCGTCTTCATGATGAAGGCCCAGTCGGAGCTCTGGGCGAGCAGCAGCTCGCGCGCGGCCTGGTTGAGCGCGCGCCGCTGCGAATCGGTGGCCTCCGGGAAGTCCCGGGCCAGCTCCACCATCTTCCGCGCGCAGTGGTTCAGGTGTCGGTAGACCCAGTCGTTGCTGTCATCCAGCCACATGTGCGCGTAGCCGCCCGCGCCCCACGAGGACATCGGCGGCGTGGCCACCTGATTCTCCGGGTGGTCTCGCAGGTCGTCCGCCGGCGTCACCAGGTCGAAGGTGGACTGGGCGCGCGCGGCCTGACGGATGAAGGACTCGAGGAACCACGGGCCCTCGAACCACCAGTGGCCGAAGAGCTCCGCGTCGTACGGGGCCACCACCACGGGCTTGCGGCCTCCGAGTCGCGAGGCGAGGTACTCGAGCTGCCGCTGCCGGTTGAAGAGGAAGTTGCCGGCGTGGACCTCGGCGCGTGCTCGGGCTCGGGCCGGGTCATACGGCTGCTTCTCGTTCGTCTTGCCGGTGATGCGGTAGTACTTGAAGCCGGTGTTCTTCCGGTCCCCCGTGGGCTGGATGTACGGGCGGATGTAGTCCTGCTCCAGGTCCCAGCCGATGTCCCGGTAGAACTCGCGGTACTCGGGGTCGCCGGGGTAGCCGTACTCGGAGCTCCAGACCTGCTGACTGCTCTCGGGGTCTCTCGCGTACGCGGCGACGCCGGCCTCGGTGAAGATGGGCGCGTAGGGCCCGTGGAGCGGACGCGGCGTGGCGTCCGTGAGGCCGTGCGTGTCGACGAAGAAGTACCGGATGCGCTCGGCGGCGAGCACGCGCTCCAGGCCCGGGAAGTAGCCGCACTCGGCCAGCCAGATGCCCGCGGGGTCCTTCCCGAAGTTCTGCCGGTAGTGGTTGGCGGCGACCGACACCTGCGCGCGCACGGCCTCGGGGACCTGCTGCATCAGCGGCAGGAAGCCGTGGGTCGCGTTGCACGTGAGGATGTCCAGGTGGCCCGCGTCCTGGAGTCGGCGGAACGCGGAGACGAGGTCGCCTCGGTAGCGGTCGTGGAAGGCGCGGCGCAGCGACTCGAAGTGGTCGCGGTGGAAGCGCGCCAGGGGACCGAAGGTGGCGTCGGTCTTCGTGCGGTGGACCTCGCGTTCCCCCAGCTCACAGAGCTGGTCGAGCTTCCTCGCGTAGCGCTTCATCAACAGCTCGTCGCGCAGCATCGTGACGAGCGTGGGTGACAGCGTCATCGCCAGGCGGAACGGGACGCCGTCCTCCGCCAGGGAGTCGAACGCGAGGAGCAACGGGAGGTAGGTCTCGGAGATGGCCTCGTAGAGCCAGTCCTCCTCGAGGAAGTCCTCGTGCTCGGGATGGCGGACGAACGGCAGGTGCGCGTGGAGGACGAGAGAAAGGGAGCCCAGGCTCATGGTCGGTCGGAAGGTCCGTGGAGGTTCACGAGCGGCCGCCGCCCGAGGGCGGCTTCCGATGCGAGGGCTCGTTCGAGACAGCGGTTGGAGGACTCCTGACCTCCAGGACGCGCTCGGAGGCGGCGCGGTCCCTGGCGTCCGACGACCCGGGGGGCGCGTCGAAGAAGCCCGACACGGGGATGACCGAGGCGGGCTCGTCGTGTTGCGGCGGCGCTGGCTCGCGAGTCTCGCGTGAGCGTGCCTCGAAGTAGCCGGACTCCGGCGAGGTGGGCGTCACGGCGCCGGGGAGCTCACGGGTACCGCGTGGCGCCTCGCTGTTCGCCGGTGTGGATGCGCCAGACACCGCAGGGCCCTGGTGAAGGTCAGAACCATCGCGCGAGGACGTGTCCCCGTAGCGCAGGTCCGAGGCCTCCAAGGCTCGCGACGTCACCTCGACGTGGCGGGACGCCGACACATCGCCATGAGGCGGGCCCGAGACGACCACGGGAGACGCGAGGGGCATGAAGTCCGAGCTGGTCATCGCTCGCGGAGGTGACGCGAGGTACTGCCAGCCCGCGGCGTCGCCGTAGGCCCAATCCGATGCACCCGAGGCTCGCGGAGGTGACTCCAGGTAGCGCCAGCCGGACGCCCCCGGGACCTGTGCGGAAACATCGAAGTACCGCATGTCCGAAGCGCCCGGAGCACGTGTGGGCGATTCGAAGTACCGCCGGTCGGACGCCTGCGGCGTGGTGCCACCCGGGGCGTCGATGTACCGCATGTCCGATGCGCCCGGAGCCCGACCGACCTCCAGATACGCATACGTGGGGCGCGGGCCTTCGACGGGTGGACGGGCTCCTTCGAGCCTGCCCACCGAGGGCGCTTGATATCGCTGGTCCGAAGCCCCGGGAGCGCGCGGCTGCCCCACTTCGAGATACACGAGCGTGCGCGGCGCGGGAGGCGCGAGGGGCGGCTGCTCCGCGTAGCGCATGTCCGAGGCGCCGGCCATCCGAGCCTGGGCTTCGAGGTAGCGCTGCGAGGCGACGTAACGCTGATCCGAGGCGCCCGGCGCGCGTCCGATGCCAGCGAGGTGCGGCCCCGAGGATTCGCCCGGGAGCACGCCCTCGACACCGAAGCGCTCGCGATGGACGACGGGGATGTCCTTCACCCCCGCGCTTCCTGGCAGCTCCACGCGGTGCCAGGTGACGTACTCGCGCTCCTCCACCGGAGGCACCTGGCGCTTGGGAACGGGAGGCGCCTCGGGCTCCACGGGGACCGGGCGACGCATGAACCGCACGGTGGTGTCGGTCGACACGCCCGCCGGAGGAACCGCCACACGATTGCTGGAGCCACCGATTCTACGCGAGCGCCCGTCGCGCCCGACGAAGTGCGCCTCGATGCGGTACAGGCGTCCGGAGGGGAGCCCGTGGATGTAGTAACCGCGCGTCTCGAGCACGCAGTCGAGCTCGCGCACGAGCGCGTCTCCATCGAAGACCCTCAACACGGAGCGAGGTGAATCGAGGTCACGCATCGCGCGCGTCCGCGTCGCGGCGCTGAAGTCCCAGAGCGCGAAGAGCGTGTTCGGATCTCTCGCGAGCAACAACACCGTGTCGTCCTGGTACTCGGAGGGCAACGCATCCTGCGCGGCGGTGTGCCCCTCGCCTCGCTCCGCGGACACGGGCGGGTGCTCGACCTTCTCCTGGAGGTGGTGACGTCGGGCCTCGCCCTCGCCGGCGACACGGGCGACGAAGAAGCCTTCGATGACCGGCTCCGCGCGATGCTGCTCGACGGGAGCAGGCCCGGGCGGCGCAGCCTGGGATGGCGCGGAGGAACTCGTCGGCTCTGAAGGAGTGGGTGCCGAGCCCTCGGCCTCCGCTTGCGCGGGTTCACGAGGCGCTCGGGGCTTGGGCGGAAAGTTCACCACCTGCGCGGGCCGGGCCGAGGGAGGACCGCCGGGCTTCTCGGAGGCGCGCTTCGCGGCCACGCGCTTGGGGGCGGACACCCTCCCCTGCTCCGAGGGCTCCTCCACCCGGGAACGACCCGGCTTCGGTTTCGACTCGACGGGCGCCTTCGCCACCGGGGCCGCCCCAGTCACCCTCTTCGAGGCCGGCGTCTCCTTCGTGGCGCCTCCGCGAGCCGCCGGGGCCTTGGCCTTGGCGGACACGGCCGGGCCCTTTGACGCGGGGGCCTTCGCCGGGGGCGCCGCCTTCGCGGGGGCCCGTGGCCTGGCGGTCTTGGAGGTCGGCGCGGGGGCCTTGGCCGCGGCGGCCTTCACCGGCGGAGCGGGTCGGGTCGCGATTTTCGCCGGGACCGGAGTTTTTTCAGCCGGGGCCTTCTTCGCGGCGGCCTTCTTCCCGGGAATCTTGATGCCCGCCAGCCGGGCGAGCTTCGCCAGCGCGGGCACGAAGGCGGCCAGGGCGGCGATCAACTCTTCCTTCTTGAGCTTGCTGTATCCGCTCCCCAGGTGCTTCCGAGCCAGCTCTCGCAGGGAGCCGACGGTGACGCTCTTGAGGTCGTCCATAGGCACCGTTCGCCTTTAGGTCGCTGGCACTGGAGGGTCAACGTGCCAGCATTGCTTGTGTTCGTCGCCCGACCCCCTCAGCTTCTCATCAACCGATGACACCCACGATGCGGCTGGGTATTCTGCCCCCGCTTTGAGCGACCTGCCCAGACTGCTCCTGTGCAGCTTCGACGTCATCCCCGGCCCATCCGGCTCGTCACGCCGTTTGACCGAGTACCTCAAGGCGTTGCCCGACCGCTTCTCTGTGGTGGTGCTATCGGCGAAGACGCCTGACCACTCCCATATCGAGAAATACCAGGGCGCTCGGCTGCTGCGCGTGCCGGTAGGCTCGGGGGACCTCGCCTCGCGAATCCAGGCCTTCGAGCGGGCCGTCCGGCGCCAGCTCGAGAGCGAGGACTACGCGCTCGCCCACTTCACGGACCCCTTCGGGGGTTACGCGTTGTGCGAGCTCAAGGGGGACTACGGCTACCGCCTCATCTATGAGGCGCAGACCTTCCCGTCCCAGGAGCTGCGCTACACGCACCCGCAGACGGAGGGCGACCGGCGCTTCCTGTCGAAGGTCCGCAGGCAGGAGCTGTTCTGCCTGATGAACGCGGACCGCATCATCACCGGCTCCGAGACGACGCGCTCGTACATCCAGTCCCTCGGCGCGAGCGAGGAGCTCATCCGTGTCGTGCGAGCCCCCGTGGACCTGGGGCCCTTCTCGCCCGACGTGCTGGGCGCTCCGGACGGGGAGCCGCTGCGGCTGATGTACCTGGGCAGTCACGTGGGCTGGCAGGGGCTGCCCACGCTGCTGCGCGCCGTGGCGCTGGCGGCGAAGCAGGTGGAGGTGCGGCTGACGCTCGTGGGCGCGCAGCACCCGGACTGGCAGCCGCACCTGGACGAACTGGTGAAGGAGCTCGGCCTGAAGGACCAGGTGGAGTTCCAGCCTCCGGTGCACCACGACGACGTGGCGAAGGTGCTGGCGCTGGCGGACGTGGGCGTGCTGGCGCTCGACGACGTGGAGCGCAACCGGCTGCAGGGCGGACCGCTGGCGAAGGTGTCCGAGTATTGCGCCGCGGGCCGGCCCATCATCGCCGCCGACCTGCCGGTATGCCGAGAGCTCATCCCGGCGGACGCGGCGGTGTTCTTCCCCGTCGGCGACAGCCAGGCGATGGCCGACCGCATCGTCGAGCTGGCGCGCGACGTCCCGCGGCGAATCGAGCTGGGGCAGCGGGCGCGGGAGCACGCCGAGTCGGCGCTCGACGCGGGTGTCATCCGCGGTCAGTTGCTGGATATCTACGACTCGCTGTTGGACAAGCGCTCGGTCCCCGTGTCGGGCCGGAGCGAGGATGACCTGCCCGCGGCGACGATGGTGACGGGCACGCCGACCAGTCGGCTCGCGTCGCTGCTGCCGCCCGACAGCGGGCGCATCAAGGTTCCGCAGCCGGCGAAGCGAGAGCCCGTCGAGGAGAAGCCCGCCGAGCCCCCGTCCGAGGCGGCCGCCGAGGAGCCCCCCGTGGTGATGGGGATGGTGCTCGAGGATGGGTTCGATACGCGGCTCATCAAGACGGAGCCGGACGCGCGGCCCATCGAGCCTCCCGTCGTCATGGGGCTGCCGCTGCGTGAGCGCGCCGCGCAGACGTCGAGTCCGAGCGCCTCTTCGTCGACCTCGGTCCCGACGACTTCCGAGCCCACGCCGGTGACCGCGCAGGGGATCCCTCCGGATCCGACGCCGGTCACGCCCCGTCGCACGACGGAGCCCGAGGAGCCGGAGCAGGACGCACCTGAAGCATCACCTCGTCGAGAGGATGCGCACGAGGAGGGCGCGGCAGAAGAGCGGCTCTCGAAGGTCCCGCCGCATGGGACGCCCCGGCTTGGGGATGAGCCACCGGCGCCGACGCCCGTGGAGTCGCAATCGGCGAGGTTCCCGGACGAGTCGCGCGAGGAGATGGGCGCGAAGGAGGTCCGGGACGAACGCGCCGAGGAACCTTCTTCGCCAACGCCCGTGGTCCGCGCGCCCGCTCCGCTTCCGATGGATGAGCCGCCGTCCCCCACGCCCATCATCCGCATGCCGGCCTCCCTGAGGGATGACCGGGGCGCGCTGGCACGGGACGGAGGGTCCTATTCCAACGGTCGCCATTCGACGCGAGAGGAGCCGCCTTCACCGACGCCCATCATCAAGGCGCCCGCGCCATTGCCGTTCGACGAGCCGCCCGCGCCCACGCCCATCGTCAAGGCGCCCGCGCCGCTGCCGAGGGATGAGCCGCCTTCGCCCACGCCCATCGTGCGCAGCCCCCTCGCATCGCGAGCGGAGGACGACGCACCGGCACCGACTCCGATCATCCCCGCGCGCTCGGTGCTCGCGAGTCGGAGCACGTCCGCACGGGTCGAGACACCGTCGCGTCGGATGGCGCCCCTCACGTCGCAGACGAAGGGCGCACCGGATGGGGACCGAGGATCGACGCGAGCCGACTCGGAGCGTCCGTCGGTTCGTGGGGCACCCGTACCGGATCCGGAGCGTCCCGCAGGGCGCACGGGGGCGTCAGCGGACTCCGAGCCACCCTCGGTTCGCGGCACACCCCTCCCCGACGCGGAGCGCCCCAACGGGCGCACGGGTGCGGATTCCGAACGTCCCTCTGTCCGAGGCACGCCCGCGCCCGAACCCGAGCGCCCCAGCGGACGCGCGAGCGCGGACCCTGAACGCCCCTCCGTGAGAGGCACCCCCGTCCCCGAGCCAGAGCGCCCCTCCGGACGTACGAGCGCGGACTCGGAACGCCCATCGGTCCGAGGTGCGCCTGTCCCTGAACCGGAGCGGCCCTCGACGCGAGGCACGCCCGCGCCCGAACCCGAGCGTCCCTCCGGGCGCACAGCCTCCATCACGGATGAGCGGCCCTCGACGCGAGGCACTCCTGTCCCCGAACCCGAGCGCCCCAGCGGACGCGCGAGCGCGGACTCCGATCGCCCCTCCGTCCGAGGAACCCCCGTCCCCGAACCGGAACGCCCCTCCGGGCGCACCCCCACAGTCCCCGAGCCCGAACGGGCCTCCGTGCGCATCCCGAATCCCGACTCGGAGCGGCCTTCGGTCCGAAGCCCCCTGCCAGAGCTGGCCGCTCGCGGCCACACCACCGACCCGGAGCGCAACACCCCGCGCCCCTCCGGCATCGTCGAACCGGAGCGTCCCCGCACGGGTGAGACGGATCGCCTCCCGCCCCTCGTCCGTCCCAGCCCGCCCCCCGACCTCTCGCGCAGCGGATCACGCGGCAGCGCGCTCGACCCGGATCGCCCCCCGCCCATCCTCACCCCGGGAGCCGGCACTCCTTCCGTCGGAAAGTCCTCCCTGCTGGGCGACCTCCCGCCTCCCGACACCGACCGAGCCCCCCCCCCCCCCCCCCCTCGCGCCACCAGCGCCCCGCCGCCCGTTCCCCGGCAGCGGCCGCCGCGCCTCTTGTCCATCGACGGGCCCCCTCGACTGGAGCCCATCGACACGTCCGCGTCCCGCCCCGGTCTGCCCGCCATCAGGTCCCCCGAATCCGAGGACGAACCGGAGGAGATCTCCGAGGACGAGGCCCACGCCATCGAGGATGGCGAGGAGGCGGGCCCCACTCCGCCCCACTCGCGCCCACGTCTGGACGACGAACCGGACGAAATCAGCAGCGACGAGGTCGAGGACGCCGAGGTCTCCGCCAGCAGCGCCGCCCAGCTCGTCGAGGACGAGGACGACCTCCAGGAAGCCGACGCGGACCCCATCCCCGACGAGAACGAGGGCCCCCCGCCCGAGCCGCTCTCCTCGACGCTGAACCCCTGGTTCGCCCAGCTCGCCCACGGCTACTGTCCACCGGAAGGCACTCAGTTCGCGCGCCACACGCCCCCCACCACCTTCCCAGGGCGGGACGACGACGCGGATCCATCCCGAACGCCCTCCGCCCCCCGTGCACCAGGCGTCGTTCGTGGCAAGGGCTCGTGAAGCAGCCAACCGAGCACCCTCCGGAAAGTTTCCAAGCGTCGCTCCCGCCCAGTAGGATGTCGCGGTTTTCACTGCACTTTTTACGGGTGAAAGGGCTTCATGGAGCGCCGCGTCCTCATCGTTGAAAGCCAGAACGACTTCGCCCTCAGCATGGCGACCGTGCTCAAGAGCGCGGGTTACCAGACCGCCATGGCGGCGACCGCGACGGATGCGCAGCGCGAGCTGGAGAAGCGCCGACCGGATCTCGTCGTCCTTCGGGCCGAGCTTCCGGATCAATCCGGTTTCACGCTGTGCGGGCAGATCAAGAAGGGCAAGTGGGGCCAGAACCTCAAGGTCCTACTCCTCTCCTCCGACACGGGCGTCGAGGGCCTGACGCAGCACCGGCAGACGCCGGGCGCCGCGGACGGCTACCTCGTCATCCCCTTCGAGATGGGGGAGCTGGCCACGATGAGCACGGGCATCATGCCGCCGGGCCAGGACGAGTCGGATGCATCGCTCGACGCCGCGCTCGCCGGTAACGCGCCGCGCGAGGCGCCGCCCCCCATGCCCGGCATCCGCACCAGCGCCGGCGGTCCGCCCAAGCTCCCCAAGCGCGAGCGCCGCAGCGCGATGACAGAGGAGGACCGCGCCTTCCTGGACCGCGCCTTCCAGTCCATCGCCGACCGCAAGGCGGAGCTGCTCGCCGAGTCGCGTCAGCTCAAGCGCCCTCCCCCGCGCCGCGAGCTGATGGGCACGCCGGAGGGGAAGATTCAAATCCTCCGCGACGAGCTCAAGACGCGCGAGGCCCAGCTGGCCCGCCTCTCCGAGATCTGGAGCGTGCGCGAGCGCGAGCTGCTCTCCGGCGAGGACCGCCTCCACGAGAAGGACGTGGAGCTGCAGGGCCTCAAGATGCAGGTGGACGACCTGCTGCGGCGCTTCAACGAGGCCCAGCAGGCCATGCTCCAGAAGGAGCGCGAGCACGGCGCCACCGTCGACGACCTGCTGCTGCAGAAGTTCTCCTCGGAGAAGGACCTCATCGAGGTCGTCGCCTCCAAGGAGAAGGACATCAACCTGCTGCGCAAGGAGGTCCACAACCGCGACGACGACCTCGCGCGGCGGGGCGCCGAGCTGGAGCACCTGCGCGGCGAGTACGAGAAGCTCGACAAGCACCTCAACGTCGTCACGCTGGAGTTCGAGGTCAAGGAGCAGAAGCTCCAGGACAGCGTGCGCGCGCACGAGGCCGAAGAGGCCCGGCTGGGCAAGCGCGGTGACGACTTCGAGGCGGAGCTGGGCCGCACCGTCAGCGAGCGCGACCAGCGCTACGCCGAGCTGGACGGCGAGATCCAGGCCCTCCAGGAGCGGCTGCAGCAGACCGAGCAGGAGCGCGACTCCACCGTGCGCGGCCTGGAGACGCGCGCCGCCTCCGCCGAGGAGCACGGCGCCCGCGCCGACGCGGAGATCACCCGGCTGAACGCGGAGCGCGACGCGCTCGAGGCGCGGCTCAGCCAGCAGGTGGCGGACCTGGAGACGGACCTCGCGCGCACCACCGGCGAGCGGGATCAGCTCCGGCTGGACAAGGACGCCCAGGAGGCGGAGCTCAGCCAGCGCATCGAGGACCGCGACGCCAAGATCTCGGCGTTGGACCGCGAGCTGTCGGAGACCATCGCCCGCAACGAGCGCACCGAGGCGGACCTCAACTCCAGCATCCAGCAGCAGCTGGAGCGCATCGGCGAGCTGGAGGGCGAGGTCGAGGCCGTCAAGGCGCACCTGGCCGACCGCGAGGCCGAGCTCACCGGGGAGCTGCAGGCGCTCACCGACGCGAAGAACGCGCTGGAGGAGGACCTCACCGGCCGCCTGGAGGCGCTGACCGTCGCCAAGGACGCGCTGGAGGAGGACCTCACCCGCCAGCTCGAGGAGGTCCGCTCCGCCAAGGCCGAGCAGGAGGCCGACCTCACCGGGCAGATCCAGGCCCTCACCTCGCAGCTCGAGGAGGCCCAGAACCAGGGTGAGCAGCTCCAGGCGCGCGTCGCGTCGCTGGAGGACACCGTTGCCCAACGCGAGTCCACCATCGAGGGACTCCAGGGCGATGTCGCCACGCGGGATCAGCGCATCTCCGAGCTGACCGGGGACCTGGAGGCCACCAGCCAGACGCTGGCGCAGACACAAGGGACGCTGGCGCAGACCGAGCAGCAGCTCGCGGACACACAGGGCACCCTCGCCTCCACCGAGCAGTCACTGGCCGAGACGCGCGGCGAGCTGGAGGCCACCAGCCAGTCGCTGTCCGAGACGCAGACGCGCCTGGCCCAGACGGAGGAGGCGCTGTCCTCCACGCGCGGGGAGCTGGACGCCACCAGCCAGACGCTCGCGCAGACGCAGGACACCCTCTCCCGCACCGAGCAGCAGCTCGCGGACACGCAGAACACGCTCGCGAACACGGAGCAGTCGCTCTCCGAGACGCGCGGCGAGCTGGACGCCACCAGCCAGACGCTGGCGCAGACGCAAGGGACGCTGGCGCAGACCGAGCAGCAGCTGGCGCAGACACAAGGCACGCTCTCGCAGACCGAGGGCAGCCTGGCCGAGACGCGCGGCGAGCTGGAGGCCACCAGCCAGACGCTCACCCAGACGCAGAACACGCTGGAGGAGACGCGCGACGAGCTCGGCACCACCACCGCGCACCGGGATCAGCTCAAGCTGGAGCTGGACGAGACGCGCACGGTGCTCCAGGAGACGCAGGCCTCGCTGTCCCGGACCACGGGCGAGCGGGATCAACGCGTCGCCGAGCTCCACGCCCTGGGCGAGGCCAAGGACGCGCTGGAGCAGCTGCTCACCGGACAGATCGGCCAGCTGCGCGGCGAGCTGTCGGAGACGCTGGGCAACTACGAGGCGGAGCGCGCCGCGCACGAGAAGCTCGCCGCGGAGACGAGCGCCACCATCGAGGCGCTCACCGGGGAGCGTGACGGGCTGCGCTCGGAGCTGGAGGCCACCAGCCAGACGCTGGAGCAGGTGCAGGGCCAGCTCGCCGCCACCCGCGACGCGCTGTCGCGCGAGCAGCAGGCGCACACCACCAGCCGTCAGCAGGCGGCCAGCACCCAGTCCTCGCTGGAGGGCGAGCTCAACGAGGCGCGCAACCAGGCGGAGGAGCTGGGCGAGCAGCTCACCATCACCAAGCACGAGCTGGGCGCCCGCGTCGCGGACGTCACCCAGCTCACCGCGCAGCTCGCCCAGGTGGAGGACACCCGCGCGAACCTGAAGGAGCGCCTGGACGCCCTCACCGAGGAGTCCCAGCGCCGCGAGGAGCTGCTCCAGAACGACCTGGCCAACAAGGGCAAGGAGCTCTCGGACACGCTGCGCAAGCTCACCCAGGTGACGCAGGAGAAGATGCGTCAGGCCGAGGTGCTCAACCGCGAGGTCGCCACCCGCACCGAGCAGGTGAAGGTCCTGGAGACCAAGCTCCAGACGCAGGCCACCGACGCCAAGCGCCACGCGGACGGGCTCGGCCAGCAGATGGCCGGCCTGAACAACCAGCTGGAGCTGGCGAAGAAGGCGCTCGGCGAGCGCGAGGAGCAGCTGCGCGCGGCGGGCACGAGCCACCAGAAGCTGACCCAGGAGCGCGACGGCCTCGCCGGTCAGCTCCAGCAGGCGCAGGCCGCCCAGGCGCAAGCGGCGCAGGCCCAGCAGCAGGAGCGCGCCGAGGCGAAACGCGCGTCCGACGAGCTGGCGGCGAAGCTGGCCAAGGCCGAGCAGCGCATCGCCCAGCTCACCCAGGAGGCCCAGGCGAAGGCGGCCGACGCGGACGCCAAGGCCAAGGACCTGCAGGGACAGCTCGCCACCCGCACCAAGAAGGTGCAGGACCTGGAGCTGGCGGTGGAGAACGCGCAGGGCGCCAAGGCCCGCGCGGAGAAGGACCTGGCCGCCAAGGTGGCCGCCGCCGAGGGCAAGGCCAACGAGGCCGCCGCCCGCCTCGCCACCGCCCAGAAGGAGCGCAAGGACCTGGAGGCGCGTCAGCTGCGCGAAATCGAGGAGCTCAACACCAAGCAGAAGGCGGAGCTCGAGCGTCGCGAGGCCATCAAGCTGCAGGAGGTCACCCGCCTGCAGCAGTCCGTCCAGGAGAAGAGCAAGGCGCTCAAGGTCGCCGAGCTGGAGCTGGCTCGCTACAAGAGCAAGGCCCCCGCCGCCACGCCCGCCCCCGTCGCCGCCAAGGCCGCCAAGGCTCCGGCTCCCGTCGAGGACGACGAACTGGCCACCCGCCCGCAGCTCAACCAGGTCATCCCCGCGGCCGCCGCCCCCGCTCCCGCCAAGGCCGCCAAGGCCGCCGCGAAGCCCGCCGCCGCGAAGAAGGCCGCCGCTCCCGCTCCCGCCCCTGCCCCGCTGGGTGGCGACGATTCGGACCCCTCGGACCGCACCATGCTCATCCAGCTGCCCGCCCAGGCCGCCAAGGAGGATGACGACTGGACGGCCCTGGTGGACGAGCTGGACAAGTAGCCCGCCTGGGGCCGCCTCGCACGGGGCGGCCCCGCCGGCTTCCCGTCACCCTGGCTGTCTGGAGTCCCGGCACCCGCCGGAAGGCCGGCTGTCCGCCGACCGGGAGGGCCTCGGGAGCGACTCGCGTGGAGTCGCGACATCCGTGCCCTACCTGGGTGAAAAACTCAGAGGACGGCGCGCGCGTCGCGCACCAGCTCCTTGAAGTGCAGTGAGGCGAGGACGTCGCGGAGGGAGGCCTCACGGCCCACGCTGTGCGCCTGCGCCTGCGCCTCACGCCAGCGGGCCATCAGCGTCCGCAGCGTGATGTACGCCAGCAGCAGCGGGAAGCCTCCCGGCAACAGGAGCACCGCCACCGCCATCACCATCCTCATCCACGCCCACACCATGACCACGGACCTCGCTGCTTTCCCTTCGTGAGTTGCGCCACTGAGATGCACGGTGCGTGCCCACGGTGCGCAAATAATTTCCCTCTCTTTTTCCGCAGGGTTGGGGAGCAGCGGGGCAAGACAGCCGCGACGCGAGGGCGAGGATCCTGGCATTTTTGCCGCAGTCGCCTGAAAGGGCCTCGGTTAAGTTCCGCCGCGTGAGCACCCCAGAGACGGCCAAGGTCCGCGGCTTTGACAGCGTGGCGGACGCGGAGAAGCAGCTCGAGCAGGTGGGATACCTGCCCTCACCGGAGATCGCCACCGCGGCCTTCCTGGCGGACCGGATGGACAAGCCCATCCTGGTGGAGGGCCCCGCCGGCGTGGGCAAGACGGAGCTGGCGCGCGCCATGGCCGCCGCGCTGGGCCGCGAGCTCATCCGGCTCCAGTGCTACGAGGGGCTGGACGAGGCCAAGGCCCTCTACGAGTGGGAGTACGCCAAGCAGCTGCTCTACACCCAGCTGCTCAAGGACAAGATTGGGGAGATGGTGGACGGCACCCAGTCCCTGGCGGAGGCCGCCGACCGGCTGGCGTCCGGCGACGCGGTGTTCTTCTCCGAGCGCTTCCTCTTGCCCCGCCCCATCCTGCGCGCGCAGCTCTCCGAGCGCCCCGCCCTGCTGCTGGTGGACGAGATCGACAAGGCGGACCCGGAGTTCGAGGCCTTCCTGCTGGAGGTCCTCTCCGACAACGCCGTCACCATTCCGGAGCTGGGCACGTTCCGCGCGAAGCACATCCCCCGCGTGCTGCTCACGTCGAACGCCGCGCGCGAGCTGTCCGACGCGCTCAAGCGCCGCTGCCTGCACCTGCACATCGACTTCCCGGACCGCGAGCGCGAGCTGCGCATCGTCCGCTCCCGGCTGCCGCAGGTGCCGCAGGTGCTCGCCGAGCAGGTGGTGGAGGCCGTCGCCGCCATCCGCGCGCTGGACTTGAAGAAGGCGCCGTCCATCAGCGAGACGCTGGACTGGGCGCAGAGCCTGGTGCTGCTCAACGCGGACCAGCTCACCTCGGACGTGGTGGCCTCCACGCTCAACCTCGTCCTCAAGTACGAAGGCGACATCGAGAAGGCGCGCGCCAACCTGCCGCAGATTGCCCAGGCGTGAGGTGCGTCGGGACACCCGGGCCCACGTGAGCCGGGGCGTCCTCGCGCCGGTGTATGCTCGGGCGGCCCGCTCTCCTCGAGGCCCCGGCCGCTCGTGCTCCTGAAGGAACGCTTCCAGATCAACCGCCCGCTCGAGGAGCAGGAGCTGACGCTCGTGCGCGCGTGCGTGGACAGCCCCGGCCTGCTCGACGCGCGCGAGGAGGCCGTGCTGCGCACCGCGCTGTCGCTCGCGAAGCTCTACAAGGTCCAGCACGGCGGCCTCGACGTGGGCGTGGGCGCGCAGCTCACGCCCTTCCGTGAGGAGGTGGAGCGGCGGCTCGGCCCGGTGCTGAACGGAACCCGGCCTCCGACGCGGGACAGGCTGGTGCCGCACGTGCGGGACTTGCGCGAGCACGCGGCCCGCGCGCGCGACGGCGTGCTGGCGCGACTTCGCGGACGCGTGCCGCCCGAGGCGTTGGACCGGGAGCTGCGGCACAAGGAGCTCGTCATGGTGACGGGCGGCGGAGGCGGCACCGCCTTCGTCTACCTGGGCGTGATGAGCCTCCTGGCCGAGCACGCGCTGGAGCCCCGGCTGCTCGCGGGCGCGTCCATGGGCGCGGTGCTCGCGCTGATGCGCTCGCGCATGGCGCGCTTCGACCCCACGGAGATGATCAACATCGTCCGGGGCCTGTCCTTCCGGAAGCTCTTCCGCTTCATCTCCACGGAGAGCCGCTACGGCCTGCCCGCGGCGCTGCGGCTGTTCCTGCGCGCGGGCCTGGGCCGCTTCTTCGGCGCCGGTCCCGAGGGCAGCGGCATGCGGCTCAAGGACCTCCCCGTCCCCACGCTCATCGCCGTGGGCGGCATCCGCCGGGGCATGCTGCCCAGGCCGCTCGAGTATTACGAGCGCCTGCTCGGCACCAGCCCCCTGGGGCTGCTCGACCCCGTGGGGGTCGCGCGCCGCATCCAGGCCTCCATGGGCGCCATGGCGGAGCTCTTCACGCGCCCCGAAATCACGATGCGCCTGCACCTGGGCACCGACGACGCGAGCGGCGAGTTCGACGCGCTCGACGCCGCGGGCTTCTCCTCCGCCCTGCCCGGCGTCATCCACTACGACGTGCTGCGTGAGGACCCGCGCATGCACTCGCTGCTCGACGGGCTGATGGCGCACCACGGCATCGCGCGCTTCATCGACGGAGGCCTCGTCGACAACCTCCCCGCGAAGGCCGCCTGGAAGGCCGTGGCCAAGGGCCGCATCGGCACGCGCAACACCTTCATCCTCGCGCTGGACGGCTTCGCGCCCCGGCTCGCCACGCCCTTCTGGCTGCCGCTGCAGCGGCTCGCGGCGATGACGGTGGCACCCAACCTGCCCTACGCGCATCACATCAAGCGCTTCCCTCGCACGCTCTCACCGCTCGACGTCGTGCCCTCCGTGGAGCTCGCCTCCAAGGCCCTCCACTTCGGCCGCAAGGCCATGGCGGACGACCTGCCGTGGCTCCGACGCATGCTGACCCCCTTGCCCGCCGTGCTCTGAATTCCGGGGAACGGCTTTCACGCTTTGACCTCATAGCGTGTGGTGGCTAGAAGGGCGGGGCAGTTCCACTTTTTCAGGGCGAAGGAACCCCCGCATGAGCTCCACCTCGACCAGCGTATTGCGTGCCGACCAGATCTGGCTCGACGGCAAATTGGTGAAATGGGACGAGGGCCATGTCCATGTGATGACGCACGCCCTGCACTACGGGCTGGGCGCGTTCGAGGGCATCCGCGCGTACCGCACGCATGATGGCCGGCTGGCGGTGTTCCGCCTGCGCGAGCACATCCGCCGGCTGCTCGACTCGGCGCACATCATCATGCTGAAGATTCCGTACTCCGAGGACGAGCTCGTCGAGGCGTGCCTGGACGTGCTGCGCAAGCAGAAGGACCTCTTCGCCAACGGCGCGTACCTGCGGCCGGTGGCCTTCATGGGCGACGGCGCCATGGGCCTGGGCGCCATCAACCCCACCCGCGTCGCCGTGACGGCGTGGGATTGGGGCGCGTACCTGGGCGACAAGGGCATCCGCGAGGGCATCCGCGCCAAGGTGAGCTCCTTCACCCGCATGCACGTGAACGTGAACATGGTGCGCGGCAAGATTTCGGGCCAGTACGTCAACTCCATCCTCGCCAAGCGCGAGGCGTTGCTCGGCGGATATGACGAAGCCATCCTCCTGGACATCAGCGGCTTCGTGGCCGAGGCGTCCGGCGAGAACATCTTCATGGTGAACAAGAAGGGCGTCATCAAGACGCCGCCCCTGTCCTCGCCCATCCTCGACGGCATCACCCGCGACACCGTGCTGAAGATCCTCCGCGACAGCGGCCGCGAAGTGGACGAGGTCACCTTCACCCGCGACGCGCTCTACATCTGCAACGAGATCTTCTTCACCGGCACCGCCGCCGAAATCACCCCGGTGCGCGAGGTGGACGACCGCATGGTCGGCACCGGCAAGCCCGGCCCCATCGGCACCTTCGTGCAGGAGACGTACTTCCGCACGGTCCGGGGCCAGGAGCCGCGGTACGCCGAGTGGCTCACCTACGTCTGACGCCCCACCCGTCCGGCTCCCGGCGCCCCTGACGGCCCGGGAGTCCGACGGCCCGTCCCCCACCCGAGGGCCCTTCGCCCCGGTGAGCGGAGACCCTCCCCCATCGTCGCCTGCCCTCCACCCACCGGATTGGGCTAGAAAGGGCTCCCGATGGCACCCGCCGGTCCCGCATACGACGACAATCCGTTCAAGCTTGAGAACCCGTCCATCCTGGACATCGCTCCGGCCGAGCCGAAGTCGGTGGAGGAGACGGGGCTGAAGATGGGCCTGCTCGCGGACATCGCGCTCAAGTTCCTCTACTACTCCGGCACGGGCACCGGCATGGGCATCGCCGACGAGATGCGGCTGCCGTGGCCGGGCGTCGTCGAGCACGTGGTGGACTTCCTCGCCACGGAGAAGCTGGTGGACCTGCGGGGCGGCAAGGGCTTCGGCCGCGCCTCCGTGGAGTTCGTCCTCACGGAGAAGGGGCGCGAGTACGCGCGCGACGCGCTCACCCGCACGACGTACGTGGGCCCCGCCCCCGTGCCCATCGAGCAGTACAACGCGCTCATCACCAGCCAGACCGAGGAGACGCCCGTCGTCAGCCAGGAGGAGCTGGTGATGGCGCTCAGCCATCTCACCGTGCCCGCGGAGCTGATGGACAAGCTGGGCCCGGCGGTGAACTCCGGCCGCTCGCTCTTCCTCTACGGCCCGCCCGGCAACGGCAAGACGAGCCTGGCCGAGGCCGTCTCCCACATGTTCGGCGGCGAGGTGTACGTCCCGCACTGCCTGGAGATCGGCAATCAGATCATCCAGGTGCATGACCACCTCATCCACACCCCCGTCCCGCTGGAGCTGGGCCGCGACACCTCCGGCCGCCGGCAGACCTTCGAGATGGACAACCGGTGGATGCTCTGCCGCAGGCCCGCCGTCGTCGTCGGCGGCGAGCTCACGCTGGAGACCCTGGACCTCATCTACTCGGAGAGCACCCGCTTCTACGAGGCCCCGTTCCAGGTGAAGGCCAACGGCGGCATGCTCCTCATCGACGACTTCGGCCGCCAGAAGGTCCACCCCACGGACCTGCTCAACCGGTGGATCGTCCCGCTGGAGAAGCGCGTCGACTTCCTTACCCTGCATACCGGGAAGAAGTTCGAAATCCCGTTTGATCAGCTTCTCGTGTTTTCAACGAATCTTGATCCGAAGGAGCTGGTGGACGAGGCCTTCCTTCGGCGCATCAAGTACAAGATTGAGGTCGGCAATCCGGACGAGGAGTCCTACCGGGAGATCTTCCGCCGGGTGTGTGAGGCGGCGGGCATCCCCTATGTGGACCAGGCCGTCACGTACCTCGTCGAGCACTACTACAAGCCGCGGACCATGCAGCTGCGCGCCTGTCATCCCCGGGATTTGGTGGGTCTCATCAAGGACGCGGCGCGCTACCGGCAGATCCCGCCCGCCCTCTCCAAGGACCTGCTCGACCAGGCGTGCGAGGTCTTCCTCGTCAATCTCTAACGGAATTCGTTGTTACAACCGTGCGGAATTTCTAGAATCCGCATGCCGTTGTATCGCTCGGCCGCACGCTATGGCCACTCTTGGGTGGCTCGGCGCAAGAAGGAGCCGCAGTCCGTGAAGGAACGCTACCAGGACATCGACGAGAAGAACGAGGCGCTGCGCGATTACCTCGAGATCTTCAAGGACAAGCAGCAGGCGCGTGACTTCCTCGAGCAGTTCGAGATGTCGTGGATCTACCACGACGCCGCGTTGGAAGGCGTGGTCTACACCCACCAGGAGCTGAGGGCCGCGCTGTATCCGCAACGCGCGAGCGCCGAGGCCTCGATGATTCCGGTGGTGCTCGAGATCCGCAACCACAAGGCCGTCTGCGACTTCATCCGCGAGGAAGCCGCGGGCGCCAAGAAGCAGGCGCAGATCACCCTCACCACCATCAAGCGGATGCACGACCTCTTCCTCGGGAACACCCCCGAGGCACTGGCCGAGCGCGCGCGCATGGAGCGACGGGAGCGCACGGAGAAGGAGCTCGCCAAGGAGCGTGAGCGCTCGGGGCTGCGCAAGGACATGCCGCTGCACCGCACGTACTTCCACGACATCCACCAGCCCGCGAAGATCCAGCCCGCAATGGAGAAGCTCGTGGACTACACGGCCAGCGCGGAGTTCCGCGAGTTCCACCCCATCAAGCAGGCCGCGACCGTGCAGCACATGTTCCTGCAGATCTTCCCCTTCACCGAGCACAGCGGGAAGGTGGGGCGCATGTGCAGCAACCTCATCCTGCTGCGCAACAACTACATGCCGGCGGTCATCCACTCCATCGATCGGCAGCGCTATTACGAGTGCTTCCGCGGCCCGGCGGCGCAGTTCCGCACGGTGCTGATGGACGCGATGGAGAACTCGCTCGACAACGGCGTGAAGTACTTCCGGGACCTGGGCCGCAAGTACAAGGCCATCAACAACTAGGTCGCCTCCCATCAGGAAGACCAGGCCCCCTCCGGCCGGCAAGAGCCGCCGTCCGGAAGGGTGGGCCTCCGCACCCGGAGCAGGAAGGCGTCCGGCCACCCGGCCTTCCGCCCCTCCGTGAACGTCGGCCGGGGCATCTGCAACTTTGGTGTGCGGCAGACACCCCGCACCAGCCGGCCCCTCGAAACCCGGAGCCGGAGGAAGTAAAGAAGACCACTCCATGCCCGTGACACAGTCCTTCAACAGCCGCCGTGCCCAGGGAGCCTCGGGGGGCGAGCTGACGGAGCCTCCGCCACCGCGACTGGCCCTGCTGTCGGCGCGGGACAAGCTGGAGCGGCTGCTCGAGGTGGCCAAGGGCCATCGCAAGGCGCTCATCCTCACCCACGACAACCCGGATCCGGACTCGCTGGCCGCCGCGGTGGCGCTCGCCCACCTGCTCGAGCGCCGGGCGAACCTGGAGGCCCAGGTGGGCTACGGGGGCATCATCGGCCGGGCGGAGAACATCGCCTTCGTGAAGGTGCTGCGGCTGCCCGTCTCGCACGTGTCGCAGCTGGACTTCGACGAGTACGACCTGTTCGGCCTGGTGGACACGCAGCCCAAGGTGGGCAACCACTCGCTGCCCGCGCGCATGGAGGCGCACCTGGTGGTGGACCACCATCCGCTGCGTGAGGAGAGCCTGGCCTCGCCCTTCGCGGACGTGGGCGGCGACTTCGGCGCCACGTCCACCATGCTGGTGGAGTACCTGCGCGCCGCGCGCGTGGAGCCCTCGGTGGAGGTCGCCACCGGCCTGTTCTACGGCATCAAGGCGGACACGCGGGACCTGGGTCGCGAGACGACGCAGACGGACATCGACAGCTACCTGTGGCTGTTCCCGCGCATGGACAAGTCGATGCTCGCGCAGATCGAACACCCGGAGCTGCCGGCGCGCTACTTCCAGCTGTACCACACGGCCTTCGAGCGGGCGAAGGTGTACGGCACCGCCATCGTCACGGACCTGGAGGAGGTCTACTCCCCGGACATGGTGGCGGAGGTGGCCGAGCGGCTGATGTTCCTCGAGGGCACCAAGTGGTCGCTGGCCTTCGGCACATACCGCAACCAGCTCTACTTCAGCCTGCGCGTGAAGGACCGGCGGATGAACGCGGGCCGGCTCATCCGCGAGATCTTCGAGGACTACGGCGGCTCGTCCGGAGGCCACGGCAGCATGGCGGGCGCGCGGCTGCCGTTGTCGGGCAAGGCGGCGCAGCGCAAGGCGCTCAAGCGCGAGCTGGTGAACCGCTTCCTCGAGGCCTTCGGCGTCGCCGACGAGCGGCCCGTGTCGCTCTTGTCCGCGCAGGACTCGTGATCTACTGGGACCACAACGCCGCCGCGCCCGTGCGCGCGGAGGTGGCCTCGCTGCTCGCGCGCGCCTTCTCGCAAGGGGGCCACGGCAACGCGTCCAGCGTGCACGCGGCCGGACGCGAGGCCCGCGCGAGGCTGGATGCCGCCCGGGCCCGAGTGGCGCGGGTGCTGGGCTGTGAGCCGAAGGAGATCTGCTTCACCGCCTCCGGCAGCGAGGCGGACGCGCTCGCGCTGGTGGGCGCCTTCCACGCGCGTCCCGTGGCGGAGCGGCGGCGGGTGGTGACATCCTCGGTGGAGCACCCCGCCCTGCTCGGCGCGGTGGCGCGGCTGGAGCGCGAGGGCGCGCAGGTGGAGCGGGTGGCGCCGGGCGCGGACGGACGGGTGCGCGAGGAGGACCTGCTCGCGGCGCTGACGCCGGACACCGCGCTGTGCTCACTGATGTGGGCCAACAACGAGACGGGCGTGGTGCAGCCCGCGGCGGAAATCTCGCGCGCGTGTCGCAAGCAGGGCGTGCTCTTCCACACGGACGCGGTGCAGGCGGCGGGCAAGGTGCCGCTGTCGTTGCGCGAGGTGGACGCGGACCTCTTGTCCCTGTCCGCGCACAAGTTCGGCGGCCCCTCGGGTGTCGGCGTGCTGGTGGTGCGCAAGGGCGTGGACGTGCAGGCCCTCACGCCGGGACACCAGGAAGGCGGCCGGCGCGGTGGGACGCAGAACATCCCGCATGCGGAGGCGCTCGCGCTCGCGCTGGAGCTGGCCGCGAGCGAGCAGCCCCAGGTGGCCTCGCATGTCGGCGCGCTGAGAGATGCCTTCGAGCAAGCGGTGCTCGCCGAGGTGCCGGGCGTGGCGGTCAACGGCGCGGGCGCGCCGCGCGTGCCCAACACCAGCAACCTGCGCTTCGACGGTGTCGAGGGCGAGGCGCTGCTCATCGCGTTGGACCTGGAGGGAATCTGCGTGTCGATGGGCGCCGCGTGTGCCTCCGGAACGCTGACGCCCTCGCATGTGCTCCGGGCCATGGGCCTGACGGCGGCCGAGGCCCGAGGCAGCCTGCGCTTCAGCCTGGGCTCCGAGACGCGCGAGGACGACGTGCGCCAGGTCGTCGACGCCCTGCGTCGTCACGTCCCCACCGTCAGGGCGCTCGCAGGCTGAGGCCGTGAGTGGCCCGCCGCGCTTGCAGAGTGCAAGACGCGGCGACAGGTGCAATGGACGCGGCCGCACATCATGAGCGCGAGCATCCGGCGTTGAATGCCCCATCCCCCCTGGGGTGCATGGTCCTTGAACATGCCCGCTCCGGTGGAAACCATCCTTTTCGCTGCCGATGCACGGGGGGAACACATGGGGATGGGCTCAGGGTGGAAGCAGTGGCTGACGCATCGATTCGCGGTGCTCGTGGGAGGGCTCGCGCTCGCGTGCGCACCGGGCATGGAGGGCTCGGGGCAGGAGGCGTCCTCGACGGTGGAGGGAGCCACGCGGGTCGCGAGCGCGCCGCTGTGGGATGAGGACGCGACGCCGCTCGAGGCCGCGAGTGCGTTTCGAGATCGCTGCCCGGGCCCGGAGGCGGCGCGCGGCGCCACGCTCCACGTCGCGAACACGGGACCTCGGGATGCCGACGCGCCGCTCGGCTCTCCGGCCAATCCCTTCACCACCATCATGGCGGCGGTGAGGGAGGCCCACCCGGGGAACATCATCCAGGTCCATGCGGGCATCTATCCGGAGCAGGTCGCCCTCACGCCGCTGAAGGCGCGCGCCGGCACGGCCTCGGCGCCCATCGTCCTGCGAGGTGAGCGCGCCTCGCGCCCCGTCATCGTCCCCTCCTCCACCGACGTGGGCAGCCTGGTGATGCTGAGCCAGCCCTATTGGGTGGTCGAGCTCGTCGAGGTGGACGTGCGCGAGCGGCCCTCGTTCGCCGCGCTGTTCGAGGACGACACCACGTGCACGCAGCTCACCGATTCGGTGCTCCACGGCGGGCGCGCGGGCGGTGGTGTCGTCGTCAGCGACGCCTCACGGCTGCTCATCTCCGGCAACAAGGTGCACGACTTCTCGCGGTGGGGTCAGGACTCCCACGCCGTCGTGGTGAAGGGCACGTCGCGCGAGGTCTTCATCGTGGGGAACGATTTGCATGACGCCTCGGGAGACGCCGTGCAGTGCCAGCCCAACGAGGGCCGCCCCTCGGCGCTCTTCATCGAGGGGAACCAGATGCACGACTGCGGGGAGAACGGCATCGACGTGAAGGCGTGTGACAACCTGGCCATCCAGAGCAACGTGTTCTTCCGCTTCCCGAACCTGGAGCGCTTCCCGTGGCAGGCGACGACGTCCGCGGCGGAGGCGGTGCTGGTGCACGAGGACGCCACGAACATCCGCATCATCGGCAACGCCATCTTCCATGCGGGGCGGGGCATCTCCATCGGCGGCATCTCCCCCGTGGACAATCCGGTGGACGTGCTGGTGAAGGGCAACGTGGTGACGGACATCTTCAACTTCGCGAACCGGGCCAACGGCCAGGGCATCCGAATCGTCCGGGCGCACCGGGTGCGGGTGCTCGACAACATCATCGAGCGGACGGAGGACTCGGGGCTGCGGCTCGCCGCGGACGAGCCGCTCGTCGTCACGGACCTGCAGGTCTACGGCAACACGCTGCGCGACATGACGAGCTTCGTGAAGCTGGGACGCGACACCGCGCGCCCGGGCCTGCGGATGGACCACAACCGCTACGAGGGGACGGACGGCAAGTTCAGCGCCTTCGGGCTGCTGTCCATCGGCAACTTCACCACCTGGCAGGACCGGCTGGCCCCCTTCGACCTGGAGCAGGGCTCCTTGCGCATCACCGCCGAGCCCGAGCCCGACAGCGGGAACCTGCCACCGATGCTGGACGGGGAATGACACCTCGCGCGCGGCGCGGTGAGCCGTCCCTCCGCGCTACCACTGCTGGTCTGGCAGCGACTTCTCGCGCACCTCTTCGTCCGGCTGGCCATAGCCAGGCATCCCGTCCTCGCGAGGCTCCTCGGGCCGGGCGGGCAGCCGCTCGGGCTGCTCCTCACGCGTCTTGCGCTCGGGGGCGGACTCTTCGGGCTTCGGCGGCTGCGGCTTCTGGGTGGCCATGGCGGTCCTCGCGAGGGGGCGCCGCGCGCACCTGGCGCGGCATGCGAGGAAGTTCGCCATCCTCGCGCCCGCGTGGGACTGCCACCATCGAGGCGACAGCGGGGCGCGTGGCCGCTCCCCTACTCCGTACCCGAGGGGCCCGAGGAAGGCGGAGCCACCACCACCGCGGGCATGATGTCGCTGGCGCCGAACAACCCGCGCACCACCGCGGCGATGGCCAGCGGCGTCCCCACGCGCTCGTCGTAGTGCGGCGCGAGCGCCTGGGCGAAGGACTCCGCCGTGGTGAACCGGTCCTCGGGGCGCTCGGAGAAGGCGCGCCGCACGACGTCCTCGAGCGCCTCCGGCACCTCCGGACGCAGCTCGCGCAGCGGCCGGTACGTGCGGGAGCGGATGGCCTGGAAGACCTCGTCCGGTGTGGCGCCCGTGAACGGACGCTCCAGCGTGAGCAGCTCGTAGAGCACCACCGTCGCCGCCCACAGGTCCGCCTCCGGGCTCACCTCGCCCAGCAGCGACTCCGGGGAGAGGTAGTACGGCTTGCCCAGCACCTCGCCCTCCTGGAGCTTGCCGTCCACGAGCACGCGCGAGACGCCGAAGTCCCCCAGCTTGATCTCCCCCACGCGGGAGATGAACAGGTTCGACGGGGACACGTCGCAGTGGACGATGCCCAGCGGCTCGCCCTGCGCGCCCGTGGCCGAGTGCGCGTACGCCAGCGCCTCCAGCAGCACCTTGCCCAGGTACACCGCGAAGTCGAGCGGCAGGGGGATGCCTCGCACCTTGCAGCGGCGGAGGATCTGCCCCAGGTCCCGCCCGTCCACCAACTCCATGACGATGAAGTAGATGCCCTCCAGCTCACCGGCATCCAACACCGTCACGATGTTCGGGTGGTGCAGCTGCTTGGACAGCTGCGCCTCGCGCGAGAACAACGTCACCGAGTCCGGGTCCGCCGTCAGCGCCGGCAACAGCCGCTTGAGCGCGACGGTCCACCCCTCGCGCGGGCCCGACAGCACGCGCGCGCGGTACACCTCCGCCATGCCGCCCTTGCCGAGCACGGAGAGGATTTCATAGGGGCCGAAGACCCGCTGGGCTTTCGGAGGCGAGGGCGTCTGGCTCACGGGCTCGAGCTTCCGGCTCCCGCCGACTCGCGGCCCGGCGCGCGCTTGCGATTCTTCACCGACTTCTGCGCCAGCTCGATGTCCGAGGCGAGCGCCCGCACCAGCACCGCCTCCCAGGGCTTCGGGCTCTCCGGCGCCCAGTTCCCTTCCAGCGCCTTGCGCAAGAGCGGCGCGACGCGCCCCTTGAAGCCCTGCTGCTCGGCCGCGTACGCCTGCCACGCGTAGACATCCGGCCGCGCCGGCGGCACCGGGCGGATCCGCTCCAGGTACTCCACCGCCCGGACCGCGTTGCCCGAGCCCAGGTTGCTGGCCGCCATGCCCACCAGCGCGTCGATGTCCCTGTTGTCCTCGGCCAGCGCCGCCTCGAAGCGCGCCCGGGCCATGTCCCACTTGCCGTTCGCCAGCAGGTTCTGCCCCAGCTCCACCGGCCGGGTCCCCAGGGGCTGGGGCCGCGCCGCCGCGGCGTCCTTCACCGGCGCCACGGACGCCTCCGAGTCGTCGGTCGCGGCGGGCGCCTCCTCCTCGCGCTCCACCGGCTCCGCCCCCCCGGACTCCGCGCAGCGTCAGCACCGAGTCCTTCAACCCCGGCGAATGACACTTGGGCGGCAGTCGGAAGTGCGCGCTGAGCACCAGCGAGTTGGGGTTGTAGACGGCCAGCGCCGTGAAGGGCCTCACCCCCACGCAGTCCGGCGGGGGGCCCTCCAGGCACAGCTGCACCGTGGCCACCAGGACGTTGCCCTGGAACTCTCCGGACAGGACTTCCGTGGCGGGGGCGAACTTGCAGCCACCTCCGGACCCGGCGGACAAGCCCACCAGGCGCTCGCCTTCCATGTGCAGGTCCACCTGCCCGTAGGTATCCCCCGTGTAGGGGCCTGCGAGCTTCGGTCCCGCCCAGGCGAGGCCGGAGGCGACGGAAAGAGCCGTCACGAGTCCCTTGTTTAGAAGCGAGGGCGGCATGTGCGGGGTGTGGGGGACTGCCATCATAGGGGGCCTGCGCCCGCCTTGTAAACGCGCGAGGACGCCTTGACCTCGCCGCCCTCCATCCTTATCATTTCAAAAGGTGGTCACGAGTTTTCGCTGTAATTTCGGGACCTTGGTGGCACTGTAGCTTTGTTTCAAGGGCTGTCCCCTGCGGGGCGCGTGATGCCCAGCAGAAATTCGAACCGATACGTCCATTCCGGGGTCCGTTTCGGTCGCCATGTGCAAGCCCTCCCTCCTCGCGGGGGATGAGGGAAGCCTGCGGCGGCATGATTTCGGTTCCCACCTGGCTTTTGAGGGTTCAATGGACGCTGGGCACACGGCCATGCGGCGGGGGACTTTTTCTGTGGAGCGGCGGCGGTGAGCGAGACGGTGGTGGAAGAGGCGGCGGCGGCGAGGAAGCAGACGCTGCGGGATGAGTTGACGGCGCGCCGCAAGGCGATGACGCCCGATCTCATCGATACGCGGGGTCTCAAGGTCCAATCTCGATTCCTGGCGACGAAGTACTACGAGAAGGCGCGGTATGTGGCGCTCTACGCCCCCATCAAGGGCGAGGTCCCCACGCAGGACATCCTCAAGGCGGCGTTGCAGGACGGGAAGGTCGTCTGCTACCCGCTGTCCCATGTGCACGGGCGAATCCTCTCCTTCCGGGCCATCAAGTCGGAGCTGGAGCTGGAGCCCGGGCGACTGGGCGTGAGGGAGCCGACGAACGCGTCGGACCTCATCGCGGTGGAGCAGATCGACCTGTTCGTGGTGCCGGGACTGGGCTTCACGGAGGACGGCAAGCGGCTGGGGCGCGGAGGCGGCTACTACGACGCCACCCTGCGCGCGGCGAGTCCCCGGAGCAGGCGCGTGGGGCTGGCCTTCAAGGAGCAGCTGGTCTCCGTCCTGCCCACGACGGGTGACGACGTGGACATGGACCTCGTGGTGACCGAGTCCGAGGTCTACCGCGGCCTGCATCGCGAGCCAGAGTTCCTGGATACGTGAAGGTCCTCTTCATGGGAGACGTGGTGGGTCGTCCGGGGCTTCAAGCCGTCCGCGCCCTCCTGCCACGTCTGAAGGCCACCCATGGCATCGAAGTGACCATCGCCAACGCGGAGAACAGCGACCAGGGTGCCGGCATCTCTCCGGAGACGGCCGACACCCTGCTGTCCGCGGGCGTGGACCTGCTCACGAGCGGCAACCACTTCTGGTCCAAGAAATCCATCATCCCCTGGGTGACGGCGCGGCCGGACAAGCTGCTCCGGCCCGCGAACTACCCCAAGGACACCCCGGGCAAGGGCCATGGCCTGGTGACGCTCCCGGACGGGCGCGCGCTGGGGGTCATCAACCTGGAGGGCCGCGTCTTCATGCGTCCCCACGACAACCCCTTCGAGGTGGTGCTGGGGTTGGTGGAGGAGCTGAAGAAGCGAACGCCGTGCGTCCTCGTGGACATGCACTGCGAGGCCTCCAGCGAGAAGAACGCCATGGGGGCGCACCTGGACGGGCGGGTGTCCGTCGTGGTGGGCACGCACACGCACGTGCAGACGGCGGATGAGCGCATCCTCCCCGGCGGCACGGCCTTCATCACCGACGTGGGCATGTGTGGCCCGCTCGACTCCGTCATCGGGATGAAGAAGGAGCAGTCGCTGGCGCGCTTCCTGGGGCAGAAGCACGCGCCCTATGAAGTGGCGGAGCGGCTCGTCTACCTGCAGGGCGTGGTGGTGGACATCGACGACGCCACCGGCCGCGGCCGGAGCATCGAGCGCGTGCGCGTCCACCTGCCGGGTACCTGAACTTCCGGAAGCGGAAGGCTCGCGTGCAGGGCGGAGGTTTCGGTTATGGTCCGCCGGCCATGAATCAGGACGCACTGCGCAAGGCGACCCCCGAGGAGCAGTTCGAAGAAGTCACCCGCGGCACGGTGGACCTCCACTCGCCCGAGGACCTGAAGAAGAAGCTCCAGTATTCGTATGACTCGGGCAAGCCGCTGGTCATCAAGGCGGGGTTCGACCCGAGCCGGCCGGACCTGCACCTGGGCCACTCGCTGCTGCTCACGCGCATGCGGCGCTTCCAGGACTTCGGCCACTCGGTGGTGTTCCTCATCGGTGACTTCACGGCGCTGATTGGAGACCCCACGGGGCGCAACGCCACGCGTCCGGCGCTCACCCGCGACGAGGTGAAGGCCAACGCGGAGACGTACAAGCAGCAGGTCTTCAAGGTGCTGGACGCGGACAAGACGACGGTCCGCTTCAACTCCGAGTGGCTCGACAAGCTCGGCACCGAGGGGATGATTCGCCTGGCGTCGCGCTACTCGCTGCAGCGCATGTTGGAGCGTGACGACTTCAAGAAGCGCTACCGGGACAACGTCTCCATCGCCATCCACGAGCTGCTCTACCCGCTGCTGCAGGGCTACGACTCCGTGGCGCTGAAGTCGGACGTGGAGCTGGGCGCGACGGACCAGCTCTTCAACCTGCTGGTGGGCCGGCAGCTCATGCGCGAGGAGAGCATGGCGCCGCAGGTCATCATGACGGGCCCCATCCTCGAGGGCCTGGGTGCCCGCCTCATCGACGGCAAGATCGTCGGCGACAAGATGTCCAAGAGCCTGGACAACTACGTGGGCGTCAGCGAGCCGGCGGACACCATGTTCGGCAAGCTGATGAGCATCACCGACGACCTGATGTGGCGCTACTACGAGCTGCTCTCCTCGAAGACGCTCAAGGAAGTCACGGAGCTGAAGGCCAAGGTGGCGAGCGGCGAGGTGCACCCCAAGGCTGCGAAGGTGGCCTTCGCCCGGGAGATGACGGCGCGCTTCCACGACGAGGAGGCGGGCCGCAAGGCGGAGGAGGACTTCGAGAAGCGCTTCGCGAAGAAGGAGCTGTCCGCGGACGCGCTGCCCCAGGTGGACGTGTCGCTGGGCGGCGCGCCCACGCTGCCGCTGACGAAGGTGCTGGCCGAGGCGAAGCTGGTGGCGTCGTCGACCGAGGGCCGGAAGATGCTGGCCCAGGGCGGCGTGCGGGTGAACGGCGAGAAGGCCACGGATCCGAAGGCGGAGCTCGGCGCCGGCGAGTACACGCTCCAGGTGGGCAAGCTGAAGGCGGCGCGCGTCAAGCTGGCGTGAATTCCCACCGGGGGTGGTGCGTCCCTGGTGCCCGAGGAGTGGCCCGTCCCGTCCCTCGTGTCGAGGGGCGGGGTGGGATTGGGATACAGTCCCGCGCACCATGCGTCTTTCCGCCGCCCTGAGCCTCGGTCTGCTGCTGAGCGCCCTCCCCGCCCTCGCGGGCCCGGGCGCGTTCGTCTCCGAGTCCTCCGTCGACGCGGTGGAGCAGCCCGAGTCCTCCCGCGTCGTCTTCACCGTGGAGGCCGGGAAGACGTATCCGTTGATCAAGAAGGGCGGGCCTGCTCGAGCGTGGTGCAAGCTGCGGGGCCCCTCCGCCGAGGGCTGGGTGCTGTGCGAGGGCGCCGAGGAGTCCGCGGCCCCGTCGGCACCGAGCGCGGCCACGCTGGCGGCGGCGGACCGGGCGGATGCGTCCGAGCGTGCACGCAGTCGTGAGAGGCAACTGGCGGAGCGTGAGGAGGAGGGCCGCGCGCCCGTCGTCGTCACCGCGCCGAGCGCCGAGGCTCCCCGCTACGCCGCGGAGACGAAGCCCGCCGTGTCGTGGAAGGCGGCCACGGGCTGCGCGACGACGTGCTCGCGAGAGCCGCTGTTCGCCAAGCCCCCTCCCCTGTCCGCGATGGACCGGGAGGTGTTGGATTTGTGCCCCGCGCGGCCGGACGTGAGCGTGAGCGCGGCGGACGTGCGGCGCTTCGTCACCCGGCACTACGACGACTCGCGGCTCCAGACGGCGTTGTCCGCGGCGGGGCGTCCTGGCAACCGGCAGGCGAACATCGACTGGCTGACGAGCCTCTGGGTGAGCACGGGGCCGCGCAACGCCTTCACGCACGTGTTCTGTGGGGATGACTGGCAGCGTGGCCCCATCGGCGGGCTGCACTTCCTGCCGCGCTACGCCCAGCTCGAGGCGGAGGGACGCATCTGCTACGGCGGCCCGGTGCGCGGGGGTTCCGCGAAGACGAAGGAGCAGTACCTCATCCGCTTCCAGGGCGTGGCCCCGTGGTCCTGCGGCGAGAAGCGCGTGGGCGGGTTCACCGACTCGCAGGACGCGGTGGGCCTGTTGTCGATCGGGACGCGGGCCTTCGCGCGCTGCTGCGCTCGGGATGGGGCGAAGAAGGAAGGTGGCGTGTACGCCGCGAAGGACCTGGGCAACACGCGCTGGCAGATCTGGTGCGGTACGCGCAACGGCACCTACGGCATCGCGACGCTGCACCCCACCGACAACGCCGCCACCTGCGGCGAGTAGCCACCCCGGACGTCAGGGCGCGACGTACTCGCGAGGCCTGTAGCCCAGCCGGGTGACTTCGAGCTGCCCGTGCGCGAGCGGATCCTGGAACACGCAGACCAGATTGGGCAGGTCTTCACAGGCCGAGGGCACCATCCACTTGGTGATGCGCTGGATGAGCTCGTCGGTCATCGTCCTGTCCGCGAAGCGCTCATAGCGGACGTGGATGAAGCGCGACAGCGCCAGCGGGGCCATCCACGACGTCGTCGCCGCGGTGATGGGGAAGATGTCCACGCCGAAGCTGTCCACCTGGAGCCACGGCGTCGCGTTGTGCGTGAAGGGGCGCGTCGGGAGCACGCCGCTGTTCAGGTACACGTCGACGTTCTCGCGCGCGGGCCACCCTTCCAGCTTCGACGCGTCTCCCCGCCCCGAGGCATCGAGTCCTGAGTCGAGCGTCGTGAAGAAGCCCACGCGCAGCCGGTTCGGGTACTCCGCCGACGGGTAATCGTAGGGGTAGTCCAGCGGATCCTTGGCGTCGATGGCGGCCTGCGCGGTGAAGACACCGGGCGTGGCGAAGAGCACCTGCGCGATGGGGGCGTAGGCGGCCAGCTTCGCGCGAAGGACCTCCACTCCCGGCGCCTCTCCCGAGCAGTACTGGGGCCAGGTGCGCCTCAGGGTGTCGACCGTCTCGCCCAGGCTCAGGTTCACGAAGCGGACGTCGTGTCGCTCGATGATGCTCCGCAGCCCCGTGGCCGCGCGCTGCGCCCTCCCCCGCAGTCGCTCCAAAGCCCCGGGCTCACCGGTAGGCTCGCAGAACTCCGAGCGCGACAACTCATAGAGGCCCGGATGGTCCATCACGACGATGGGCTGCCGGGGGTTGGCCTCCACCAACAGGGAGAACACGGTGTTGCCGTGTCCCACGCTCTGTCGACCCTGCGCGGGATAGTGGGCCCGCAGCGGCTCCGCCAGCGCGCGCAGCGCTTCGGCCGGGATGAAGTCCTCGGTGGCGAAGGTGGTCAGCGCCTCGTGGAGCTTGGGAGGAAGCAGCCACTCCGGGTCCGCCGGGACGACGTCACCACCCTCCAGCGCCTGGTAATACCCCTGGAGCCGGTTGCGATAACGCAAGAGCCTCGGGGACAACGTGGTGAAGTCGTCGACGATGAGCAGCGCCTCGCCCGTGCTGTCCTTCATGGCGAAGTCGCGCGTCGGCGCGAACGGCACCGTCACGCTGGGACACCCGCGGGTGTCCTCCCCCTGGTAGCACGTGTCCGCGAGGACCTCCGTCCTCAGCGCCTCCAATCGCGCGGCGCGCTCGGGGGACAGCTGGTACCCGGGAACAGGGGCGGGAGGCTCCGCGTCGCCATCGGAGCACGCCACACCGAGACACAGCAGCAGCCACCCACTCGACCGACACAGACCGCGCGACAAGGACATGACGACACTCGCTTCCAGGAGACCCGGGCCCGCTCGGCCCGGGCCCCGGAGCGAGCCTACTTCGCCGCGCCCACCGTGATCACCGCTCCCGACGAGTACGCGGTGAACTCCGGCGCGTACATGGACTGCACGGTGGCGGGCCCCACGCGGAACGTCCCCGCCATGTTGGCGCGCAGCCGGTACTTGAAGGTGTATTCACCCGCAGGCAGCCACTCGAAGAAGAAGTTCGAGCCCGAGTCCCGCGTCTCCTCGTACCAGACGATGCCCAGGTCCCACTGGTGCCGGGACTGCACGTTCTCCGGCTCCAGGCCCGCCGCGCGCGGATCTCGCAGGTGGACGTACTCCGCCGCGTGCTTGGTGCGCAGCGACAGCTGCACCTCCACCTCGTCACCCGGGGCAATCATCGCGCCCTCCTTCAGCGGCTGGAGCACCACCTGCTTGCCCTCGCGCTCGCGACGGAAGTAGCGCCGCGACACCTGGAAGA
The DNA here is from genome assembly GCF_900111765.1 of Myxococcus fulvus. The sequence continues at coordinate 116,269 of NZ_FOIB01000009.1, forward strand.
AGTCCCCCCGGTCCTCCTCGGGCAGCATCTCCGTGGAGAAGTGCCACGTGGCAGACGCGAAGGCGAAGCCCTTGGTCGTCTTCTCCACCACCACGCTGCTCATGGTCTCCGGCTGGAGCTCCGGCCCGGGCACCACGACCTGGTTCTTCTTCCCCGTGTACGCGTCCGGGGCGAACTCCATCCGCACCACGCGCGGGCCCACCGTCACCTTCGCGTCCTCGCGGATGCCCAGCGCGCCCTCGGCCTCCAGGTACTTCACCAGCGCGTAGAGCGCCTCGGCCGTGGCCCGCGTGGACTTCCAGTGGTTGAGCTTCTTGTCGAGCAAGAGCCACTGCACCAGTCCCTCGCGACGGGTGTCCTTCGGCCGGAGCTCCGTCAGCGTGCGCAGCGCGAAGGCGTGCGTCTCCGTGGTGTCGTTGTACCAGAGCCAGCTTCGGTCCTCGGGCGCCCAGTACGTACCGAGCTCCTCGCTCGTCTTCGCCGAGTCCATCACGCTGTCCCAGACCTTCAGCGCGTCCGTGTTGCGCCCCGCGCGCTTGAGCGTCAGGGACAGGTAGCCCTTCAGGTACGGCGAGTGCTTCTTCCAGTGCGTGAAGCTGAAGGCGAGCATCGCCTTGCGCTCGTCCTCGGTCAGCGCGTCGCCCGTGTAGCTCGCGTTCGGATAGTTGGACGCCACGTAGTTGAGGAAGGTGAGGAACTCCCAGCCCACCCCCTTCTTCATCAGCTTCTCGGAGTACTCCTCACGGTAGTGCCGGGCCACGTACTCCCACGCACGGCTCGTCATGTCCGCCGGGACCTCCACGCCGTACTCCATGGCGCGCGACAGGCCGTGCAGGATGTAGAGCGTCATGTACGGCGACGGCGGGCCACCGGGCCACCAGGGGAAGCCGCCGCTGGACGTCTGCGCCTTGCGCAGCTTCGCCATCGCCGAGTCCCGCTCCGCGCGCGCCACCTTCGGGTCCAACACCTTCACCAGGCCCGCGTTGCCCTCGCGGCCGCCCTTGGCCATCTCCAGCCAGGGCGTCTCCTCCAGGGCCATCTTCCGGTTCGGGTCCACCGCGTCCCAGGTCTCGAACTGGCTCTCGCGCTGGCTCATCTCCTTCGCCATCTTCGCGACGGCCGGGTACTTGTCGTAGAGGCTGCCCAGGATGCCGGAGGACACGAAGCGGTTGAGCGTCTGCTCCGAGCACTCGTAGGGGTAGTCCACCAGGTACGGCAGCGCCTGGAGCGCGGAGTAGAAGAGCTGCGTGTCCACCGTGACGACGAGCTGCTCGTTCACCCGCGTGGAATCTCCGCCGTTCTTCAAGTCGTCGAAGCGCATCGTCTTCGAGCCCGGGCCCTTGAGCGTCACGAAGCGCGACTGCGCCAGGTGCACGCGGCCGGGAAGCACGGGCAAGGGCCGCAGCTCTCCGTCGCTCAAGTCACCCGAGCGGGCCTCCACGCGGAAGGCCACCTGCCCCACGCGCGTCGGCGTGGTGAGCGGGAAGCGCAGGCTGGTCCCCCGCCCCGCCGCCACCGTGAAGGCCTGCGACGCGTTCTTCACGCCGAACTCCGACAGCAGGCTCTTGCGCGTGTCCGGGTCGATGATGTCCAGCGTGAGCGTGCCCTGCTTCTGCTGCTCGGAGGCGTTGTTCACCACCACCTCCAGCACCGCGCGGTCTCCCTCGCGCAGGAAGCGCGGCACGTACGGCCGCACCATCAGCTCCTTGATGCTGCGCGTGGTGCGCTGCGCCGAGCCACCCTTCAAGTCCCGCGTGAGGCCGTGGACCCAGACGTTCCAGGCCGTCACCGAGTCGGGCACCGTGAACTCCAACGACGCGGACCCGTCGTTGCCCGTGATGAGGTGCGGCACCCAGAACGCCGTCTCCGCGAAGTTGGAGCGCAGCCCGCTGGACGGCGCCTCGGCCTGGCCACCCGGGTTGGGCTTCTCCGCCTTCGCCTTCTGCTCCATGGGCGGCGTCGGAGGAGGAGGCGGCGGAGCCCCCTCGGAGGCATCCTGCTCGCGCATCACCCTCGACTCGTTCCGGGCCATCTCCGGAGCCGCCGCGGACGGACTGGCGACGCCACCGACGCTCATGCGCGCGGACCGGTGCCGACGCCCGGGTCCTCCCACGCCATAGCCATCATCGAACCGCAGCCGGTCCGACGATGGCGGCGTCCACGAGGAGAACTCTCCGTAGCCCTGTGACACCAGCCACTGGGCATGCGACATGGTCAGCGAGGTCCCCAGGTCCACCGACTCCGCGCGATTGGGGTAGAGGCTGGCGACGCTCGGCGGCGTGTGCGGCGCGAACAGGTCCAGGGACTGGTCGTACATATACGCGAGCAGCTCCGCGGCGCCCGCCTCCACCTTCGCGCCCTGGGGCCCCTTCACCGTCACGCGCCAGGTCTCCTTGGCGCCGGGGCGGATCTTGTCGCGGAACGTGGAGAACTCCAGCTGCAGCTCCTTGTTGTCCCACGGCACGAACACGTGCTCGGTGAAGCGCACGAACTGCCAGTCGCGCACGGCCACGAGCACCGCCGTGAAGCCGCCGCGCATCGCCTCCGTCACCGGAATCTCCACCACCGACGCGGCCTCGCCCGCCACCAGCGCCTTGCGCAGGATGCGCTTGTCGCCCTGGTACAGGTCCAGCACCAGCGGCTGTCCCTCGAAGCCGGACGTGGCCAGCAGGCGCGCCTTCTCGCCCACGCGCACCGAGGACTTCTCCACCACCAGCGCCGCGGCGAGCTCGGCCGGCGACTTCGTTCCGGCCACCAGCAGCTCGCGTGCCACGGTGAAGGTCTGCCCGAAGGCGTCCTTCGTCTCGTAGTGCAGCCGATAGGCACCGGCCTCGAGCGCGGGCAGCGTCACCTTGGCCACGCCGTCCTGGCCGTGCTGGACATTGCCCTTGGCGCGCTCGGCGCCATCCGCCCACCGTGCCAGCACCGACTCGGGCTTGTACGTCTGCGTCCAGCGCGGCTGGAGCGCGTCCCCCGGCGTGGGCGAAGGCGCGGCGGCGGGGTCCTGCTTCAGGTTCGGCGGCGTGGGAATCGGCTCATCCGCCGGCAGCAGCGGCTGCGCGGGCTGCTTGAGCGACACCAGGCGCCAGCGGCCCTCACCGGGCTGCGGCGCGCCGTCCAGCGTGGAGCGGACGAGCCGCACCTCGGACTTCGCGCCCTGGGACAGGAAGCCCGTGTCCGTCTCCACTCGGCCCTCCACCGCGACGAAGCCCAGGCGGAACGCCCGCTCCGCCGAGCGCGTCTCGCCGCCCTCGTCGGTGGCGTCCGCCTCCACGCGGTAGCGCCACGTCAGCCCGGGCGTGCTCGCGGAGCGCTCGTCCGCCTCCGGCGTGAAGGTGATGTCGAAGCCGCCGTCCTCCTTCACCGACGACGAGCCCGCGGCGACCAGCTGCCGCTGCTGCGAGATGAAGCGCGTGTCGTACCACCACCACCAGGGCAGCACCGGCTCGCGGTACGCGCGCCAGCGCACCGTGCCGGACGCCACAGGCAGCCCGAAGTAGTAGCGCGCCTCGCCCTTGAAGGTCGCCGGCCGGTTGAGCCGCATGGGCGAGTCCGGGTCCTTCAGCGTCACCTCGAAGGTGGGCCGCTTGTACTCCTCCACGCGCACCAACGTGCTGCCGCCCGAATCGACCTGGACCTGCCACGCGCCCAGCAGTCGCCCCGTGGGAATCGTGAACTCACCCGCGGCGGAGCCGAAGTCATTCGTGCGGACCTCCTTCGACGCCACCTCCTGGTAGTTCGGGTCGATCAGCCGCACCTTCACCGAGGTGTGCGGCATCGTCTCGTAGCGCGACTGGCTCGTCTGGCCGGTGTACGCCACCACCTTCCACTGCAGCTTCTGCAGCGGCCGGTAGACGCTGCGGTCCGTGAAGACGAGCGACGACACGACCTCCCGCGGCTCCGAGAAGGGATAGAAGTTCACCCCGTTGAGCAGCATCAGCGCGGACTTCCCCTCGCCCACCACCACGATGAACGTCTGGTAGCTCGGGCCCTTCGGCGCGTCGAACGACACCTCGCCCTGGGCATTGCTCTTCGCCCGAGCCACGGTGCGCAAGCCCTGGCGGTAGTCCATCTGGACCAGGCGCACGGATACGTCGGGCGCGGCGACGCCCGTGTCGCCCTTCACGATGCGCGCGTCCACGCCCTGGCCCCGGATGTTGCGGGTGATGGCCACCCACGGCGTCACCGAGAGGAACGAGGCCTCGATGCGGTTGCCCTTCTCACGGAAGTCCTCCCGCGCGGACGCGACGATGACGTACGTGCCCACGTCCTTCAGCGGCGGCGTGACGAAGGTGCGGTGCTGCTGGAAGTCGGGCGTGGCGGGCAGCTGCGTGGTCCACGAGGCCAGGGGCTTCGCGCTCCGGATGATGCGCAGGAGCGCGTCGCCGTACGGCAGCAGGTTGTAGTCGTCGATCTTCTTCAGCCGCGCCTCGACATCCAGCGGGTACGCCCGGAAGTAGAGCGCCGGCACGTTGCGGTGGGTGACCTCCACCGAGCGACGATTCGCCCCGTCCGACTGCATGGAGACGACGCGGAAGTCCGGCGCCTCCAGCGACTCCACCAGCGTCCGGCACCGCGAGGCCCCCAGGGACTTGGGGAACGCCGCCATGCCCGCCTTGCCGAGCGCGTGCGCGCGCACCGCGTGGCCCGCCGCGTTCTCCTGCTCCGCCAAGAGCCCCTGCCCCATGGACCACCAGGGCACGTCCTTGAAGCCCGCCAGGTGCGCGGCCAGGTGCTCGCGGATGCGCGTGCGGTCCTCCGCGTCGGTGATGTGCTGATGGAGCACCTCGTAGCGACGCAGCCGCGCCTCCAGCGCCGCCTCGCGCCGTCCGCCCGCGCGGTGCCAGGACTCCAAGTCCCCCAGCACCGCGGCCACCTTCACCAGCGGGTGGATGTTCGGGTCCGTCAGGTCCACCACCGGCGTGCCCTCCAGCAGCGAGCGCAAGTCCAGCTTGAAGACCTCGTTGGCCTGCTCGGGCAGCCAGTGCGTGCTGTCGGCGAGCAGCTCCACGCGCAGGTACGTGACGGCGTCGCGCAGCGTGGGCCGGATGCCCTCCGGGTACGTGTTCAGCTGCAGGTACTCGGACAGCACCTTCACCGGCTCCTGGCCCAGCGCCTGCCGCTGCTTCCAGAGGTCCTCGTACGCGCGCTGCGCCTCGGTGATGAGCTGCGAGTACGTCCACGCCTTCAGGTCCACCGGCCCCGAGGACGCCACCTGCTCGCGCTGGCGGACCTCCCAGCTGTAGACGCGCGCGTACGTGACGAGCGAGTTGGCGTAGTAGAGGTTCAGCGCGGCGCGAGACAGCTGCCCCTTGGGCCAGGGCTCCTCGCGCAGGAAGCGCACCGCTGTTTCGTAGCCGTGCAGCGCCCTGCGCAGGCGCACCGTGCGCAAGAGCGCGCGGGTCCACTCGGCCTCGTCCTGTCCTTCCCGCGCCTTGACGAGCCGGGCCTCCGCGCCCTTCGCGGCGGCCTCGTACTGCTGATTCGACTCCAGCGCGTCGATGTCCTTCCACGAGGGAGGCGCCTTCGCCGCCGCGGCGCCGAGCGCGAGCGGGGCGAAGAGCAGCAGGGACACGAACGACAGCGCGACAGTGGATGCCCAGGTCCGGAGGGTGTGGTGCATGGTCGGCACTCTAGACACAGGTGGCCGCCCCACCGTTCCACATTGCGGATCAACTCGCGGGGGGCGCCCCCTCCGACGGCGCCTTGCGGCGCAGCCCCACCAGGTAGACCTCCATGCTGGCGCCACGCGTCGCCTCGGGGCGGACCACCTTCACCTCCTCGAAGAGGGCGCGCACCTGGTCGCGGAAGTCCTCGAAGTCGCCCCCCATGAACACCTTCGCCACGAAGGACGAGCCGGGCCGGCCCCGCTTCTGCGCCAGCTCCAGCGCCTTGCCCGCCAGCCGAAGGCTGCGCGCCTCGTCCGTGGCCTTGATGCCGCTCGTCTTGGGCGCCATGTCGGAGATGACCGCGTCGAACAGGCCGTCATGCAGCGCGGTGAGCTTCGCGTCGAAGTCGTCCGCGAGCACGTCCAGCACCGCCGTGCGCACGTGCCGCTGGGTGAAGGGACGGATGGCGACGATGTCCACGCCAATCACCTGCCCCGTCCCGCCCACCGCGTCCGCGAGAATCTGGAGGAACCCTCCAGGCGCGGCCCCCAGGTCCAGCACCACATGGCCCTTCTTCACCATGGGGAAGCGTTTGATGAGCTCGTCGACCTTGAAGGCGGACCTCGCTCGGAGGCCCTCCTGCTTGGCTTTCTGGAAATAGTGGTCTTTAGGACGGTAGGGCTTGCCCATGTCAGGGGGGCTCCCTACCATCCGCTACTGTCTTCGGGAAGCCGGGGCAGTCGTGGGTGTCGAGGCCCGCGCAATGGCGATTCCGGAGGACGAGGCGATGGGCACCCGGAGCTTGACGCTGGCGCTGTGCTTCACCCTGCTCTCCTCGGGCGGGGCGGTCTACTGCTACACCCGGGCGGATGCGCTCCAGGTGCAGGGCCAGTGGCTGATGGAGCGCGGCACCGCCCAGGCCCAGGAGTACGCCCACCGGCTGGACGACAAGGCCGCCGCCGCCCAGCTCAAGACGTTCTCCGAGCGCCGCGGGGTGATGGAGAAGGCGCACCTGTGGGAGCGCGGGATGATGCTGGCCGTGCTGGCCGCCGCCCTGTCCCTGGTGGGCGCCTACGTGCTGTTCCTCCTCAAGCGCCTGGATGATCAGCTCCTGGATGCCCTCGGGGAGCTGCGCCCCTCCGCGCCGCCCTCGCCCGCTCCCTCGGAGCGCACCCCGGCGCTCGTGTCCAGCCTCCAACGCTAGGCCTCCCGGCCGTCACGCCACGCTGGCAGAATGTCCCCCCTGCTCTCTCGTGGAGGTGGTCATGGCCGGCTGTGCGCACTGTGGACACACGCTCGACATCATCGCCAACCAGGTCGGCCGCAGCGACACGTGTCCGAAGTGTGACGAGGACGTGCGCTCGTGTCGCAACTGCCGGCACTACGACGCGAGCTTCGCCAAGGAGTGCAAGGAGCCCTTCGCGGAGGTGCCCTCCGACAAGGACGGCGCCAACTTCTGCGAGCTGTTCCAGATTGGCGAGGGCGGCCTGCACGCGAAGGCGAGCCGCGACGCGCTCATGAGCGCCGCCGAGGCCCTGTTCAGGAAGCGCTGAGGCCCATCGGGCCCGTGATAGACGCTGGGGGCATGAACCGAAAACTCATCGGACTGCTGGCGCTGCTCGTGCTCCCCGGCTGCTACACGGCGGCCGCCACCACCGCCGCCGTGCCCAAGGAGCGGGCCACCGAGTGCGTGAAGATCTGCACCGACCTGGACATGGAGTTGGGCGCCGTCGTCATCATCCGCAACTCCGCCGGGTGCGTGTGCTCGCCCAAGGACAAGGCGGCGACGCCGGAGGGCGCGGGCGCGGCGGCCGCGGGGAGCGCCGCGGCGCAGGTGCTCGAGCAGGAGCAGCAGAGCGGCACCTACGCCTCGCAGCAGGGCGGCGTCCGCTGAAGGAGCACGCCCAGGCGGACCGGACACCCAAGTCCGCCCGAGCCGCGCTCACGGCCTTCTAGAAGCCGTAGAGCTTGGAGATGATCTCCTTCATCACCTCGGAGGTGCCACCGCCGATGGTGATGAGGCGCACGTCGCGCCACATGCGGGCGACGGGCGTCTCCTCCACGTAGCCCATGCCGCCGTAGAACTGCTGGGCGTCGTAGGCCACGCGCTGGGCCAGGTCGCCCGCGAACAGCTTCGCCATGGAGATCTCCTTCACGGGGTTCTCCTTCCGGTCGAAGAGGTCCACCGCGTGGTACGTCAGCCGCTTGGCCGCCTCGATGGCCGTCAGGTGCTCCACGAACTTGTGGCGCCACACCTGGAACTTCATCAGCGGCCGGCCGAACGCCTCGCGCTCGTTGCCGTACTGGATGGCGTCCTCCATCATCCGCTCCATGCCGGCCACCGCGGTGATGGCGCCCACCAGGCGCTCGCCCTGGAAGTTCGTCATGATGTGGTAGAAGCCCTCGTTCTCCTCGCCCAGCACGTAGCGCGCGGGGATGCGGCAGTCCTCGAAGTACAGGACGGCCGTGTCCGAGGACAGGTTGCCCACCTTGTCGAGCTTCTTGGAGACGCCGAAGCCCTTCACGTCCGTGGGGAACGTCACCAGGGAGATGCCGCCGTAGCCGGCCTCGCCCGTGCGCACCGCCAGCGTGATGAAGTCCGCGCGCGTGCCGTTGGTGATCCACATCTTCGAGCCGTTGATGACGTAGTCGTCGCCGTCCCTGCGCGCCGTCGTCTTGATGCTCGCCACGTCCGATCCGCAGCCCGGCTCGCTCACGCCCAGCGCGGCGATCTTCTCGCCCTTGAGCGCCGGCTCCAGGAACTCCTTCTTCTGCTCGTCGGTGCCGATCTCGTTGATGATGGGCGTGGCCATCTGGCTCTGCACCAAGAGCGCCATGTTCACGCCCGCGTTCTTGCTGTAGCTGAGCTCCTCGCAGAACGCCGTGACGTACCAGTAGTCCAGGCCGCTGCCGCCGAAGCGTGGATCATGGTTGATGCCGAGGAAGCCCAGCTCCGCGCACTTCTTGAACAGCTCGCGCGGGAAGATGCCGGCCCGGTCCCACTCCAGCCCGTACGGCGCCATCTCCTTGTCGACGAAGGCTCGCACCGTCCTGCGAAACGCCTCGTGCTCCTCGGTGAACGGGTTCGGCATGCACACTCCTCCCTGGAGAAATCCCGGGGGTACCTCGGGGGATTGACTCGCGAATCAATACGCAGCCCCGTCCGCTGGGCAACACCCGTGACGCAACCGGTAGAGTGACGCAGTGAGCCAACCTGCTCGCCCTCCAGGGCAGGTCCCGCAGAAAGTCCTGCTTGCCCGGTAGGCAGGTGTTAGGTAGGCCCGGCAGGAGATAGTCCGCATCACGGAGTATCCCCTTGACAGACAGTTCAGTCTCTGTAGTTTCTGGGGCGCAGAATTTCCATGGCATCAAGCCGGAGCAGCGACCTGGAGGAGTCCAGGTAACGCGAGCCGGCAGGAGCAGGACGATCGTGATTCGACGCATGTGGATGGCCGCGGTACTGGCGGCGGTGATTTCGACGGGCTGCGGCAAGGGTGGAGCCCAGCCGACCCTGCCCCAGCAGACGGGCCCGGCGGCGATGGGTGTGAAGGCGATTGCCCCCGCCACGGAGCTGGAGGCCAGCGTGACGCGCGTCACCGGTCAGGTCCGCTCCAAGCAGGAGGCGACGCTCAGCCCGCAGGCCAGCGGCACCATCGCGAAGATGCTGGTGAAGGTGGGCGACAAGGTGAAGAAGGGCCAGGCCCTGGCGGTGCTGGACACCTCCAACATCCTCATCGGCGTGGAGCAGGCGCGCGCGGTGAAGGCGGCCGCGGAGGCCGGGCTGCAGTTGGCGACGAACAACCTGGAGCGCACCCGCAAGGTGGCCGAGGGTGGCGGCATCGCCGCGGCCGGGTTGGATCAGGCGGAGATCGGCCAGAAGCAGGCGGCGGCCCAGGCGGCCCAGGCCACGGCGGCGCTGCGCATGGCGGAGGAGAACCTGCGCGACATGTCCATCGTCGCCCCGTTCGACGGCGTCATCACCGCGCGGCTCAAGAGCCTGGGTGACTCGGTGGCCATGACGCCCCCCACCGCGGTCTTCACCCTGGTGGACACCACGGGCCTGGAGGTCCGCGCGCTCGTGCCTGAGTCCGTGGTGGACAAGGTCAAGCCCGGCGCGAAGACGCACGGCACCGTGAGCCCCAGCGGCATGCGCTTCGAGGTGCAGGTGGCCACGGTGGGCTCGGTAGTGGACGCCACCAACCGCACCGTGGAGGTGCTGGCGGACGTGGTGGGTGAGACGACCAACCCCCTGCGCCCCGGCGCGCTGGTGGATCTGGACTTCTCCAACGTCGCGGACCAGACGGACGACAAGGGCCTGTTCCTGCCGACGCAGGCCGTCTCCGCGCGAGGCCAGGACGGCTTCGTGTGGGTGGTGCAGGACGGCACCGTGCGCAAGCGCGACGTGCGCGTGGAGCGCGTGCTCCCCGGCTACGTGCGCGTCCTCCAGGGGCTCAGCGCGGATGAGCGCGTGCTCGCCGACTCCTCCCTGGACGTGAAGGAGGGCACGGCCGTCCGCGTAGTGCAGTGACGACCCGCCCTCCCCTCTCAAGACTTTCCAAGGGAGCTCAATGAGCCCGCTCAAGACATTCATTTCACGACCCATCTTCACGGCCATGTTGATGATGGCGGTGGTCGTGTTCGGCATCAACGCGTACCCGCGCATCGGCGTGGACCAGTTCCCGGACGTCGACTTCCCCGTCGTCACGGTGACGACGGTGCTGCCCGGCGCCGACCCGGAGACCATCGAGAAGAACGTCAGCGATCCGCTGGAAGAGGCGCTCAACACGCTCAACGGCGTGGAGCAGCTTCGCTCCATCAACATGGAGAGCGTGTCGCAGATCGTCGTGCGCTTCACCCTGGACACGGCCGTCGACGTGGCGGCGCAGGACGTGCGTGATCGCGTCCAGGCGACGCTGAGCAAGCTGCCGAACGAAATCGAGACGCCCGTCGTCGAGAAGTTCGACATCGGCGCGGCGCCCATCGTCACCCTGTCGCTGTCCGGCGCGCTGCCCATCCAGGAGCTGACGCGCACGGCCGAGGACATCGTCAAGCCGGCGCTGCAGCGTCAGCCGGGCGTGGGCAGCATCGACGTGACGGGTGGTCGCGAGCGTGAAATCCAGCTCGTGGTGGACCCGGACCGCCTGCGCGGCTTCGGCATGGCCATCAGCGACGTGAGCCAGGCGGTCAAGGCGCAGAGCCTGGACATGCCGGGTGGTCGCACCATGGACTCCGGCCGTGAGCGCGTGCTGCGCCTGACGTCCGAGGCCAAGAGCGTGGACGACATCCGCAACATCATCCTCACCAACACCAACGGCGCGCCGGTGCGCGTGCGTGACGTGGCGGACGTGGTGGACGGCCCCGAGGAGGCGCGCGGCGCGGCGAAGAACGGAGATCGCAGCGCGGTGGCGCTCATCGTGCGCAAGCAGTCCGGCTCCAACACGGTGCAGGTGGCCGAGCTCATCAAGGAGTCGCTGGCGGACATCAACAAGCAGCTGCCCGAGGGCATCCTCATCGAGACGGTGTCGGACAACTCGCGGTTCATCCGCTCGTCCATCGCGTCGGTGCAGTTCGACCTGGTGCTCGGCGGTGTGCTCGCCGTGCTCATCGTGCTGGTGTTCCTGCGCAACCTGAACTCGACCATCGTCGCGGCGATTGCGCTGCCGGTGTCCATCGTCGGCACGTTCGCCGTGATGGCGGCCTTGGGCTTCACGTTCAACATGATCACCATGTTGGCGCTGACGCTCTCCATCGGTCTGCTCATCGACGACGCCATCGTGGTCATCGAGAACATCGTGCGTCACATGGAGGAGGGTAAGTCCCCCATGCAGGCGGCCATGGACGGCGCCGGGCAGATCGCCGTCGCGGTGCTCGCGGTGACGCTGGCCATCGTGGCGGTGTTCATCCCCGTGGCCTTCATGGACGGCATGATGGGCAAGTTCTTCTACCAGTTCGGCGTCACGGTGGCGGTGGCCACGCTCATCTCCTACGCCGTGTCCATGACGCTCACGCCGATGATGTCGTCGCGCCTGCTTCGTCATCACGGCCAGCCGACGGGCATCTCCGCCAAGGTGGAGAAGGTGCTGGTGGGCATGGAGACCGGCTACCGCAACCTCTTGGCCGGCATCCTGCGTCGCCGGGCGCTGACGCTGGTCATCGCGGTGGGCGTGCTCTTCGCCACCTTCGCGATGGCGCGCTTCCTGAAGTTCACGTTCATCCCCGAGCAGGACAACGGCAACATCAAGATGACGGTGGAATTGCCCATCGGCTCCACGCTGCAGGAGACGCAGGCGGAGCTGGACCGGCTCGACGCCGTCATCCGGCCGCTGCCGGGCATCTCCTCCACCTTCGCCACCGCCGGTGGCGGCGTGCAGGAGGAAGTGCACAAGGGTGAGCTGCTCATCAACCTGGTGAACGTGAAGCAGCGCGGCTACACGCAGAGCGAGCTCAAGACGTACCTGCGCCAGAACATCAAGGCGCCTCCCGGCATCCACCTCGCGGTGCAGGACATCTCGCCGGTGGCCGGTGGCGGCGCGCGCACCCAGGCAGTGCAGTTCAACCTGCGCGGCGACAACTGGCAGGAGCTCATCGAGACGTCGGAGAAGGTGAAGGCGGCCATGGCCAAGAACCCGGGCCTGGTGGACCTGGACTCCACGTACCGCTCGGGCAAGCCGCAGTACGACGTGGAGGTGGACCGCGAGCGCGCCGCCGCCCTCGGCGTGCCGGCCGCGTCCCTGGGCGCCACGCTGCGTGCCTTCCTCGGCCGTGACAAGTTCATGGACTACCGCGAGGGGGGCGAGACGTACGAGGTGAAGCTGAGCCTGCCGCCCTCGACGCTGGCGTCCGCGGACTCGCTCGGCAAGCTCACGGTGCGCTCACCGAGCGGCCAGCTGGTGGAGCTGCGCAACCTGGCGAAGATCACCCCGGCCGACGGCCCGGTGCAGATCGACCGCGAGTCGCAGAAGCGGCAGATCACCCTGCTGGCCAACCTGGCCAGCGGCTACCAGCTCTCCGAGGCCATCGCGTTCATGAACACGACGGCGAAGGAGCTGGCGCCCGCGAGCGTCATCTACGACTTCGAAGGTAACGCGAAGGAGCTCGGCAAGGCGGTGACGGCGTTCATGTCCGCGCTGCTGCTCGGCATCGTGCTCGTGTACATGATTCTGGCGGCCCAGTTCGAGAGCCTGGTCCACCCGTTCACCATCATGCTGTCGCTGCCCTTCGCCTTCATCGGAGCCATCGGCGCGCTGCTCATCACCGGGCAGGCCATGTCCATGTTCGCCCTCATCGGCGTCATCATGCTCATGGGTCTGGTGGTGAAGAACGGCATCCTCCTGGTGGACTTCACGCTGCAGCTTCGTGAAGAGGGCAAGTCGGCCACGGAGGCGCTGCTCGGCGCCGCCCCGGTGCGTCTGCGTCCGATCCTCATGACGACCATCGCGATGATCGCCGGCATGGTGCCGGTGGCCATCGCCCGCGGCGACGGCGCCGAGACGCGCGCGCCCATGGCCATCACCATCATCGGCGGTCTCATCACCTCCACGGTGCTGACGCTGGCCGTGGTGCCGGTGGTGTACTCGCTGCTGGATCAGCTCACCGAGAAGTTCAAGCGCAAGAAGGGCCCGGGCTCCGCTCCGGACCACGGCACGCCGCACGCCGTGGATCCTCACAGCGGCAAGCCCGCGGTGGCCGCCGCCGCGCGAGTGGAGACGGCCTGATGCGAGTGCCGGCCAACAGACCGGCCCTCCGCGTGCAGCCGACGGGCGCGGGCGAGGAGGAGCTGGAGTCCAACGAGGACTCGGGAGCGGCCTACGAGGCGCCCCCCGAGGAGGACACCTCCACTCCCGCGTCACGGCGGCTGCACGACCTCATCATCCAGCTCGGGCGCTACCGCTCGTTGAGGGATCCGCTGCACGGAATCTGCGAGAGCAACCAGCTCACCCCCACGCAGATCCACGTGCTGATGTGGCTGGGCAACGACGGCCCCACGCACGTGGGCGTCCTGGCCCAGCGGGTCGGAATCACGAAGAAGACCATCACCGGCGTGGTGGATCGGCTGGAGGACATGAAGATGGTGGAGCGCACGAGGGACGCCGAGGACCGGCGCGCCGTCGTCGCGCAGCTCACCTCGGAGGGCGTCAAGCTCTTCACCCTCATCAGCCGCAGCGTGGACCAGGGGCTGCGGCGGATGCTGGACCTGCTTCCTCCCGATGACCAGGAGGCCCTCTTCGGCCTCCTGGAGCGGGTGCTGAAGCGGCTCGGGACCACGCCCGAGCAGGCCGTCTAGGATGGACGAGCGCGCGTCGGTGGGAACCTCCGCCCGACGCGCGCTCCGTCTCCTGGCCTGCCTCCCCTGTCTCCTCTTCAGCCCGGGGGTTCGAGCCGAGCCCTCGCCGCTCGCGCGAGAGCTGGCGTCCAGGTGTCGTGCGTGGGCCTCGGATGCGCGTGCTCCGTGGGCGCTCGCGCATGGCATGGCGCTGGACGGGCGTGAGTTCCGCGCGGCGGATGGACGGCGCGCCGCCGAGGTCGTGGTGGCGGACTTCCTGCGCCTGGCTCCCGCGCGCGAGCAGACCGCGTCGAGCCGGGTGGACGTCTACTTCGAGCCGTTCACGTCCGACGGCATACCGGTGGAGCCGCATCCGGCGCTCCAGGTGAAGACGCTGCTGGCCTCCGGGTTGCCTTTGTCACAGCGCTTCAAGACGGCCTGGGGCGAGGTGACGCTGCGCGACCTGGCGGAGGACGTGAAGCGCGACTTCCGCGGGGAGCAGGTGGAGTCCGGTGAGAGCGCGTGGATGCTGGAGGCGCTCTCGCTGAGCTCGCGGCCCGGGGATTCGTTCCGCGATTCGACGGGGCAGCGGGTGCGCGTGGATGAGGTGATGATTCGTGCGCTCGCGGCGCTGGAGACGGCGAACGCGGAGCTGGCCGAAGGGATGAAGGCGAAGAGGCCCGAGGTGCCCAAGCGGGGCCAGGGCATCTACGCGCATCCGTGTGGCGGGCTGCACTACTTCCAGGCGGTGGCCGGCTGGGCGCGGCATGCCTCGGTGCGCACGGCGTGGAGACAGCGGCTCGCGGCGCAGGTGGACGTGCTGCTGTATCGGCTGGACTCGGAGACGCGACAGTACGAGTCCGCGTGGGCCTCGGCGCCCGCGGAGCGCGAGCGCGTCCTCGCGCAGATGCTGAAGTTCCAGGGGCATCTGCTGGAGACCCTCGGACGACTGCGGGAGGACACGGGCTGGCGCCCTACCCCCGCGCAGCAGCAGACGGTGGAGCGGGCGCGCCGGTACCTGGAGAACACGGTGCGCCGGATGGACCAGACGGGCCTGCTCGCGGCTCCCGCGTCGGTGGCCGGGCGCGACAAGCAGCTCGCGCTCGACCTGGTGGGCGACACCTGTCACGCCGCGCGAGGAGAGTCCTTGTGGAGCACCCGAGAGCTCACACGCCCAGTCGCGCCATCTCCTCCTCGGTGAAGCCCGCCTCCGCGAGCACCTCGCGCGAGTGCTGACCCAGCGCGGGCGGCTCGCGCAGCGGCGTGGGCCCCATGCGCAGCGGCGTCAGCAGGTGCGTCACCTTGCCCAGCCTGGAGTCCTCCGCCTCGACGAAGAGCCCACGAGCGCGCAGTTGCGCGTCCTTCAGCACGTCGTCCCCTTCCGCCACGGGCTCCACGCACAAATCCGAGCCCGCGAACTTCTCCGCCCAGTGCGCCAGCGGCTTCGAGGCGAACAGCTTCGTCAGCTCCGCCTTCACCCGCGCGCCCGCCTCACCCGGCGCGTACGCGTCCTCCATCAGGTCCGGCCGCTCCAGCCGCTCGCACACGCCCGAGAAGAACTTGGGCTCCAGCGCGCCCACCGCCAGCCACCGGTCATCCGCCGTGCGGTACAGGCCGTAGCACGCATACCCGCCGTTGAGCGCCTCGCGCCCGCGCTCCAGGGGCGCGCCCTGCTCGCCCATGAAGAGCCGCGCCGCCAGGTGCATGTGCAGGAACGCCGTGGAGCCGTCCGTCATCGACACGTCCACGAACCGGCCCAGCCCCGTGCGCTCGCGCTCGTACAGCGCGGCCAGGATGCCCACCAGCGCGAAGAGGCTGCCGCCGCCGATGTCGCCCATCTGCACGCCCGGGAACGCCGGCGCCCCACCCGCCTCGCCGCCGTAACCCAAGAGGCCCGCCCGGGCGATGTAGTTCAGGTCATGCCCCGCCTTCAGCCGGTCCGGCCCCGTCTGCCCGTACCCGGAGATGGAGCAGAAGATGAGCCGGGGGTTCTCCGCGCGCAGCACCGCCTCCCCCACGCCCAGCTTGTCCATGACACCCGGACGGAAGCTCTCCACCAGCACGTCATGCGTGCGCGCGAGCCGCTTGAGCGCCTCGCGTCCCTCGGGCGTCTTGAGGTTCAGCGTCAACGAGCGCTTGTTCCGGTTGAGCCCGTAGAACAACGCCCCCACGTCGTCTCGCGACGGCGGCATCGCCCGGACGTAGTCGCCGCCCTCCGGCTCCTCCACCTTCACCACCGTGGCGCCCAGGTCCGCCAGCACCAGCGTGGCGTAGGGACCGGGCAACAGGCGCGACAGGTCCAGCACGCGCAAACCCTTCAGCGGCAACGTCGACATGGGAGTCTCTCCAGGAGGTGCTCGGGGGCCCGAAACGACACGCGGCGCGCTCCCGGGGACGGGGGCGCGCCGCACGTGACTCACTCAAACGGCCATTACCCCAGGATCTTCGCCAGCTTCATCGCGAGACCCATGTCCATGGGCTTGAACTTCAGCTTGCCCTGCATGGCCGCCATCTGGGGGTTGAGCGTCTTGTTCTTGATCTTCACGAAGTCGTCGTTGCTCACGAGGATGGTCATCTTCGACGCACCTTCGTGGCCCGCGGAGACCCAGCCCGCATCCTTGGTCAGGTCCAGCGTCCACTTCCCGCCACCCTCACCGGAGACGTCGAAGTGGATGATGGCGTTGACCTCCTTCGCCAGCTCCGGCTTCGCCGTGAGCTTCTGCGGAATCTCGGTCTCGATGATTTCCTTCGCGGTCGTCATGGCTCGCTCCTTGGCCTGGTCGTTGATTGGAGAATCAAGACGGGGGGACCGTAATGTCGCCCCCCTGGCAGGTCAAGGCATCAGATGCGCCGTGTTCATCACGCGCTGGTCGTGTTCGCCGCCGAGGAAGGCAGTGAGCGGCGCACCATGTTGAGCAGATCATTGAGCTCGAACGGCTTGGCCAGGTGCCCCACCGCGCCGATGTCCTGGGCCTTGCTGCCCACGTTGCGGTCCGCGCTGAGGACGATGATGGGGATTTCCGCGTGCGTCGTGGGCCGCTGGCGCATGCGCTGGGCGAACTCCCACCCGTCCATCACCGGCATCATCAAATCCAGCAGGATGAGGTGGGGCGGCTCCGGCTCGAGGCGCTCCAGGGCCTCCTTGCCGTTGCGCGCGCGGCGGATGACGAAGCCCTCGGCTTCGAGGATTTCGGAGAGGGCTTCGAGGATGTCCGGATCATCGTCCACGACGAGGACGACGGGGGCACCATCAGGCTGTGTGTTAGGCGGAGTCAGGGCAGTCTCCCTCGGTGCGACGCTGGGGATTCTTCCACCATCCTCCCACCCGGCGGCGCAACAAAAACGCGCTCCCCGCACGCGACGGGGGTGCACGTTGCAAAACCGACAGTCACGCCCCACCCTTTCCGTGACCTGCTGGACGGGAGGTGGAAAACGTGAGGAGCCCAGGGGAGATGGGAGCTGGCAGCACGGCGGAAGCGCCTGGCCTCGTCCTCGTCCCCACGCAGGGGCCCCCACGCCTGCTGGGCGGCCTGCTGCTCGAGCATCTGGGCCTCCAGGAGCTGCCCGCGGACGTCAGCTCCCTGGACGCGCTCCTGGGCGCCGCGGGCTTCCAGCGCCGCGTCGGGGATGCCCGCCTCTGGGAGAAGGAGGACGACCACGTCCTGCTCGCGGGCGAGGAGCCCCTGGGCGACGGGGGGCGCCTGTTCTGGACCTTCCCCGTGGCCTGGGACGAGGCCGACAACCGCCGTCGGGTGCGCTACCTGGGCATGGCGTCCCACGACTTGCGAGGCTCGCTGGCCAACATCCGCTCCTACGCCGCGCTGCTGCTCAACGGCCGCTCGCCGCTGGAGCCCAAGGTGCAGCGCGGGCTGGAGACCATCCTGCGCAACGCGGACCGCTCGCTGTCGTTCTCCCAGGACTTCTTCGACTCCAGCCGCGCCGACCTGGGCTCGCTCGCCTGCGAGCCGGAGCGCCAGTCGCTGTTGCCCCTGCTGGACGCGGCGGTGGAGCGGCAGCGCCCGGCGGCCACCGCCGCCAACGTGGCGCTCGTGTTGGATCTGGACCCGAGCGAGTCCCAGCCCGAGGTGAGCGTGGACGGCGCCCGCATCCAGCACGCCCTGGAGGCCTTCATCCTCTACCAGCTCTCCCGCGCCCAGCCCGGGGAGGTCATCCACCTGCGCATCCATCCCGGCGCGCCCCGGGTGCGGGTGGAGGTGCGCCGCGAGGGAGTGCCCCTGTCGGACGAGGACGCCTCGGCGGTGTTCCGGCGCGAGGAGCGGGCCTTCCGGGAGAAGAAGCTGGAGGATCCGCTGCGCATCTACCTGGCCCGACAGGAGGTGGAGGCGCACGGAGGCAGCGTGGGGGTGGAGACGGATCCGTCCGGCAGCTCGCTCTTCATCACCCTGACGGCGGTGCCGGGCGCCACGCTCGCAGAGGCAGCGGCCCTCCAGGCATGACACGTCCGCTCTTGCTGGCGGTCCAAGGCGCCCCCCGGTATGCTCCGCCCGTTTTCACGAAGGAGCCGTGATGCTGGGGCTGAAGCCGATGGAACTTCTTCTCATCCTGTTTGTGCTGCTGCTCCTCTTCGGGGCCACGCGGCTGCCGCAGCTCGGCTCGTCCCTGGGCAGCGCGATTCGCAACTTCAAGCGCGGCTTCGGAGGCGAGGAGGACGCGGGTACGCCCGGCGCCGACAAGAAGGGCGGCAACCTGGCCAGCGGCGGCAATGTGGACAAGGACGTGAAGTCCTCGTCCCCCAGCAGCCACGCCTGAGCCCCGCTTCCTGAAGGGCCCTTGAAGCACGACGCCCGCTCCACCCCTTCTGAGGGGCCGAGCGGGCGTTGACGTTTCCACCTGCCAGCCGGGCCCCCGGTCGACCGCACCGGGGGCGAGCGGCCTCGCGGGCTACTCGACGACGGCCACGTTGTCGTACATGGCGTCGATCTGCGCCTTGTACTTCTGGCTGCACACCTTGCGCTTCACCTTGAGGGTGGGCGTCAGCTCGCCGGACTCCTGGGTGAAGTCGGCGGACATGATGGTGAAGCGCTTGATGGTGGCGTACGGCGGCGAGTCCGCGTTCACCTTGTCCAGCACCGCCTTCACGGCCGCGTGGACCTCCGGTCGCTTCGCGTTCTCCGCGTAGCTGCCCACCGGGGCGCCCTTCTCCTCCAGCAGCTTCTTCGCCGTGTCCTCGCCCACGGTGATGAGCGCCACCAGGTACGGGCGCTTGTCGCCGTACACCATGGCCTGGCTGAGGATGGGGAAGGTCTTGAGCGTGTTCTCGATGTTCTGCGGCGCCACGTTCTTGCCGCCCGCCGTGACGATGATGTCCTTCTTGCGGTCGGTGATGCGCAGGTAGCCGTCCGAGTCCAGCTCACCGATGTCACCGGTGTGGAACCAGCCGTCCGCCTCCAGGACCTCGGCCGTGGCCGTGTCGTTCTTGTAGTAGCCCTTCATGATGCAGGGGCCACGGGCGAGCACCTCGCCGTCGGAGGCGATCTTCACCTCGGTGCCCGGCATGGCGGGGCCCACGGTGCCGATCTTGATCTTGTTCGGGCGGTTCGCGTTGGTGGGCGCGGCCGTCTCCGTCAGGCCGTAGCCCTCCACCACCTTGAAGCCCAGCAGGTCGAAGAAGTAGCCGATCTTCCGCGACAGCGGCGCGCCGCCGGAGACGAACAGGCGCATGTTGCCGCCCAGCTTCTCGTCCAGCGTGGCGCGCACCTTGGTGAACACCAGCTTCTTGGCCAGGGTGAAGGCCAGGCCGTCGTACTCGCGGCCCTGCTGCTTCGCATCGACGTACTCGTCGAACAGCTTGAAGGCCCAGCGCGCCATCCGGCCCTTGAGGCCCGGGGCCGACGTGCCGTTGGACACCACCGTGTTGTAGACCTTCTCGAACACGCGCGGCACCGACGGCAGCACCGTGGGACGCGTCTCCACGATGTTCGCCATCAGCTTGTCCACCGACTCCGCGATGATGAGCCGGAAGCCCATGGACAGCCACGCCGCCTTCACCACCTGCGCGAACACGTGCGCCAGCGGCAGGAACAGCATGACCGCGTCGCTGGGCTCCATCATCCCGATGGCCTGCACCGCGTGCGCCTGGTACGTCCAGTTGCCGTGCGTGAGGATGGCGCCCTTCGGGTCACCCGTGGTGCCCGAGGTGTAGATGAGACAGTTGGTGTCCTCGGACTTCACCGAGGCCACCCGCTCCTCGAAGGACGCCGGGTTGGCCTGGTGCGCCTCGCGGCCCTGGGCCATCACGTCCGCCAGGGAGACTTCCTGGCCGCCCGCCACGGCGCCCTCGAAGACGATGACCTTCTGGACGGTGGGGCACTCGGCCAGCTTCTGCCGCACGCGCGTCAGGCGGCCCGCCTGCTTGGCATCCTTCTCGTCATTGTCCACGAAGACGAAGGACGTCTCCGAGTGCTTGATGACGTAGCGGAACTCGTCCGGGAGGTTGGACGAATAGATGGGGACGGTGATGGCCTGCGCCGCGGTGATCGCCAGGTCCGCGACGATCCACATAAGGCTGGTGTTGGCGAACAGCGCCACCCTGTCTCCAGGCTTCACGCCCTGCGCCACCAGGCCCGCGGACAACGCCTTCACGTCGTCCAGCACCTGCCCGAAACTCACGTCCTGCCAGCGGCCGTCCTTCTTGTGCGTCACACCCGCCTTGGAGGCGTTCTGCGCGCGCTGGATCAGCAACTGGACCAGGTTTCCCTCCTGCGCTCCGGCCGCCGAAGCCGAAGGTCCTACCTGATTCTCTGCTCTCACTTGAGCTCCTCCTCGATGTCGGCTTCGACCTTCTTCGCCCACTCCTGGATGCGCCGACCCTCCGCGGGGTCGTACGCGACGCTGCCCTGCTTCACCTTCTGGATGGCGTTGCGAGCCTCCTTCGCCTTGTCGTCCCTCAGGAGCGTCTCGGCCAGGAAGTAGTACGCGCGCAACATCTCCGGGTGCTGCTGGATGGCCTTCTCGTAATACTCGGCCGACTTCTTGAGATCTCGCTTCGGCCAGGGCAGCTCGTAGTAGTAGCGCCCCTTGGCCAACAGCGGCGCGGCGCCATAGAAGCCGGAGTCCAGCTTGATGGCCGCGTCGAGCCGCTCGTTGAACTTGCCTTCCAGGCCCTCGCCCAGCGCCTTCATCACCCCCACCGCTTGAGAGTAGGCGCCAATCCCCGCCGCCGCGAAGTAGTGGCCTTCCACGCGGTTGGGGGCCAGCTTGACGGCCTTCTCCGCCACGTCCCACGTCTGCCGGCCGAGCACCTTCTTGAGCTTCTCGCTCCCAGCCCCGTCCGCCTGCCACTGGAGCTGCCGCGCCTGACGCCACACCAGCTCGAAGTCGTCCGGCGTCACCGACAGCGCCGCCTTGAGCTCGGCCTCCAGCGCCTTGCCACCCTCCGCCTCGCCACGTCGCTCATGCAGGGCATCCAGCCGAGCGAGCAATTCCGGCTCCGCCGCCCGTGCCGAGAACGCCACGAGCGAGCACAAGGCGAATAAAATCAAGCGCATGGCGGGTGGGCTTAGCACGCACGCTCGGTTGCACGCAAACGACCAGGGCCGACTTTTCCACCAAAGAGAAGGGGCGGGTCCAGCAAGGGTAGAAGACCCCGCCAGTCCCGCCCCATTCGAGTGCCTCCCCGGGTGGGGAAGCGAGGTGGCTCAGGCCACGTCCTGCAGGGCCTGCTCCTCGTTCTCGTTGAACGCCGAGAGGTAGCGCTCGAGGAACGTCTTCGTCTTGAGCTCCACCTGGCGCACGCGCTCGCGCGACACGCCCCAGCGCTGCCCCAGCTCCTCCAACGTCAGCGGCTTGTCCTGCGTCAGCCGCTCCGTGAGGATGTCCCAGCCCAGGTCGCCGATGCGCTTGCGCACCTTGGTGAGCGCGTCCTGGATTTCGGTGTCCTGCTCATTCGACAGGAACACGTCCTGGGGCGACGGCCCGTTGTCCTCCAGGCGGTCCAGGAAGGTCGTCTCACCCTCCTCGTCGATGGAGGCGTCGAGCGAGAAGTCCACCATGCTGCCCCGCTCGGCCTCGCCGCCGCGCACCTGGCTGCGGTTGTCCTTCAGATAGCGGGTGATGTAGGCGCGAATCCACCACACCGCGTACGTCGCGAAGCGCACGTTCTTCTTCGGATCGAAATGCTCGATTGCCTTCATCAGGCCGACGTTGCCTTCCTGGACGAGGTCATCCAGGCGAGCGCCGCGATTGGCGAACTTCTTCGCGACGGCGACAACGAAAGCCAGGTTGGAGGTGGCGAGCGTCTGCCTCGCCGACTCGTCGCCCTTGCGAGCGCGCCGAGCCAGCTCGTACTCCTGCTCGCGAGTCAGTTGCTGGTGTCCCCCCAGCTGACGCAGGTATTGCGACAGGCCCTCCGCCGCAAACTTCGTCGAGTTGGCCATGATTTCCCGTCCTCCGTTCGATGCCGGACGCGCCGTCCCCGCCGACTCGCGTCCACCTGTCTCTAGGACGCCCAACGAGCGAAAGGGTTTCTCATTCCATCGCCGAAAGTCGTTTCGACTGTCGAACTTCGTCCTCACGCGGACGCAAGGCTCGCGCTTCCGCTGACTTGCAAGGTCGAGAAGCACCGACTCCTATGGCGATGGCCGCGACGCGGCCACTCACTCTTCAACGTTTGAGCACGGGGAAGATTTTCTCGGGATTGAGCAGCCCTGATGGGTCGAAGAAGGCCTTGAGCCGCCGCTGCAATTCCAGCAGCGCTGGCTGCTGTTCGAGCGCGAGAAATTCCCGCTTCGCGAGGCCCACACCATGCTCGCCTGTGATCGTCCCGCCCAGCTCCACCGTCATCACCAACATGCGGCGCAGCGCCTCATCCACCAGCGGGCGTTGATGCGGGCCTTCATAGAGGATGTTGGCGTGGAGGTTCCCATCCCCCGCATGGCCATACGTGGCCACGGTGAGGCCCAGCTCCTCGCCCATCGCCTTCAAGCGCTCGATGACCTCGGGGATTCTCGAACGTGGGACGACGATGTCCTCGGAGACCTTGCGAGGCTTCAGCGCGCGCAGCGCGGGGGAGATGACCCGACGCACGGCCCACAATTTCTCGCGTTGGGAATCATCCTGCGCGACGAGTGTTTGGCTGGCTCCCTGCTGTGCGCAGATGTCGCCGAGTCGTGACAGTTCCTCGAACAAACCCTCTGCGCCGTGGCCATCGACCTCGGCGATGACGGCGGCGCCGGCGCCCGGTGGGAACTGGAAGCCGCGTCCGTCCACCGCGCGCAGGGCCACGTCGTCGATGAGCTCCAGACACCTGGGCAACAGCCCCGCCGCGAGCACGGCTGACACCGCGCGGGCCGCGTCCAGCACCGACGGAAAGACGACCAGGGCGGTCAGCACTTTTCGCGGGAGCGGAATGAGCTGGAGGGTGATTTCGGTGGCCACGCCCAGCGTGCCCTCGGAGCCGACGAAGAGGCCCACCAGGTCGTAGCCGGCCACGCCCTTGATGGTGCGCCGCCCCACCTTGACGACCTCACCGTCTGGAAGCACCCACTCCAGGCCGATGACGTAGTCGCGCGTGACGCCGTACTTCAGCGCGCGCGGGCCGCCCGCGTTCTCCGCGACGTTGCCGCCCAGCGTGCACGACTCCCAGGAGTTGGGGTCCGGTGGATAGAAGAGCCCCACGGCCTCCACGGCCTTCATCAGGTCGCCCGTCACCACGCCGGGCTCCACCACCGCGGTGAGGTCCTCCACGGAGATGGAGCGGATGCGGTTCATGCGCTCCAGGCTCACCGCCACGCCGCCGCACAGGGGCAGCGAGCCGCCGCTCTTGCCCGTGCGAGCGCCGCACGGCGTGTAGGGGACGCCGTGCGCCACGCACGCCTTGAAGATGGCGGAGACCTGCGCGGTGTCCTCGGGGAAGACGACGAGGTCGGGAGGGAAGACGCCGCTGTCGGACTCATCCCGCGCGTAGGCGGCGAGCGTGGCCTCGTCGCGCTTCAGCTGCCCGGCGGAGAGCACCCGCGAGAGCGCCTCGCACACGCGCTCCACCCGCTCGGGCTCCACGCGGACCGGCCGCGCGGACACGTCACTCATCGCCGCGCCCCGAGTCGCGCCCACAGCTCGCGTCGCAGCGCACCGTCGCCGCGCAGCTCGCCTTCATAGGCCTCCGCGTGGGTGATGGCGTCGCGCTGCTGGGGACCGCGCATGCGCAGGCACGCCTGCTCCGCCTCGATGATGCACGCGGTGGCGGGGCTGCCCAGCTCACGGGCCAGGGAGCCCGCGACCTCGCGCGCCAGGTCCTCCTGGAGGATGAGCCGGTGCGCGAAGCAGTCCACCAGCGCGGACAGGCCACCGAAGCCCGCCACGTGCTTGCCAGGGACGTACGCCACATGCGCGACGCCCGTCACCGGCAACAGGTGGTGCGGACACATGGAATGGAAGCGCAGGCCCGTCACCACCACCAGCTCACGCGACGAGCCGCGAGGCGCGGAGAACGTCTTGCCCAGCACCTCTCCGGGCGTCTGGGCATAGCCGTCCAGGAACTCGCGGCTCCAGGCGTCGGCCACGCGCTTGGGCGTGTCCACCAGGTTCTCGTCATCCATCGGCAGGCCGGCGGCCCGGAGGAAGGCCTCCACCGCGCTCGCCATGGCGACGGGGTCTGGCACGCTGGCGAAGGACCTGGAGGCAGGGACTCCGCGGGGACGGACTTTGGACGAGCTCACGGGGCAAGGACTCCTGCGGGGGTGCGGGCGCTCAACGGCCGGGCACCCTATCCGATGCGGCGATGAGGATCTCCCCACCTCGCACGAGCACGTCGTAGATGCGAACCTTCGCGTCCGGGCGCCAGGGGCACAGCCCCGTGCGGACATCGAACGGCCAGGCGTGCAGGGGACAGTGCAGCAGCGTCCCCTCCAGGTCCCCTTCATGGAGCGAGCCGCCACGGTGGGGACACGTGTCCTCCAGTGCGTGCAGTTGCCCGTCGACCCGCACCAGGGCCACCCGGGTGTCCCCCACCTGGACCACGGCGCGACCGCGTGCGTCCAACGCGGTGAGCCGCGCCACCGGAATGAAGCGTCCGTCCGGTTGTCCTTCATCCATCCAGGTCTCTCCCACGCCCTGTCCCACCAGGGCCTTCCCGCGTGAATGCGGTGACACGAGTATGCGTCCCACCACCGTGCTAGCCTGCCTTGACTCTCCCGGGGGCCGTCAGTAGAGCACCCGGGCCTCCCCCTTCCCGCCGATGACCCAGCGCGCCCATACCTTCGCCCGCGGCACCGCGACGCTGTTGGTCGTGCTGTGGGCGTTGCAGCCGCTGGGGACGCTCCTCCACGCCCGGGACGCGCACGCGCACCGCTTCTGTCCCGAGCACCAGACCTTCGAGGAGACGGCCAAGGGCACCGGCGCCATCCAGGCCCGGCTCGCCCCGGAGAAGCTGGCGCAGCTGACCGCCGTTCCTCCCTCGGGCTCGGACTCCAGCCGGCCCACCCACGAGACGTGCCCCATCCTCACGTCGAGCTCGCGCGACGAGGGGTGGTTCGTCGCGCCCTCCTCGTGGGTCCTCGCGCGGCTCGCGGTGAGCCGTCCCGCCACCGCGCCGCCCCGCGTCACCCCGCCCCTCTCCGTCCTCGACACCGCGCCCAAGTCCTCGCCACCCGCGCACGCCTGAGTCGCGTCCGCAGTGAGCTTGCAGGTCTTGTGCTGTGGGGCGCCACGCGCACGCGTGCGTCCCGTCCGAGGAGCATCACCGGTGTCATCCGTTCCACGTCGTCCGCACGGCGCGCTTTTCGCCGTGTCCCTCTCCGTCCTGTTGTCCACGGCCACGGCCGCGGCACAGGAGCTTCCCCCACCCTCTCCCGATGCGGGCGTCCCCGCGTCGGACGCGCCCACCGCCGAGCCCGACGCGGGCCCAGCCTCCGACCTGCCCGCCGGCCTGACGCCGGAGGAGATGGCGCAAATCGAGAAGGCCTTCGGCGGCGACACGCAGCAGGGCGTGCCCGCCAGCACCTCCGCCGCGCCGGACGCCACGCCCGGCGGGGGCTTTCCGCTGTCCATCCCTGGCGCGAGCAGCGGCACCAACTTCCTGGACATGAGCTTCATCCTGGATGTGGCCGCGGCGGCCTTCACGTCCAAGGAGCCGCTGCAGGGCGGCGCGCATGACCCCACGCGCAACGGCTTCAACCTGCAGCAGTTGGAGCTGTCCATCGGCTCGGTGGTGGACCCGTACTTCCGCTTCGACGCGAACATCGTCTACAGCCAGTTCGGCGTCGAAATCGAGGAGGCCTACGGCACCACGCTGGCGCTCCCCGCGAGCCTCCAGGTGCGCGCGGGCCAGTTCCTCACCCGCTTCGGCCGGCTCAACGCCACGCACCCGCACGCGTGGGACTTCGTGGACCAGCCCTTCGCGATGAGCCGCGTCTTCGGCGGCGAGGGCAACCGCGGCCTGGGCGTGGAGCTGTCGTGGCTCACGCCGCTGCCCTGGTTCGTCGAGGTGACGGGCAGCCTCACCGACGCCACCGGCGAGGCCACCGCGCGCAGCTTCCTGGCGTCCTCGGGCGACCGCGTGTTGTCGCCGTTGGACCTGCAGGCCACGGGCGTGGTGAAGCAGTTCTTCCCGCTGTCGGACGACCTGTCCTTCATGTGGGGTCTGTCCGGCGCCACGGGCCCCAACCCCACCGGCTACCGCAACCGTACGGACATCTTCGGCACCGACCTGTACCTGCGCTACCGCCCCATCACCGAGGCGAGCAACACGCTGGTGTCGCTGCAGGTGGAGGCGCTCTACCGACGCAGGCAGGTGCCCGGCGACGTGCTGACGGACTTCAACTCCTACGCCCAGCTCGCGTGGCGCTTCTCGCAGCGGTGGGCCACCGCCGCGCGCTACGAGCTGGGGACCGCGGCCAAGGGTGAGGACGGCCAGGTGGCCGTGGACCCGTTGGACCCGGAGTGGACGAAGAGCCGGGACCGCGTCTCGGTGAACCTCACCTTCTGGCCCACCGAGTTCTCCCGCCTCCGCTTCCAGGCCGCGCGTGACAACGCACGGTGGCGCGACGAGGCGGACTACTCGGCGTTCCTCGCCCTCGAACTCGTCACGGGTGCCCATGGCGCCCATGCGTTCTGAACCTCTTTCACGGGAGCCCTTCCCCATGCGTTCTCTTCGATTCGTCGCGGCCCTGTGCGCCGCCCTCTGTGTGCTCGCCGCCGCGCCCGCGCTCGCGGCCGTCAATGTCGTCACCACCCTGCCGGACCTCGCCGCGCTGACCAAGGCGGTGGGCGGAGACCTGGTCAAGGTGCAGTCCATGGCGCTCGGGACGCAGGACCCGCACCGCGTGGACGCCAAGCCCAGCCTGGCGCTCGCGCTGCGCAACGCGGACCTGCTCGTCTGCGTGGGACTGGATTTGGAGGTGGGCTGGCTGCCCAACCTCCAGACCGGCTCGCGCAACCCGCGCATCCAGCAGGGCAACCCGGGCTTCCTCAACGCCTCGCAGTTCGTGCGGCTGCTCGAGGTGCCCCCCACCAAGGTGGACCGCAGCGAGGGCGACGTGCACCCCGGCGGCAACCCTCACTACCTCTATGACCCGAGGCAGGGCGCGGCCGTGGCGCGTGGAATCGCCGAGCGACTGGCCCAGCTCGACGCCAAGAACGCGGCCACCTACCGTGCCAACGCGGCCAGGCTGACGGCGGACCTGGATGCGGCGCGCGTGGAGTGGGAGAAGCGGCTGGCGGGCCTGAAGGGCGCGCCCGTGGTCGCCTTCCACCGGACGACGGCGTACCTGGCGGACTGGCTCGGCTTCGAGGCCATCGCGTTCCTGGAGCCCAAGCCGGGCATCCCGCCCAACCCGTCGCACGTGGCCGGCGTGCTGGTGCTCGCGCGTCAGCGCAAGGCGCGCATGGTGCTCATCGAGAGCTACTACAACGACCGCGAGGCGAAGATGCTCGCCGGCATGATTCCGGCGCCGCTCGTCATCCTCCACGGCGGCACGGACTTCCGCGCGGGCGAGACGTACCTCCAGCACATCAACGAGCTGGTGGGCAATCTGGAGAAGGGCCTCAACGCCGGGAAGGGGGGCTGACGCCATGAAGCTTGGACGACTGCTTCCCCTGTTGTTGCTGTCCGGCTGCGCGCTGGACGCGGGCGAGGGCTTCGCCGTGCTCGAGCCCACCGTCCACGCGACGTATGTCCCGGCGGCCTCGCGCGACGCGGGCAATGGCTTCCAGCGCCTCGCGTCGGACTACCAGGTGCGGCTGGACTCGGCCGCGCTGGGAGTCTCCCATGTCGAGCTGGTGGGTGGCTCGGGCGGCGGTGGGCCGACGACGTTCGACCCCGCCAATCCGCCTCCGGGTTACTCGCTGTGCCACAATGGCCACTGTCACAGCGACAGCGGCGCGCTCGTGGACTACGAGGACATCGAGGCGGAGCTGGGCGGCGGCGCGTCCTCGTCCGTGGTGGCCGCGCTGCACGTGGATGGCGCGCTGGACCTGCTGACGTCGGCGGCGACGCCGGTGGAGTGCGAGCCGGACTGCGAGCTGCCTCGCACCGCGCTGTCCCGCGGCGTCTGGGAGGTGACGGCCGTCACGCTGACGGGCGTCGTGCGCGACTCACGCGCAAGCCCCAGGCTCCAGGAGGTTCCCTTCCGGCTCACGCTCGAGTCCACGGGTGGCGAGGAGGCCGAGCCGCTGTTCACCGTGACGGGGGACGTGGACGTGCCGTCGGACCGGGAGCACAAGCCGCGCGTGAAGCTGGACCTGTCGCTCGCGGTGCCGCCGAGCATCTTCGACACCGTGGACTGGGCCCAGGTGACGCCCGGCGCGGACGGCGTGCTGGACCTGGGCACCGCCGCGAACGAGGCGACGCGCAAGGCGCTGCTCGCGGAGCTGGCGGAGCTGACACCCCACGCGGAGGTCCGACGTGAAGACCGATGAGCCCGTGGGCGCCGCGCACGCCGTGTCGCCGACCTTCACCGTGGGCGAGCCGCTGCTCACCTGCACGGAGCTGGTCATCGGCTACAACGACAAGGCCATGCTGCCGCCCATCAACATGGTCATCCGCCGCGGCCAGTTCATCGCCGTGGTGGGCCGCAACGGGTCCGGCAAGAGCACCTGGTTCAAGACGCTGCTGGGCATGCTCGAGCCGGTGTCGGGCACCATCTCCCGGAGCCATCCGACGATGCGCAGCGCGTACGTGCCGCAGACGTCCAGCATCGACTCCATCCTCCCGCTGCGGGCGCGAGAGCTGACGGCCTGGGGGCGGCTGCGCGGGTGGAGCTTCCTGTGGCCCTTCGCGCGCAAGTCGGAGCGTGACGCGGTGGAGGTGGCGCTGGAGACGGCGGGCGCGAAGGCCATCGCCAACAAGCCCTACCGCGAGCTGTCCGAGGGCCAGAAGCAGCGCACGCTGCTGGCCCGCCTCATCGCCACCGAGGCGGACCTGGTGCTGCTGGACGAGCCCACCGCCGCGATGGACGCCGTCGCCGAGCGCGAGACGATGCAGCGGCTGTGCTCGCTCGCGCGTGAGCGCGGCCTGGGCGTGGTGGTGGTGTGCCACGACCTGGAGGTCGCCGCCGAGCACGCGGACGTGCTGCTCTTCGTGGACCGCGAGACCTCCGCCTTCGTCGTGGGCGACGCGCGCACCGTGTTCTGCCACCCCGCCTTCCGTCGTCAGTACGGCGACGAGTACTGCCACCGCGCTCCCGAGGGACCCCACCGTGGACCCGATGCTCGCTGAACCCTCCCAGTGGCAGCAGTTCGTCGAGGGGTTCGAGCTGTTCAGAGACCCGCTCCTGTGCGCGCTCCTGGCCGGAGGCGTGCTGGGCTTCCTGAGCGTCTACGTGGTGCTCCGGCGCATGGTGTTCGTCAGCGCCGCGGTGGCCCAGTCCGCCGGCCTGGGCGTGGCGCTCGCGTTCTACGCGGGCATCCACCTGGGCTTCGAGGTGGAGCCCGTCATCGGCGCCACCGCGCTCGCACTGCTCGCGACGATGCTGCTCATGATGGACCCCACGCGCCTGCGCCTGACGCGCGAAAGCCTGCTGGGCATGGCCTATGCCCTGTCCGGCGGCGCGGCCATCCTCGTGGGAGACCGCATCGCCCAGGAGTCGCACGACATCCAGGGCATCCTCTTCGGCACCGCCGTGCTGGTGACGCCCGAGCAGCTGCGCACCGTGGCCGTCGCGGGCATCGCGGTGATGGCGCTCCACCTGTGGTGGTACCGGGGCATCACCTTCGCGAGCTTCGACCGCATCGGCGCGCTGGTGCAGGGGTTGCCGGTGCGCCTGCTCGACGGCGTGCTGATGGTGTCCATCGGCGTCATGGTGGGCGTGTGCGCGCGGGCCCTGGGCGCCCTGCCCGTGTTCGCGTTCTCCACGCTGTCCGCCATCGCCGCGCTGATGCTGGACCTGCGGCTGCCGTGGACCTTCGTCGTGGCGACGCTCGCGGGCATCGTCTCCGGCGTGGGTGGCTACATGTTCGCCTACTTCTTCGACTTCCCGGTGGGCGGCTCGCAGACGGTGGTCGCCGCGCTCCTGGTCGGCGTGGCCATGGGTGCGCGCGCACTCATCCAGCTCGTTCTGCGCAGAGCCGGTTGAGCCCGTGCGTGCCGGGTGAGGGGTATCCCCCGGCGCGCAGATATGCCCCCGCGTGAAGGCCGTTCCCCGTTCATCCCAGCGATGAATGACGCGAGGTTGCACATGAAGCCGCGAAGCGGATGGTGGTGTCTTGTCTGGCTGCTGTTCGTGGGGTGTGCCCATGGCCCCCGCACCGAGGAGTCGGACACTCCGAAGTTCGAGCACGTCTTCCAGAAACCCCTGGAGGAGGCACTGGCCGTCACGCGCGAGCTGCTCGCCAACCGCGGCATGACCTTCGAGGCCACGGAGGACCCGCACCAGCTCCTCACCACGTGGGAGGTCCGTGACTCCATGCGGACGGCGAACAACACCTATACCCGCTACCTGGTGACGGGCATCGCCGTGGGTCCGCGCCAGTCGGTGATCCGCGTGTTCAAGTCGACCTTCCAGTCGTCCGGGAACGACGCCAGCCGCGGCGACCACTGGTGGAAGATCCTCTGGGAGCGCGCGGAGATGGGCATCGAGAGCACCAAGCAGTACGAGTCGCCCCTCGCGCATGGCGTGCCGCGCAGAGCCGGTCCCATCGAGCTGCGCAACGCGCTCAAGGGGACGAGAGATCTCGACCTGGAGAAGGAGCTGACCCTGCGACTGGAGTCCGGCCCGTCGCTGGAGGTGGTGAGCGGCAGCGTGAAGGAGGACCCGCGTCCACCCGCCCCCGTGCGGAAATCGGACTTCTACCTCACGCGCTGGAAGGAGGACGGCGCGAAGGAGGGCCCTTGTGGAGAGACGCTGCGCGGACTCCAGGCGCTCCTGGCTCCGGGGCTCACGCTGATGGTGGGCGAGCAGCTGGGCTCACGCGAGGCGCCCGCGGTGGTGGGCGAGCTGGTGTGTCAGGTCGCCGAGCTGGGGCTGCCCGTCGCGCTGGGCGTGTCCATCCCCCGCAAGGAGCAGGAGCGGCTGGACCGCTACCTCGCGAGCCCCGGCGCGCCGGCGGACCAGGACGCGCTGCTCGAGGGACGCTTCTGGCATCGCCCCTATCAGGACGGCCGCAGCAGCCGGGCCATCCTCGACCTCATCGACCGCGTGCGCGCACTGCGGCTCGCGGGGCTCGCGGTGACGCTGGTGGCGTATGACACGGACCTGAAGGGTGGCAGCGAGCGGGACCAGGCGCAGGCGGACCTCTGGAACCGTCGCAGACAGGCGCTCCCCGACGAGGTGCAGGTGGTCCTCGCGGGCAACACGCACACGCGCACCGTCGCGGGCACGCCGTGGGACAAGACCTTCACGCCCATGGCCCACTTGCTGAAGGCCTCGCGGCTCGTCGTGCTGGAGATGAGCTATGCGCAGGGCACGCGGTGGGGTTGTGATCTGGACCGCGCCGGGAAGATCCAGTGCGGTTTCGTCGGCGCGACGCCCAGCGGACGCGTGGCGGCGATGCCGGGCCTGTCACCCCACATCAGCCTGTTCGAGGCGCCCACGTCCGAGGGCACGCACGGACTGCTCTACGTGGGCGAGCTGTCGCCGTCACTCCCGGCCATCTCGCCCCACAAGGAAGCACCGCCGCCCGCGAACCTCCGAGCGCCGCGATACATGAGCGACGACAAGCCGCCCATGTTCTAGGCGTCAGCGGACCGCGGTGGAGATCTTCTTGAACTCGGGCGTGCCCGCGCGCCCGAGCACGTCGAACAAGGCGGTCTCCACCGTCGCCACCACGGCGCCCGCGTCACGGCACAAGTCCAGCCCCACCCGGCGGTCCTCGGTCGAACGAGACAGCAGCGCGTCGGCCAGCAGCACCGGCAACAGCCCCTTCTGCGTCAAATCCCTCGCCGTCTGGAAGACGCAGATGTGCGTCTCCATTCCCGCCACGAGCACCTGCTTGCGCTCACCCAATTGCGCGAGCACGTCCGGCACCGCGGCGCTGAACTCGAGCTTCTCCACCGCCTTGAAGCTCCCCAGGTACATCTTCAAGAGCGAGTGCGTGGGCCCCAGCCCCTGCGGGTACTCCTCGGTGACGATGATGGGCAGTCCCAGCGCGCGGGCCCCCTGGATGGCGGCGTTGGTGCGCGCGAGCATCCGGTCCAACGCATCGCGCTCCATGGCCGCGCACAGGCGCTCCTGGACATCGACGATGAGCAGCGCGGTCTGGTCTTGCGTGAGACGGAAGGTGGCCATGCCCCCTCCTCGCGCGAATGGCGCGGGGCCGTCAAGCGCGTGGCACGGTGGACGCCCGACGCCTCACGCTTCAGCGCGGCCCGCTTCGGGCGGACAACACTCGCGGCACAGCGTCCGGTTGCGACCGTGCGCCACGGCCAGCAGGACGCCGCCGCCCACGGTGAGTCCCACCTCCCACGCCTCGCTCGCGCCCTCGGGCACCAGGAAGGCTCCGGCGCCGAGCAACCCGAGGCCACCCACCGCGAGCACCGGCACCCACGCGCGGCGGTGCAGCCGCCACCCCGGGAGGAAGGCCGCGAGCGCGCCGAGCAGCGCCAACACCAGCAGCCCGCGATGAGCCCCCTCCCCGCCCAGCCACCCCGCCAGCGCCGCGGGCAACAGCCCGAGCACCGCGGGGAGCACCAGGCAATGCACGACACACAACGCGGAGAGCAGCTGCCCCACGCCATCCCAGCGCGAGGGCGCGACGGCGCTCCGTTCGAGAGCACTCAACAGGACACCTTCTCCAGGGGACGGAAGTCGGGAGGAACCGGGGGCGGCGCCTCCGCCGTGTGGACCAGTCGCAGGATGCGCCCGCGGCCGGAGATGTACGTGCGCGCGCGCCGCAGCTCCGGCAGGTGCTCGTCCGCGTCACGCCACCGCTCCAGGAAGCGCTCGAAGTCCTGCACCGCGAGCACCCGCTCTCCCATCGCCACGTGCGTCTCCGCCAGGAGCAGCCGGTAGTGGCCACACGCGGGCCGCTCCTCCACCAACGCGCGCGCCAGCTCCAGCGCCTTCTGCTCGCGCTCACCGCGCAGCCGCGCTCGGGCCAGCGTCTCCCGCGCGGGGCGGGAGAAGGCCGAGGGCCCCGCGGTCCGCAGCCGACGCTCCATGCGCCACGCGCGCACCAGCGTCGCCTCGGCGCGGCCACCATCGCCCCGGCGTGACTCCAGCGCGCCGCGCAGCTCCTGCTCGGCCACCTCCACGACGCGGGCGACATCGCGTGGACACAGCTGCCGTCCCTCGGCGCGGCGCAGCTCGGACAGGGGCGCGTGCAGCAGCGCGAGGGCATCACACGCGCGCTCCACCTCCGAGAGCCTGCCGGCATCCATCGCGTTGATGCCGCGCGTGTACAGGCGCATGCCATCGCGCAGGCCCCGCTCGGCCGCGGTGAGCTCGCCCGAAAGCTCCAGGGGCACGTCCGCCGCCGCGCGGCAGAAGCCGAAGCGCAGGTGCGCGGACACCAGCGTGGACGCCGCGAACAGGAGCGCCTGGGGCTCGCCGCCCGCGGACTCCACGCGCTGACGCAGCCGCCGCGCCCACGTCTGCGCGTCGCTGTACTGCCCCGCCTCCGCGCAGCCCTGGCTGAGCAGCCGCATGGCCAGCTCCGCGCACGGCGCGAAGGACGCGGGCAGCGACTCCGCCGCCAGGTACGCGTCATCCGTCTCCACGACGGCCTCCAGCACCCGGTAGGCCGCGTCCGTCTCGCCCAGCCGGCTCAAGAGCCGGCCCGAGGCCAGCAGCGCGGGGCTCGCTCCAGGCGCGAGCTTGGGCAGGCGCAGCGCGCTCTCATGGGCCGCCTCGGGGCGGGAGCTCGGCAGCGTCGCGCACACCCAGGCGTAGTGGACACCCACGTGGTCCGGGCTCGTGCGCATCAAGTCCCGCAACATCGCCTGCGCGTAGGGCTGACCCTGTCCGGGGCGGCCGTCCGGCTCGTAGCCGTCCACGAGGAAGCCCGCGAGCAGCAGCTTCGCCTCGACGTCCTCGGGATAGCGGTCGATGAGGCTCTCCATCTCGCGGATGAAGGCGTGGCGACCGTTGGCGGGGCCCTTGTCCGACAGCAGGCTGGCCGCGACGATGTAGCGCTGCTCCAGGTCCGGCAGGCCCTCGCTCAGCGCGAGCGCGCGGGCCATGGCCTCGGCTCGAGCGGCCGCGAAGCGCGCCCCCGGCCCGCGCGTCAGGGCCAGGCCCCACCACGCCATGGCCAGCTCCGGGTCGTGCCTCGCCGCCTCCGCGAAGGCGCGGCGGGCCTCCGAGCCCCAGCCCAGGTGCAGGAGGCTCAACCCCTGGTCGAACCAGGCCTGCGCCAGCGGCACGCGCGTGCTCACCTTCAGGTGCGAGGCGCCCAGTCCCTCGCGCAGCCGGGGACGCGGAAGCGCCTCGTCCGCGACGTCCTCCCAGGCGGCCTGGACGTAGACGGATGGCTCATCGTTGCGCAGCAGTCGCGACAGCATGATGTCCTCCCAGTGCCCCGGCATCCGAGGCGCCACAGGCTTCGAATCCACAACCCAGTGAGCGAATGCGCGCGCCGAGCCGCCACCACGCGGCGGCCAGCGCTTCCGGCGGAACCGGAGACGCCTTGCGACGCGACGCGACGCACGCACGCCTCCAGTCCAGTCCCACTTCCCGGAGCACCCAGTCCTCGTGCCCGGCCAACCACTCGGCCAGCTCCACCAGACACTGGTGGACCTCCCGCCGCTCTCCGACGGTGGCCGGAGCCCGCGAGGGGCCCAGCTCACTCGCCTGGAAGGCCGGGCGGGCGGGCGCGTGCGCGAGCCAGCGAGGGGCGAAGCCGTCCCGTGGGACGAAGACGGCCTGACCGCACTCGCACAGCGCACCGAAGCCCCAGAGCGACAGCCTGCCGCCGTGCGCCAGCGCGACGGAGTAGGCGCTCTGCCCCTCCACGCCCTCGGGCCGCGCGTGACGCGTGAGCCCTCGACGCAAGAGGAGGTTCCCCTCCGGGCAGCGCACGTCCTGTCCGAGACACCACATGGTGACGTCGAACAGGCGGTCCGCGTCCCGGAGGACGTCGCGGGGAAGCAACTGAAGGGCCTCGGTACCAGACATGGGGTCTCCGGGGCTCAGCTCGCGGACTTCTTCG
This sequence comes from Myxococcus fulvus, assembly GCF_900111765.1. Next base: position 151,681 of record NZ_FOIB01000009.1, read on the forward strand.
CGGGGACGCCGGCGCGGATGGCCGCGTCACCGAACAGGGCCTTGGAGTCCACCGCCGCGCCGCCCTTCTTCGACAGCACCGCGTTGATGGCCCGCACCAGCTTGCCGCGCACCTTGCGGGGCAACGGCTTGTCCTCGAGCGCCGCCTGGAGCTGCTGCGAACTCACGCCCCGGCCACTCTTCGGCTTGGCGAGCGACAGCTCCGTGTAGCTCTTGCCCTGCGTCTCCTTGTCGCGCCGCTTCGAGGTCCGCTTGCGCGCGAGCGCCCGGCCATCACTCCCCTGCGCCTCCAGCTGGCGGGACAGGCGCAGCAACGCGTCGGAGGCAATCTGCTTCTCGGTCAGGAACTGCTGAAAGGTACCCATGGTCTTCTCTCCCAGGAGGGGCCGGCCACAAGGCCGACCCCGGATTCGGTTGAGGCAAGGCACGGGGCCCTCGCGAGGCCCCGGACACGTTGCCGGCTAGTGCTCGTGGCCCTCGTGCGACGCCTCCTCGATGACGAGGTTCACGGACGCGGAGGTGGTGGGGCCGAAGGTGAAGGTGAACGTGCCGACGGACAGCGGGACGACGTGGCGGCCCTTGATGTCGGTGCAGGACTCGGAGCTCTTGGCGCTCTCCTCGATCTCCACCGTCGCGCCGCTGGCGTCGGTGATGACCACCGGCACGTCCGCGCTCAGGTAGAGGACGTAGTCGGTGGCCTCCGCCGCGGCGAACGACACCGAGCCCCGACGGCCGCCCGCGCCATCCACCAGCGCGATGTCGTAGCGGCGGTGATCATTCGACACGGAGGGCGGAGTGCCCGTCAGCGTGGCGTTGACGGCCGTGGACGGGCCCTCGGCCAGGTGCTCGCACCCCTCGACATCGACGTCCTCGTCGTGCGGCTCGTCGTCACCGCAGGCGGTGGTGAGGAGCGCGGTGGACATCAGGAGGGCGGCCAGAAGCTTCTTGTTCATGTGTGTAGCTCCACGTGGATGGACTGCGGATACCCAGCCACCAACGCCGCCACGGACCCCACCCGCGAGGGCAGAGCCAAGACAGACATGGGCGACAGGGTGGGAATCGCGCGAACCGTGCGCGACACGGGGGGCGAGAGCGTGCACGCAGGGGAAACGAGTCATCCGGCGGCGCGTCGCGCGACGTCTGACGCGGGACTCCGAATTCCGGAGCCGGACGTCAGCTGTCGACCACGGACCGCGGCCTCCTCACGGCATGGCTGTGCCGGGAGCGAGGGACGCGTACCCTGGGTGCTGACTCAGGCGCGAGGCGGAGAGGCCTTGGGGGCCAGGTGCAGACGGGCCACGGGCTCCGCGTGGAAGCGGAACACGGCCAGCGCCGGCGAGGAACGGGTGGACACCCGGGTGATGACCGGGGTGACCTCCGTCGGAGGAGGACCCTCGCGACGGATCAACGTGTGGACGCAGTGGGCCTCGGAGCCGTGGCCTGCTGGAGCGTCGTCACGAGAAGTGAGCCGGACGTCGTCGAAGGACTCCTCGGCGACGGGGGCGGTGTGCGAGCCCCCCTCCTCCACGTGGACCACCTCACCGTGCTCCAGACACGTGGCGTGCTGGACCATGGCGAAGTGGAGCACCGTCCCCATGTACGCCAGCGCACACACAGCCGCGAGCGGCAGCGCCAGGAGGCGCGACCGGACGAGACGCGAGGGCAGCGAGTGGAGGGAGCGGCTCACGGTGATAGGGATTCCAGCGTTGAACGCAACGCGGTTGTAAGCCAGACGGAGCGCGCGTGCAAGTCACACGAGCGAGTCCGCGGCGCGCGCGGGCCTTGTTGCTTGTTGGCACACGCGACGTGAGGCGCCGTGCAGGCGGCGCGCCGATGGACCGGTGAGCCTGTCCGCGCATAGGTTCGCCGCCCCGGGCAGGCCCCGGCATCTCGAGAAGGACAGAAACACCCGTGCAAGAGCTCATCGACGTGCTGCGACACCAGGCGCGCCACTTCGCGCCCGAACTCGCGCAGCTCGCGTACAAGCGCGGACTCGCCGTCACCCAGTCGGACGGCACCACGCGCCCCATCCCCATCACCGCGACGCCCGTCATCCTCGACGCCGCGGAGATCCGCCGCCGCGCGGAGCTGTCCGCGCACCTGGCCTCCGCCACGGTGAAGATGGCGCGCGCGTGGCTCGCCGCGCCCGACGCCGAGCTGCTGCTGGGCTCGCTCTCCCCGCTCGAGCGCGCGCTCGCGGAGCGCACCTGGCCCCAGGCCGTGCGGCTGGCCACCACCCGCGTGGACTACTTCGTCTCCGGCGGCAAGCCGTGGGCGCTGGAGGTCAACGCCACCATCCCAGCCATGCAGGGCTACTCGGACATCGCGGCCCGCACGTTCATCGAGGTGGTGGCCCGCCACTTCCGCTATCCGGAGAAGGCGCTGCCCTCGCTGCTGACGCTCAACGGCAGCAACGCGCTGGCGCTCTATCGCGCGCTGCTGGACGGGTACGCCGCCGAGCGCCCCGGCCAGTTCCCCGACACGGTGGCGCTCTTGTGCCGTCGCAACGACGCGCAGATTTCCGAGCTGCGGTGGCTGTGCGAGCGCTTCCGTGAGTTCGGCGCCGACGCGGACATCGTGCACCCGGACGAGGTGTCCGGCGACACGACGTTCGAGGTGCGCGGCAAGAAGTACGACCTGGTCTACCGCCATCTCTTCGTGCGGCGGCTCGAGCAGCAGCCCTCGCCGTGGGTCGAGGACTTCCTCGCCACGGTGCCCGGCAAGAAGGCCGTGTTCCTCAACCCGCCCGCGTCGCAGGTCGAGGTGAAGTCCACCTTCGCGCGCCTGTCGCAGGCCCTGGCCGAGCCCGAGCTCGCCGAGGCCGCGGGGCTCACCCCCGTGGAGCTGGAGGCCATCCGCGCCTCCGTGCCCTGGACGCGCCTGTTCCGCGCGGGCCCGACGACGGGACCGGATGGGACGAAGCTGGACGACGTGGTGGCGGAGGTGGCGCGCAACCCCGCCCGCTTCGTGCTCAAGCGGGCGTGGGACTACGGCGGCAAGGCCGTCTTCCTCGGTCGCTCGGCGGGCACGGTGCCGTACGTCGAGCGCGTGACGGCGGCGTACGGCGAGCCCCTGGGCTGGCCGGAGCTGTGCGCGCGCGCGGCGAGCGACCCGACGGGCGGCGGCTTCGTGGTGCAGGAGATCGTCGACTCTCCTCCCGAGGACCACCTGCTGGTGGAGCCCCACGGGACGGTGCTGCCCACGTCGTTCTTCGTGGACTACTCGGCCTACGCGTCCGTGGGGCTGTCGAAGCAGCCCGCATGGGGTGGCGTGTGCCGGGGCTCCATGGCGGAAATCGTGAATATCGTGGGCGGCGGCGGCGTGCTGCCCCTCATCACCACCGAGGTCGCCTCGAAGCTTTTGCTCGCGTGGAAGGCGATTTAAGGGAGGGCCTCAGCCAGGGTCCGCGCACGCCCGGGTCGAAGACGCTATAAGCAGTGGCGCCGCCGGGGCAGCTCCCGGCGCGAAAGGATACGATTCAAATGGCCTGGGAAACTTCCGGATGGCAGACGGCCGAGAGCGACTCGGTCAACTCCGTCCTGGTGCAGGAGTCGAAGCGCGCGTTCATGACGCGCGTGCATGGTTGGATGTTCGCGGGGCTGCTGCTCACGGGCGTGATGGCCCTGGTGACGCTGAGCAACGAGGCGCTCCTGCGCACGGTGCTCGAGTGGCGGTTCGGGTTCATGATCGCGCAGCTGGGCGCGGTGTTCGCGCTGTCGTTCCTGGCGCCCCGCCTGTCGGGCCCGGCGGCCGCGGCCCTGTTCCTGGGCTACTCCGCGCTCACGGGGATGACGTTCTCCATCCTCTTCCTCGTCTACACGGCGGGCAGCATCGCGCAGGCGTTCTTCCTGACGGCGGGCGTCTACGGCGCCATGGCGCTGTACGGCACGGTGACCAAGAAGGACCTGAGCGCCTGGGGCACGTTCCTCTTCATGGGCCTCATCGGCGTGGTGCTGGCCGGCCTGGTCAACCTCTTCATGCGCAGTGACATGATGTCGTTCGTCATCGCCTGCGCGTCCGTCCTCGTGTTCGCGGGCCTGACGGCGTACGACACGCAGAAGCTGCGGGAGATGCACGCCAACACCGGCTACAGCAGCGCGGCCACGGTGAGCATCGTCGGCGCGCTGACGCTGTACCTGGACTTCATCAACCTGTTCCTCGCCATCCTCCGGTTGCTCGGCCGCCGTCGGTAGTCAGGCAAGCGACAACCCTCCGTTCGCGACGAGCGGCGGCACGGCCCATGTGGGCACGTGTCGCCGCTTTTTTATTGGGGCGTGTTTGACCCGATTGCCGGCCCTCCCTGCTCCATCCGTGGATACAGGAGGAAACCGCAATGCAGAGGTCCCTCGCATCATCCCTCGTCGCGCTGTCCCTGTTGTCCTCGAGCCTGGCGTCCGCGCACGGCTCCATGGAGGTGCCGCTCAGCCGCGTCTACAGCTGCTTCAAGGAAGGGCCGGAGACGCCCAAGTCCGCGGCGTGCAAGGCCGCCATCCAGAGCGGAGGCACCCAGGCGCTCTATGACTGGAACGGTGTCCGGCAGGGCAACGCCAACGGCCGCCACCGCGAGCTCATCGCCGACGGCAAGCTGTGCAGCGCGGCCAACGAGAGCCACCGGGGCCTGGACCTGGCCCGCACGGACTGGCCCGCGACGCTCATCTCCCCGGACTCCAACAACCGCTTCGACTTCGTCTTCCACGCGACGGCGGTGCACGCGACGGCGTACTTCCACCTCTACGTCACGAAGGAGGGCTACAACCCGGCGCTGCCGCTGAAGTGGTCGGACCTGGAGGCCTCGCCCTTCTGCACGCTGACGGCGCCGTCCGCCCCGCAGAACAACCGCTACCGCTTCACCTGTCCGTTCCCCCAGGGGCGCACCGGCCAGCACGTCGTCTACGCCATCTGGCAGCGCTCCGACAGCCCGGAGGCCTTCTACGCGTGCACGGACGTGAAGTTCAGCAACACGCCCCCGCCGCCCACCACGTGGAAGGAGCTGGGCGCGGTGCAGGCGCGCGAGGACCTGGCCGCGCAGAGCAAGGTGACGCTGCGCCTGTTCGACAGCGGCGGCCGTGACGCGGAGACGCACCCGCTGACGCTCTCCACCGCGACGCCCGCGGCCACGTGGATCTACCAGCTGGCCCAGCAGGTGAACGCCACCTCCAGCCGGGTGCAGGTGGGTGAGCTGCAGACGAACGGCACCGTGCGTCCCGTCAACAGCGCCACCGCGAACCGCGTCTACTCGCGCGAGGCGAGCGACTCGTTCCAGCTCGACATCGAGAAGCCCACGGGCGGCGGCGGCGGCGGGGATCCGGCGCAGTTCAAGTATCCCAATGGCATCGACAGCTACGTGGCGGGAACGCTCGTGGAGGGGACCAACGGCAGCATCTACCGGTGCAAGCCCTTCCCCTACTCCGGCTGGTGCAAGGGCTCCGCGCCGTACTACGCGCCCGGCACGGGCAGCCACTGGAGCGACGCGTGGGAGTTCGTGCGCTGAAGAAGCGCCTGGGCTCGGCCCCGAAGCGATGACGTAGAGGACGGGCGGGGAGTTGCCGGGGCCATGCGCCTTGCGTCAGCTCCCCGCTTTCTCCTTGCGGGAGAACGGCATCAGGAGCCGGTCCACGGGGCGACCATTCATCAGGTGCTCCTCGACAATCTCCGGCACGTCCTCCACCTTCACGCCCGCGTACCAGGAGCCCTCGGGATAGACGACGACGGAGACGCCGAAGGCGCAGGTGTCGAGGCACCCCGCGGCGTTGGCGCGCATGCGCCCCTTCACCCCGCGCTTGTCGAGCTCCTCCTTGAACGCGGCGCGCACCTCCTCCGCGCCCTTGGTGGCGCAACACCCCTTGGGGTGTCCGTCCGGTCGACGGTTGGTGCAGACGAACACATGGCGCTGGAAGGGAGGAGGCATCCTGGCCTCCTAACGCGCCAGATGTCCGAAATCGACCCCCACCTGCCCCCTCGCCGACGGGACTGTCGAGCGGGAGGCGCGCGGATCATCGCGCCCCTTGTGGCATCGCGGATCCGATGCACAGACTTTCAGCAAACGTCCCCCAGTGATCACGCCCGTTTGCATCGGAGTGACGATACATGTCTCGCACGCTGTTATCAGTCACCGTAGAGCCTGGCTTGCGATGCTGGCGCCAAGGGTCTAGATCCGCCCTTGCACGTCCGCCGAGCTACAGGTCGCTACGTCTCCTGCCCGCACTGGCGGCGGCGGGATAGACCCCATTCTGTAGTGTGTGAGCTTTATCCCAGCACTACAAATTGGGTGGACGCTGTTCCTTGATCAGCCGGGGCGAAGGGCGTATTGATCCCGCCCGCTCGGTCTTCGGCCGAGCAATCTCCACAACGGAAGTCCGGGGTGATGAGCCCCCAGCAACGCTTCGCGAGCCTGCTCCGGAGTCGCTCACGCTTGCCCGCGTGACGTCCCTGGAACCTTCGGAATCTCGCGCGCTTAGCGCTGTGCAAAATTTTGCATTCCAACTCAGAGTGAACCCGGAGGGTGGCGACATGGAGAAGGAACTGAGTTCGAAGGCCCTGATCAACGGCAAGGAGCGCCGTGCGGCACGCAGCAAGCCGAAGGGGGTTTCGACGGGGCTGGGCCTGGAGCGCTACTTCACGACGCCGGGTGTGGACCCCGCGGACGAGCTGGCGTGGGAGTACCGCAGCGCGAGCATCACCGGCGAGGACGGCAAGGCCGTCTTCGAGCAGAAGAACATCGAGGTCCCCCGCTCCTGGTCGATGCTGGCCACCAACGTCGTCGCCTCGAAGTATTTCCGCGGCACGCCGGGGACGCCCGAGCGCGAGACGAGCGTGCGCAAGCTGGTGGCGCGCGTGGTGGACACCCTCACCCGCTGGGGCGTGGAGGGCGGCTACTTCGCCACCGACGTGGACAAGGAGACCTTCCACGCCGAGCTGACGCACCTGCTGCTGCGGCAGAAGGCCTCGTTCAACTCTCCCGTCTGGTTCAACGTCGGCGTGGAGGCGCAGCCCCAGTGCTCGGCGTGCTTCATCAACAGCGTGGATGACTCCATGGAGTCCATCCTCACGCTGGCCCGTACGGAGGGCATGCTCTTCAAGTACGGCAGCGGCACCGGCAGCAACCTCTCCACCATCCGGGGCAGCAAGGAGCTGCTCGCGGGCGGAGGCACCGCGTCCGGCCCGGTGTCGTTCATGCGCGGCTTCGACGCCTTCGCCGGCGTCATCAAGAGTGGCGGCAAGACGCGCCGCGCGGCGAAGATGGTCATCCTGAACGCGGACCACCCGGACGTGCTCGAGTTCATCCGGTGCAAGTCCGCCGAGGAGAAGAAGGCCTGGGCGCTCATCGAGGCCGGGTATGACCCGTCCTTCAACGGTGAGGCCTATGCCTCGGTGTTCTTCCAGAACTCCAACAACTCCGTGCGCGTCACCGACGACTTCATGAAGGCCGTCGTCTCGGATGGTCCCTGGCAGACCCGCGCCGTGCGCGACGGTTCTCCCCTGGACACCTACCGGGCGCGGGATGTGTTCCGCGAAATCGCCGAGGCCGCGCACCTGTGCGGCGACCCGGGCATGCAGTTCGACACCACCGTGAACGGCTGGCACACGTGCTCGACCACGGCGCGCATCAACGCGTCGAACCCGTGCTCCGAGTACATGTTCCTGGACGATTCGGCGTGCAACCTGGCGTCGCTGAACCTGATGCACTTCCGCGACATCGCGGGCGACTTCGATGTGGCCGCTTTCAAGCACGCCGTCGACGTCATGCTCATGGCGCAGGAGATCATCGTCGGGTTCTCGCGCTACCCCACCGAGCGCATCGCCAAGAACAGCCACGACTACCGGCCGCTGGGCCTGGGCTTCGCGAACCTGGGCGCGCTGCTGATGGCGTCCGGCCTGCCGTATGACTCGGACGCGGGCCGCAACTACGCGGCCGCCATCACCTCGCTGATGTGCGGTGAGGCGTATGCGATGAGCGCGCGACTGGCCGAGAAGCAGGGCCCCTTCGCTGGCTACGCGAAGAACGCCGAGCCCATGCTCGGGGTCATCCGCAAGCACCGCAAGGCCGCCTACAGCGTCCCGCAGATGGGCGTCACGGCCGATCTGCACGCCGCGCAGAAGGCCGCGTGGGACTCGGCGCTCGCCCTCGGTGAGGCCCATGGGTTCCGCAACAGCCAGGTCACCGTGCTCGCCCCCACGGGCACCATCGGCTTCATGATGGACTGCGACACCACCGGCATCGAGCCCGACATCGCCCTCATCAAGTACAAGAAGCTGGTCGGCGGCGGGATGCTCAAAATCGTCAACCAGACGGTGCCCCAGGCCCTCGAGAAGCTGGGTTACCCCCAGACGCAGGCCCAGGACATCGTCGCCGCCCTGGACAAGGCGGACACCATCGAGGGCGCGCCTCACCTCAAGCCCGAGCACCTGTCCGTCTTCGACTGCGCCTTCAAGCCCGCCAACGGCTCTCGCAGCATCCACTGGATGGGCCACATCCAGATGATGGAGGCCTGCCAGCCCTTCCTCTCCGGCGCCATCTCCAAGACGGTCAACATGCCGTCCGACTCCACCGTGGAGGACATCGAGAAGGCCTACATGGAGTCGTGGAAGCGGGGCCTCAAGGCCGTCGCCGTCTATCGCGATGGCTGCAAGCGCACCCAGCCTCTCAACACGTCGAAGGCCGGCGTGAAGGACACGCGCAAGGCCGAGGCGGCCCCCGCGGTGGAGCCGGCCGTGAAGCCGGAGCCTCGCGCGGTGCGCCGTCGCCTGCCGGACGAGCGCCGCTCCATCACCCACAAGTTCTCGATTGGCGGCCACGAGGGCTACCTCACGGTGGGCATGTACGAGGATGGCTCGCCGGGCGAGCTGTTCATCGTCATGGCGAAGGAGGGCTCGGTGGTGAGCGGGTTGATGGACAGCTTCGCCACCAGCATCTCGCTCGCGCTCCAGTACGGCGTCCCGCTGAAGGTCATGGTGGACAAGCTGAGCCACACCCGCTTCGAGCCGAGCGGCTTCACGGGCAACCCCGCCATTCCCATCGCCAAGTCCATCACCGACTACATCTTCCGGTGGCTCGAGCTGAAGTTCCTGCCGAGCGAGGACCTGGTGGAGGACGCGGTCCTGTCTCGCGCGGATGGTGCGTCCACGCAGCCCGCCCTGCCCGCCCAGGTGGCCTCGCTGTCGCTCCCGTCGACGAATACTCGCGCGACATGGCTCAACCAGGCGGATGCCCCGCCCTGCCACACCTGCGGCGCCATCATGGTCCGCAGCGGCGCTTGCTATAAGTGCGGCAACTGCGGCGCGACCAGCGGCTGCAGCTGAACCTCACGCGATGAGCTGACGCACCCGAGGGCTCCGGAGCGCTGCTTCCGGGGCCCTCGCTGTTTTCCGCTCGCGGCTGCCGCGGCACGGGTTGGCAGGTGCTGCGCTCACTCCGCCCGGGTCGCGGGCAGCCGGTCGTAGACCTCCGACGCCTTCGCGGACACTCGCGTCAGCTCGTCGAGCGTCGTGGTGGCCACGTGCGCGCCTCCCGAATCCGCGACGACGAACGCGACGGGACGCCCTCGGGCGCGGATGGGGACGACGAGCAGGTGTGACGTGGGTCCGCCGAGCGCGGCGAAGATGGCCTCGTCCTGGACGCATGATGGCGCATCGAAGCTGCTGGGCCCCAACTGGCCGAGCGCGGACACGAGCAGCGACGGGGCCTCCAGGTCCACCTTGAGCGAGGCCACCGCGGGGCTGTCACTCCCCGGCCCCCATGCATGGCCGACGCGCACGAGCCCGAAGCTCTCCCCGAGCAGGAAGGCTCGCTGGAATCGACCCGCGCAGTAGGCGATCAACACCTTGCCGAGCACGCCTTGTGAGCCGACGTCATCGAGCGCGGTGAGGACCTGGTCCGCGGAGACCTTGGGGCCGTCGTGGCTCGCGTCCGGAGTGGACTCGTCGGCCGCGGCCAGCAGGGTCGCCAGGGCCTCCGAGGGAGCACGGGCCTGGGGCTGCCAGGGCTGCTGGATGAAGTCCCAGGCGGAGGCGAGGGGAAGCTCCGTGGTGGCACCCGCTGGCGCCGCCGCGCGAGCGTTGCCCTCGAGGTCCACCGCGCGGTCCTCCCACGTGCTCTCCGCGGAGTGACCGATGGTTCCGTTGCCTTCGGCGCCCTGCCACCCGACGAACTCCCACGTCGACGCGAGCTGCATCGGTGCATCGTCCGCGGCCGGCAGCTCGTCCAACTCGATGGCCGCGCGGCGCGGAGGGACGGGCCTGGGCGACGGCTCGGTGGGCGTGGGCTCCGCGTCGGGCACCTGGGGCTCGCGCAGTGCAATCACCTCGGCGCCCGCGTGGGCGACGGGTGCGGCATCGACAGGTGACGGTGACTCCACGGGAGGCGAAGCCACGGTCGCGGAGCCGGAGGGCTCGCCGTGGGATGCGAGCATCGTCCCCGCGGCTTCGATCGTCAGGGTCTCCCCCACGTCACCCTCGACGGGCACGGCGGCCGGAGCGCTCGAGTCAATCGCGGGGGATGACGTGTCCTGGTCAACCTGGCTCGCGTCACCGAGCGTCGCCTTCATCAGCTTCCAGTGCTCGACCGACGGCGCCTCCGTGCTGTCGGAGGTGGAGGCTCCTGAGTGCTCGGGCGCGGGGACCTCCGTCGATGCTGGGAGTTCAGCGTGAGGCTTCACCTCGGATTCGTCGAGGTAGGCCACCGCAGTGGACGACTGGACCTCGGGAGCGCTCGACGGCTCTTCGTTGCGCGTCCCTCTCGCGTCGTTCGATAGCGCGGCGGTCTGGAGCTCTCGCGCAGCCGACTCGGTGGTCGATGCGGGAGACACCTCTGCCTCGGTGCTGACATCGGACTGCGTGGAGGCGGAAGAGAGCTCGACGCTCGATTCGGACGCCGCGGCCTCCGTGGACCGCACCTCGCGCGCAATGGGCTCCGCATCCTCGGAATCCCCCGTGACCTTCGACTCCGACTGCGCGACATCACCCCAGTCATCAAGCGGGCTCGCGTCCTGGCCGGTGCTACGTGCATCCGACACCGAAGGTTGACGATGAGAAGCCTCGACACCCGAGTCGACATCGACCGTGGGAAGCGAGCTGCCGTGTGCTGTCTGCGACTCGATCGAGAACGGCGCGGAGGCAATCACCGACGCGAGGGCCACGTCCGAGACCGTCTCGGCGCCAGTGGGTGCGGGCCCGTCCAGCGCGGTCGCCTCGGAGCCCGCGGTGGACGGGGCCACCGCCGCGCGCTCCTCGACTTCTTCACGAGTGGAGAGACGAACCACCTCGGCATCCCCGGGGGCCGACGACGTGGCTTGCGGTGCTGTCTCATCCTTGTCCGTGGGAGCAGCGTGCTCCTCGACTTGCGCCAAGGCAGGGACATCGGTCGTCGCAGCCGTGCCCTCTCCTTCAAGGAGTTGGGACGCGCGAGACGTGGCACCGGCCTCATTCGCTGAGGCGGGTTCGAACTCGGGGGTTGTGGCGACGGTCTCGCGTGAGGTGGATTCGTCGCTCGGCGCAGGCTCGATTCGAGCACTCGCGTCACCCACGCTCCACGGTGTCTCGGAGACTTCGGACGTCGTGGACGACGGGGATTCCTCCGCGGCCCGTTCCGAGGAAGGAAGTCCCTCCTCGGACACATTGCCCCGCGTCAGGTCACTCGCTGCATCGACGTTCAGCGAGGAGTCCGAGGGACGTTCCTGTGCCTCACCACCCTCGACTCGTGCATCCGAGCCCGCTTCCGTCGGAGGACTCGCCACGGCGACCGCATCGTCCAGACGCTCCGTGTTCGACGACGTGAGCCCCACCACTTGCGCCGATCCATCGTCGAGCGCACCGAGCGCCTCTTGAGAGACCTGGAGTACTCCAACCTCACGAACCGCACCGTCCGTGGCTTGCGCCTCGCGGCCTTCGGAAGCGCCGAGGGCCTCACTGGAGACTTCGAGCGAGCCTCCATCGAGGACCGCGTCAGCCACTGAGACATCAGGGCTCGAAGCGGACGCGCTGTCCTCCGTGGAGAGAATCTCCAGACCCGACTCTGTCTCCACGCGCGCGTCGAGTTCGCTCAGCGGAGCCTGAGAGACATCACTGACCGAAGGCGTTGCGAGTCCGATGCCCGGCGGAACGGAGCCGGCGGCCGCGGGCGGTGGTGCTCCTCTTGGAGCCATCCCCGGAGGTTGAGGCGCGGCGACTCCCTTCATGCCCGGAGGTTGCGGCTGCCCCATCGGCGGGCGCGGCGCGACACCACCCACGTCGGGATTCATTCCGCCCACGGGCTGCGGCGGACGCACCATTCCCGGCGGCGGTGGGCCTCCGGGTCCTCCGGTCATCGAGGGAGGTCGTCCCCCTTGCATTCCGGGAGGCATCGCTCCGTGCGGTGGTCCGGGGATCGTGGGGAAGCCCGGTCCCGAGGGAGGCCGCGCACCTGCCATGCCTGGAGGCACGGGGCCTTGTGGGGCCCCCATGCTCGGCATGCCTGGGCTCGAAGGACGCGTCCCCGCGACACCGGGAGGCACCGGTCCCTGAGGTCCCGGACCGCTCACTCCCTGCGGAGGACGAGGTCCCATCCCCGGAGGCCCGGGCACCGAGGGCACGCCCGTACGTGACGGAGGCCGTGCGCCCGTCATCCCAGGAGGCACGGGCCCCGACGGAGGCCGAGTGCCCATCATCCCAGGAGGTGCCGAGCCAGGACCGCTCACATTGCTCGGAGGCACGGAGCCCGGCCCCCCCATCATCCCCGGAGCAGGCACGGGCCCAGACACCGGCGGCGTCCCTGCTCCCGGAGGAGGCCCACCCACGCCCTGCGCGGGTCTCGCCATCATCCCAGGCGGCAACCCCTGACCTCCCGCCCCAGGTCCACCCGGAACAGGAGACGCGCCCTGAACGGAAGGCATGCCGCTGCTCGACGGAGGCCGTGCCCCCATCATGCCAGGCGGCCCACCAGGTCCACCGGCCACGGGTGCGCCACCAGGTGCCCTGGGCGGAACAGCCCCCGGCACCGCGGGCACTCCGCTGCTCGAGGGAGGACGCGCCCCCGCCATCCCGGGCGGCCCCACAGGCCCCGGTCCACCCGGCATCCCAGGAGGTACAGGGCCTGGAACCACGGGCATGCCCGCGCTCGACGGAGGCCGCGCTCCGCTCATCCCAGGAGGAACAGGTCCCTGCGCACCGGGCACGACGGGAATCCCCACACCCGACGGTCGAGCACTCGCAAGCCCCGGCGGGACAGCCCCTGGGCCACCCGGCGCGCCGATGTTCGGAGGAGGCCTCGCACCTGGCGCGGCAGCGGGTCCCCCTCCCGGTGACGCAGGCGGCTTCGCGCCCTGCGGCCCCGCGGACGGTGGAGCCCCTTGAGCTCCAGGGCCCGGCTGCGGCCGTGCCCCCGGCCCCGCCACGAGCCCCGGAGGCACCGCGCCCTGCGCCGACACGACCGGCTCGGCAACGCCACCCGCGGCAACGGACGGCCGCGTCCCAGGCACCAGCCCCGAAGGAACTCCACCCTGCGGTCCCGAGGCAGCAGCCTCCGCGAATCCACCGGGAGCAGGAGGCGGTCGCGCGGCCATCGCCGGAGACCCCGGCGCCTGCGGCTCCACGAGCGGACCCGCGGCCCCAGGTCCACGCACCGGAGGCAACCCCGCGCCACCAGGCCCCGCCGCCCGAGCCAACCCCGGAGGCTGAACCGGAGACCACTGCCCCGCCGACTGTCGCGACACCATGCCCGGCGGCTGCGAGGACTGTCCGCCCTGCCCCTCCGGGTTCCCCGCCAGCAGCACCGGGCTCCTCGGAGCGGGAGTCTCCACCACCTCCTCCATCACCCCTTCGAGCACCTCCTCGGTGTCCACCACGTCGAGCTCCTCGGTGGGCTCGATCTCCTCCGCCGCCTCGAACTCCTCCTCGGGTTCGATCTCCTCCGCCTCTTCAATCGGCGCGGGAGGCATCGCCGGAGCCAACCGAGGCGGCTCCGCCGGCGCGAGCCGAGGCGGAGGCCCCGAAGACCGCGCCCCCCTCGCCGCGTCCACGGACACCAACTGGGGAGGCTCCGGAGGACGGGCCACCTCCGTGGGCCCCAGCACTGGAGGTCCAGGCTTCGTCACCACCGCCGCGGGCGCCTCCGACGCATCCCCCAGCAACCCACCCGTCGGCGCCAACACCGGGCTCGCGCCCGTCCACGGAGTCTCCTCCGTCGTCGTGTCGTCGGAGTCGTCGCTCAGGAACTGCCCGGGCGCCAACCCACCGAACATCCCCTCCGTCCCCGGAGCGGCTCGCACGGGCGCGGGCGGCGGCGGCGCCTCGGGCTGCGCGAGGACCACGCTCCTCGCTGCGGGCGCCGGAGCGGCGGCGGGACGGGGCGGCGCCGCCGGAGCCAGCCGCCGGGCCGTCGCCATGCTCAACGAGCGCGACTCGCGCCGGATGCCATAGCGCTGGGCCTGGTAATGGAACAGCCGCAGCTCGGGCGTGATGTGCGGGAGGATTCGCAGGCCCGTGATGAACCCCAGCGCATCCGTGTGCTGGATTTCGAAGGGGCTCGCCATGGCCACCCGCAGCCGGCGCCCCTCCTGCCCCAGCGGGAAGGCCAGGTGCTTCTCCGCGAGCGCCGCCGGCAGCAACGTGAGCGTCGCGTCCGTGACGGCCTCGAAGTCGGCCTCCTGCGCCACCGGGTAGCGGGTCTGCTCCCCCAGCACCATCGCCAGCGTGTCGATGTCCAGCATCTCCAGCTCGACGAGGATGGAGCCCAGCCGCCCACCGTAGATGAGCTGTGCCTTCAGGGCTTCGTCGAGCTGCGCCTGCGTGAGGAGGCCCTTGCGGACCAGGATTGCTCCGAGCTTTTCGGCCATGCCTCCCGGAGTCTAGACGGCTTCGCCCCACACCGGACCGGCCCCCGTGCGCCCTCGCGTCATTTCGCCCAGGTCCGCCGGCACCTCGCACACAACCCGGCGGCAACAATCGCGCTCCGTGTGAAATCCGACACCCTTCGCGCCTGCCTGCCCCTCCCCATGGATGGGGCCTCTTCCGCGTCCAGAACCCTTGCCTCCGGCAAACGACTTCGAGCCCACAGCTCGCGGCGCTCCTGTAACTGGGTTACCCGGACAAGCAAGAACAATCCGTGACAATCACTAAAACCATGCGTGCAGCCCCTGCTGTGTCGTCCCTGCCGTTTGGAGCAGTACCCATGAAGCGAATCCAGTTTTCGGGTCTCGTGGCCGCGTTGCTGTTTGGCGCGCCGGCCGCGATGGCCTCTGGCCCCGCATGTGAAGCGCCCACCGCCTCCGCCGCGCAGAGCGCGACGAAGGTCGGTGAAGACGTCCATCGTCGTTTCGAGTCCGCGCACCCCTACGCCACCGCGACGCCCCGCACGCGCGGCGGTCCGGTCCACACCGACGTCATCACCCACGCCGGTGCCGCGTACATCGCCCCGCACTTCGAGCGCCTTGAGCTCGCCGACGGCGACTACGTGGTGGTGCGCTCGCCGGACGGTTCCCGCTCCCGGCGCTATGACAACCGCCACCCGGGCGCGCGCGATGGATTCTGGGCCATCCACGTCTCCGGTGACACGGCCATCATCGAGTTGCACACCGCCGTCCCGTCCGGCCCGCAGGGCATCGCGAACCAGCATGGCTACACCATCGACCGGTTCGCGCGCGGCTACACCAACCAGGAGATGGGCTTCCTGTCCGAACAAGGCGAGGCGCTGTGCGGTCCTGACGACACGCGTTGGGCCCCTTGCTACAAGAGCAGCGAGCCCACCCTCTACGGCCGTGCGCGCCCCGTGGCCCGCCTGCTCATCAATGGCTCCAGCGCGTGCACCGGATGGCTCGTGGGCAGCCAGGGCCACATCATGACGAACGAGCACTGCGTCGGCACCGCCGCCGAGGCCCAGAACACGAACTTCGAGTTCATGGCGGAGGGCGAGAGCTGCACGACGAACTGTGGGAGCTGGTTCGGCTGCCCTGGCACCGTCTACGACGGCGCCACCCTGGTGAAGGCGGACTACGCGCTCGACTATTCGCTGGTGAAGCTGCCGGAGAGCCCCATCCTCCACTACGGCTACCTGCAGCTGCGTGACTCGGGCGCGGTGGTGAACGAGCGCATCTACATCCCGCAGCACCCCAGGGCCCACGGCAAGAAGATCGCCGTCATGTCCACGCACGCCTCGGACGAGTCCGGCTACGCGGAGGTCTACAGCCTCAACGAGCGGGCGTGTCATACCGGAGGCCCCAACGACGTGGGCTATTACGCGGACACCGAGGGCGGCTCCTCGGGCTCGCCCGTGATGGGCCACCGTGACAACCTGGTGGTGGCGCTGCACCACTGCGCCAACTGCCCCAACCGCGGCGTGCCCATCCAGCGCGTCATCCAGCACCTGGGCACCGACCTGCCCACGTGCGCCAGGCCCGCCACGGGCTGCCCGGACACCAATCCCCCGAACAATCCGCCCACCCCCAGCAGCCTGTTCGAGTACACGGCGACCAACACCAACAGCGCCCAGCAGAACACCGCCACCCGGCGAGTCACGCTGGGCGCTGGCCAGTCACTCACCGTGGGCACCTGCGGCCTGTCGGGCTCGGCCTATGACGGTGACACCTTCCTGCGCCTCTTCCATGGCGCCGCCGAGGTGGCCAGCAACGACGACTCGTGCGAAGGACGGGGCTCGCGCATCACGTACACCGCCACCACGGCGGGCGAGTACGAAGTCCGCGCCGGCTGCTATGGCAACGGGAGCTGCGGCGGCACCGTCGTCTGGGAGGTCTCCGGCGGGACCCCGCCGTCTCCTCCCACGAGTGGCACGTTCAGCTTCAACGCGACGAACACCGACAGCGCCAAGCGCAACACCGTCACCCGCGACATCCCCCTCACCCGGGGACAGATGCTCATCGTGGCCACCTGCGGCCTGCCAGGCGCGTCCTACGACGGCGACACCTTCATGCGCCTCTTCAACGGCACCGCGGAGCTGGCCTGGAACGATGACTCCTGCACCGGCCGGGGCTCGAGCATCACGTACACCGCGACCACCACGCGCACGGTCCAGGTCCGCGTGGGCTGCTATGGCAACACCACCTGCAGCGGCAAGGTGAGCTGGAAGATCCAGTAGCTCGCTCGTGAAACACCGCGCGTCGGGCCCCGGCATCCACGGCCCGACGCGCACCGTACGAAACCCGACGAGACACTCCTCCACCAGCCCTCCCCCCGAGACAGTGTCACTTCCGCATCCAGGACCGTTGGCGCCGACAAACGGCGACGAGCCCACAACTCCGTCCGTTCTTGCAACCCGGTCAACAACTACGAATCCAGCCTGTAAGGGCTCACCGCTATAACGGTGCGTGCAGCCCACGCTGCGAAGCCCCATTCCTTGCAGGAGAACCGATGAAACGATTCCAGCTCGCGGGTCTCGTCGCCGCGCTGTCGCTCAGCGCGCCGGCGGCGCTGGCCTCGGCGCCCGTGTGCGAGGCGGCCGTGTCGCCCGCCTCCCAGCGCGCCACGAAGGTCGGCGAAGACGTGCACCGGCGTTTCGAGTCGGCCCATCCCTACGCCACCCCGGAGCTGCGCGCCCGAAGCGGTCCGCTCCACACCGACGTCATCACCCACCCGGGGGCCGCGTACATCGCCGCGCACTTCGAGCGACTGGAGCTCGCGGAGGGCGACTTCGTCGTGGTGCGCGCCCCGGACGGCTCCCGCTCCAAGCGCTACGACAACCGCCACCCGGGCGCGCGCGACGGCTTCTGGGCCCTGCACATCCCCGGCGACACGGCCATCATCGAGCTGCACAGCGCCGACCACGCCGGCCGCCAGGGCATCCTGAACCAGCACGGCTACAGCATCGACCGGTTCGCGCGCGGCTACACCAACCAGGAGATGGGCTTCACGTCCGAGCTGAACAAGGCCGTGTGTGGCGCGGACGACTCGCGCTGGGCGCCCTGTTACGCCGCCAGCGACCCCGCCATCTACGGCCGCGCTCGCCCCGTGGCGCGCCTGCTCATCGGTGGCTCCAGCGCGTGCACCGGCTGGCTCGTGGGCAGCCAGGGCCACGTCATGACGAACCAGCACTGCATCGCCACCGCGAGCGACGCGCAGAACACCGACTTCGAGTTCATGGCGGAGGGCGCCAGCTGCGCCACGAGCTGCGGCAGCTGGTTCGGCTGCCCCGGCCACGTCATCTCCGGCGGCACCCTGGTGCAGGCGGACGCGCCCCGTGACTACGCGCTGGTGCGGCTCGCGGTGAATCCGACCAACAGCTTCGGCTACCTCCAGCTTCGCGGCTCGGGCGCGGTGGTGAACGAGCGCATCTACGTCCCGCAGCACCCCGCCGGGTACGGGAAGAAGATCGCCGTCGCCTCCACGGACTCCTCCGACGCGTCCGGCTTCGCGGAGGTCTACAGCCTCAACGAGCCGTCCTGCCAGTCCGGCGGCCCCAACGACGTGGGCTACTTCGCGGACACGCAGGGCGGCTCCTCGGGCTCGCCCGTGATTGGCCACGGCGACCACCTGGTGGTGTCCCTGCACCACTGCGCCAACTGCCCCAACCGCGGCGTGCCCATCCAGGCCGTCATCAGCCACCTGGGCGCGAACCTGCCCACGTGCGCCCTGCCCGCCGCCGGCTGCCCCAGCCCCAGCGGCGACGGCACCCCGCCCCCGGAGGAGCCGCCTCCGCCGGCCAACTCCTTCGCGTACACGGCCTCCAACACCAACGACGCCCAGCAGAACACGTCCAACAAGCGCATCGCCCTCACCGCCGGCCAGACGCTCACCGTGGCCACCTGCGGCCTGACGGGCGCGAAGACGTCCGGGGACACCTACCTGCGCCTGCACAACCCGTCCGGCACCTCCGTGGCCACCAACGACGACGCCTGCGGCGGCCGGGGCTCCAGCATCACCCACACCGCCACCGTCACCGGGGAGTACGAGGTGCGCGCGGGCTGCTACGCCGGCGGGAGCTGCGGCGGCACCGTGGTGTGGGAGATCTCAGGCGGCGGCAACCCGCCCACGCCCCCCACCTCCGGCACCTTCCAGTACAACGGGACGAACACCAACAGCGCCCAGCAGAACACCACCAATCGGGACGTCGTCGTCCCCGCGGGCAAGACGCTCCTCGTCGCCACCTGCGGCCTGCCGAACACGTCCTTCAGCGGGGACACCTTCTTGCGCCTCTACGGCAACGGGGCGCAGGTCGCGGCGAACGATGACGCGTGCGGTGGCCGGGGCTCCAGCGTGAGCTACACGGCCACCACCAGCGGCACGGTCCAGGTTCGCGCGGGCTGCTACACCAGCGGGACGTGCAGCGGCACGGTGGTCTGGAACGTCCAGTAGCGCGGGGTCGGTTCCACTGTGCGTCGGGCCCTCGGAATTCCACGGCCCGACGCGGGAGGGGGCCTCGGATTTCCGAGGCCCGCTCGCCCCCCGAAGTCAGTAGGCGTTCTTCGAGAGGAAGCCGCCGAGCGCGGTGCGCACGAGGATCTTCAGGTCCATCAAGAGCGACCAGTTCTCGATGTAGTACAGGTCGTACTCGATGCGCTTCTCGATGCACGTCTGGCCGCGCAGGCCGTTGATCTGCGCCCAGCCGGTGATGCCCGCCTTCACCTTGTGCCGCAGGTGGTAGCGCGGAATCTGGCGCTTGAACTCCTCGATGAAGACGGGACGCTCGGGGCGCGGGCCCACGAGGCTCATGTCCCCCGTCAGCACGTTGAAGAACTGCGGCAGCTCATCCAGCGAGTACTTGCGCAGGAACGTGCCGATGACGGTGCGGCGCGGGTCGTCCTTGCGCGCCATCATCGCCCCGGAGTGCTCGGCGTCCACGCGCATGGTGCGGAACTTGAGGATGGAGAAGGTGCGCCCATCCATCCCCATGCGCTCCTGGCGATAGAGCACCGGCCCGCGGCTGGTCAGCCGCACGGCGATCGCGGTGGCCAGGATGAGCGGCGAGGTGGCGAGGATGGCGAGCAGCGAGAAGAGGATGTCGAACGCCCGCTTGGCCACCCGGCTCCAGCCCTCCATCGGGTCGCCCTGCAGCCGGATGATGGGCAGGCCGCCGAACTCCTCCAGGCCGCCGTACAGGGTGATGTACTGGTAGAGGTCCGGCACCACGCGGACGTCCACGGTGCGCAGCGCCAGCTGCTCCATGAGCTGCTTGACGTGGGCCTGCTCCTGCAGCGGCAGCGCGAGGATGACCTGGTCCACCGGCTGCGCGTCGAGCACGCGCTCCACGTCGCCCACGTGGCCAATCACGCGCACGCCGTTGACGTACTGGCCCACCTTCTCCGGCCGCAGGGACAGAAGGCCCGTCACCCGGAAGCCCAGCTCCTTGTGGACCTCCACCGTCTCCACCACGCGCTGGCCCAGCTCCCCCGCGCCGATGACCAGGATGGACTTCAGGTTGTGGCCGCGCCGGCGCACCTCGCTGAGCACGTAGCGGAACGCCAGCCGGCTGCACGTCACCAGCACGAAGGCGTAGACGACGAAGATGACCAGCGTCAGGCGCGAGTAGCGCTCGCGCACGAAGTAGGTCACCGCCACCAGGATGAGCGTCGCGGTGATGGTGGACTTGAAGACCTCGAACACCTCACCGGTGTTCGTCCGGGAGCGGATGGCCGCGTACAGCCGCGACTGCTTGAAGGTCACCGGGAAGATGACCAGCAGCATCAGCAGGAAGACGAACGAGTCCTCCCAGGGAGGGATGCCCTCCGTGACGGGGACGATGCCCGAGAACCGCGTGGCGTACGCCAAGGCGAACGCCAGCGCGAGCATCACCATGTCCGCGACAACCTTGATGGACGTGTAGAAGCGCTGGAGACGACTGAACACGCCTGGACTCCTGTAACCTGGTCAACGGGGCGCCACCCCACTGCAAGACTCGCACCCTGGTCCCACGAGCACGCGTCCTGCCCGACTCCCTCTGACGAGACGGCCTCCTAACACGGAAAAACGCGTGAAACCAATGGGTTACCTCCGCCCCGGGTGGACAATGATGGGGGGAGGACACTGTCCCTCCATGAAAGACGGAGGCGGGGATGACAGCCGCGTCACACCGCCGTGGCGCGGGTTGTGGATTTCGTCGACAGGCTGAGGAGCGACTCCACTTCGCGGAGCATCGCCTGCTGGAAGGACTGGCGGCTGAAGCGCTCGGCCTGCGAGCGGGCCTCTCGGGGGCTGAAGCTCGCTTCCCAGGAATCGAAGCGGCGCACGGCCTCTGACAGCGACGCGGGTGTCTGTTCTGAAAAGAACAGTCCGGTGCGGCTGTTCACCGTCTCCAACGCGCCGCCCTTGGCGAAGGCGATGACGGGGCGGCCGGTGGCCTGGGCCTCCAGCGGGGTGATGCCGAAGTCCTCCTCGGGCGTGAAGATGAGGGCGCGAGCGTCCCGGTACAAGGACGGCAGGGCGTCATCGGAGACGTTGCCCAGGAAGCGGATGTTCGGCGGCGGCGCGCCGGACGTGAGGCGGGCGGCCTCCTGGCCGGTGCCCACCACCCAGAGGGGAACGCCCAGCTCGCGGAAGGCCTCGAGCGCGATGTCCAGCCGCTTGTAGGGCGCGAAGGCGCCGAGCCACAGGAAGTATCCGCCGCGTCCCCCGCCCTCCAGCGGCAACCGGGTGAAGCGCTCCAGGTCCACCGGCGGATGCACCACGGTGGCCTCGCGCCCCCAGAAGCGCTGGAGCTTGCCGGCGACGTGGTGGCTGTTGGCCACGAAGCGGTCCACGCGCGCCGCCGAGGTCCGGTCCCAGCGCCGCAGCCAGGGCCGCACCGCGTGGGCCGCCGCGCGCACGGGCAGCCGGGCGCGGCCGGGGCCGAAGTAGTCGTCGAACAAATCCCACATGTACCGCATGGGCGCGTGCACGTAGCTCAGGTGCGGCACGCCCTCGGGCGCGCGCAGGCCCTTGGCCACGCAGTGGCTGGAGGACAGCACCAGGTCGTAGTGCCCCTGGAGGCGCAGCGACTCGATGGCCTGGGGCATCAAGGGCAGCAGGTGCCGGTAGCGGGTGTGGACGCCGGGGATGTGCTGGAGGAACGAGGTGAAGATGCGCCGGGACTCGATGGCGGGGGACTGGGTGCCCGGCTGGTGGATGAGGGTGTAGATGTCCGCGTCGGGCAGTGCTTCGCAGAGCGCGTCGAGCACGCGCTCTCCCCCGCGGTGGGTGACCAACCAATCGTGGACCAGGGCGACCTTCACGAGGGCGGCTTCTAGCACCCCCCATGCCGCGCACGGCCAGCAACATGAAGCAGGTGCCTGCCTGCCCCCACGAGGGCCGCGCTGTGGTACGCGGGAGGCGTGGCTCAAGTCCTCCTCGACCTGCGCATGGTGCGCGGCCGGCTGCACGGAATCGCGCGCTACGCGCTGGAGCTGGCGCGACGGGTGCCGGTGCTCGCGCCGGACCTGCGCTTCTCCGCGCTGGTGCCACCCGAGGGCCTCCCCGCGGACCTGGGAGCGCTCGCGCCCCGGATGCCGTTGCACCGCTCGCTCGCGGGGTTCCTCTCGCCGGTGGAGCAGGCGGCGCTGGCGGCGGACCTGACGAAGCTCTCGCCGGACGTCTTCCACGCCACGTCGTTCTCGCTGCCGTTGTTCTGGCGCGGTCCGCTGGTCGCCACGCTGCATGACGCCAACCACGTCGCGCTCGCCCGCGAGTACACGCCGGCACAGGCGCTCTACTACCGGCTGGTGGTGGGCCCGCGCGCGAAGCGGGCTTCGGCGCTGGTGACGGTGTCCGAGTTCTCCCGCGAGGAGCTCGCGCGGCACCTGGGGATGTCGCCCTACCGGCTGCAGGTGATTCACAACGGCGTGGACCCGAGCTTCCAACCTCCGTCACCGGTGGAGGCGCGTGCGTTCCGGGAGCGCCATGAGCTGCCCGCGCGCTACGTGGCCGCGGTGGGCAACGCGAAGCGGTTCAAGAACCTGGAGCTGCTGCGCCACTTCGCCGCGGACCTGCCGGTGCCCATCGTCCTGCTGGCCGGCAAGGGCGCGGTGGCGCACGAGCTGGGACTGCACGAGAACGTCCTGGACATCGAGGAGCTGCCCGAGTCGGAGATGCCGCTGTTCTATGGCTCCGCGGCGGCGCTGTTGTTGCCGTCGAAGTACGAGGGCTTCGGGCTGCCCGCGCTCGAGGCGATGGCGACCGGGTGCCCGGTGCTCGCGGCGGACGCGACGGCGCTGCCCGAGGTGGTCGGCGGCGCCGCGCTGAGGCTGCCTCCAGATGACCCGGACGCCTGGCGCGAGGCGACGCTGCGAGTCCTGCGCGACGATGCGCTGCGCGCGGAGTTGATGGAGCTGGGGCGCGAGCGCGCCGCGCGCTTCACCTGGGACGAGTGTGCTCGGCGCACGGTCGCCGTGTACCGACGCGTCCTCGAGAACCGCGCGCCCTCGGCGACCTGAGCGCCGCCCGGCCCTCACTCGTGCGCGGCGGTCGCCGGCGCGGCGGGCCGACGTGGCGCCGCGCCGCGAAGCACCCCGCTCCCCTCGCACAGCCCCAGTCCCCACACGAGCGCGAACGACAGGTGCACGCTGGAGTGGAACGGCAGGTAGTGCACGAGCGCGAGGATGTGGAAGCCCACGAACGACAGCAACGCGCCGGTGGCCGCGATCGACCCCGCGCGGTGTCGGCGGATGAGCGCCCAGCCCAACAGGCCGTGCACGGTGAGCATCAACACCAGCCCCACCAGCCCCGTCTCGGCCCACACCGTGAGCCAGAGGTTGTGCGAGTCCGTGGCCAGCAGGTCCGTGATGCCCGACTCGTCCTGCCGCGCGAGCACCGCCGCCTTGTGGTTGCCGAAGCCCACGCCCACCCAGGGGTGGTCCTGGACGAGGCTCCAACCCACCGTCATCGCCAGCTCGCGCTCGCCGCCGTAGATGTTGTCCGCCGCCTTCCCCAGGCGCGCGCGCCACGCGGGAGACGCGAGCACCACGACAATCAGTCCGGCGATGAGCCCCAGCCCCACCCTGCGCGCAAGGCCGCTCACGAGCAGCAGCAGCGCCACCACGCTCACCATCAACGCCGCGCCGAGCGCCGCGCGCGCGAACGCGTTGTAGATGGACACCAACATGCCCAGCACCACCACGCCCGCCAGCAGCCGACGGCGCGCGACCTCGGAGCCTCCGAGGATGGCCAGCGCGGGCCCCAGCGCGGCGATGGCGCCGTGCGCGAAGCGCAACCGGTGGAAGAAGATGCCGCCCGCCGCGTAGCGCGGTGAGGCCTCCGTGCCGAAGTTCTCGTGCAGCCGGGCCAGGTTCAGCTTCAGGAACGCAGGGGGCTCCCAGGGCCAGCGCACGCGGTTCTGGAACACGCCCAGGCCCGCCGCGAACAACCACCCGCCCAACACCGTCCCGGCGATGGCCAACCAGGGCACACCCACCGAGCCCACGCACGCCACGGCCGCTCCCGCCACCGAGTCGAGCACCTGCCCGTAGCGAGAGCTGCGAGGCCACGCCACCGCCGCGCCCGTCATCAGCGCGAGCGCGGGCGACACCACCTGCCACGCGCACAGCGCCACGCTCGCCAGGACATACGCGCGCACGTCCCGCGCGAGCACGAGCCTCCGCTTGGCCAACAGCACCAGCGAGAGCAGCACCGCGGCGGACGCGGCCACCTGCAGCACGACCTCCGCCAGCACGATTCCCACGGCCCAGGCGAGCAGCACTCCGGCCACGACGCGACGAAGAAGAATCTCCAGCCGGGGCTGGGAGGGTTGGTCCATGAGGGGGTTCACGCTATCTCACGGCGAGCCAACGGCGGGGCACGTGAAGAAACCCCTCCCGACGGAGCCAGAGCGCGGCGGCCACCAGCACCAGGATGACGGGGGGTGTCCACGCCGCCACCGGGGGTGACAGGCGCTCCGTGAGCACCAACGTGCGGCACACCATCATCAGGCCCCACATGCCCACCGCCACGAGCAGGCCCTCGACGATGGCGGCGGTGAGGTGGCCCTTGCGGCTGTTGCGCAGCGCCAGCCCCACCCCCAGCAGCGCGGCCGGCAGCGCCGCCAGTGGATAGGCGAAGCGGTTGTGCAGCGCGAGCTCGAACTGCTTGGTGGCGAGCCCCACCTCGCGCCGGGCGACAATCTGCTCGCGCAGCTCCCGCACGCGCATCTGCTCCGGACGGCCCGGGCGGATGCGGAAGGCCGAGGCGGCGATGCCCAGCTCGTACTCCGCGCTCTCCAGGCTCTTCACCGCCGTGTCCTGCTCCCCGCTGAACGTGCGCTCCACCACGCCCGTCAGTCGCCAGCGGTTGCCGTCCAGCCACTCCATGCGCGCCGCGTCCAGTCGGCTTCGCAGCTCGAACTCGCGCGACAGGGTGAAGATGGACACGTCCTGGAAGCCCTCCTGCGCGCTGCCCGCGCGGAGGAAGAAGATGCGGTCCCCTCGGCGGAACCACTGCTTCGGCGTGTAGTAGAAGCGCCAATCCCCCCAGCGGTTGAAGCGCTGGGTGGTGATTTCATCCACGCGGCGCCCGGCGTGGGTCGCCACGACCTCGTCAAAGACCACCAGGCCCGAGCAGGCCAACAGGCCGAACGCCAGCACCGGCACATACAGCGCGGAGGGGCCGAACGTCAGCGCGCGGATGGCCGTCACCTCCCCCTGCTTGCGCAGCGCGGACACCGTGGTGCCGGCGGCCAACAGCAGCGCGGCCGGCCCCAACTGCTGGACGGCCATCAGCGCCTTGTAGCCATAGAGCTTCGCCGCGTCCGTCACCCAGCCCGGGCCCGTGTACGTCTTCGCCCGGTCCACGAAGTCCACCACCACGAACACGAGCACCAGGCCGCCGAGGATTCCCAGCGCGAAGCGCACGTACGTCCGCAGCACATAGCCGAAGAGCGTCAGTCTCACCGGACCGTCCCCGAGCGGCTCACCCGATACAGGGCCACCGCCCCCACCACCATGAACACGACATTGGCCAGCTGTCCCGCGAGCGCCGCCGGCAGCTTGCCCTGCTGTCCCAGCTGCTCGAAGGCCCGGCTGAGCAGGTAGTACAGGACGTAGCCGCCCAGCGTCAGCAGGTAGCCCCACGCGCGGCCCGCCTGACGCCGACCGATGGCCAGCGGCGTGCCCAACAGCGCGAACGCGATGGGCGCCAGCGCGCCTCCCAACCGGCTGTGCAGCGCCATCCGGAAACCTCGCGCGTCGCCGCCCTGTGCCTCCGCCTCGCTCGCCGCCTGCATCAGCTCCACCGGCGTCAGCTCCTCCTTCGCGGAGGTGAAGCGGCCGCGCTTGCCCATGGACGCGCCCACGCCCACGCTGATCTCCGCGCCGTCGAAGTGGATGACGCTGTAGTCCTCGCTCGCGCGCCCGGAGCGGTGCACCTCGCCGTCCTCCAACGCGAAGCGCAGCACCTCGCCACTGTTCGACGTGCCCACCTGTCCGCGATGCGCCAGCACGAGCAGCGGCGAGTTCGCCTCGCGGTCATCGTGCAGCAGCACGTTCGTCCACTTGCCGTCCGCGGACACCCGCTCCGCGTACAGCGTCAAGTCGCTCAGGTCCTCGTAGAAGGTCCCCGACTTCACGTCGCCCACGACGTTCTTGCGGATGACCTCGCTCACCAGCTCCTTCACGCCGGTGAGCCCCCACGGCTGCGCCGTGGAGGTGATGAGCAGCATGAGCGCGCTGAGCGCCACCGCGATGCCCAGGGGCGCCGCGAGCAGCCGCGAGGGCCCCACGCCCAACGCCTGGAGCGCCGTCAGCTCGCGGTCCTCGCCCAGCCGTCCCAGCCCCAGCAGGATGGCCAGCAGGAAGGCGATGGGCAGCGCCATCATCAGGAAGTGCGGCGTCAGGTACGCCACCAGTCGCCCCAGGTCCGTCAGCGTCACGGACGAACCCAGGAGCACGTCCGTGCCCCGCAGGAACTGCATCACGAAGAGCAGCAGGAACATGAAGGCCACCCAGACGCCGAGCGGCACCAGCAGTTCCTTGAGCAGATAGCGCGAGATGCGCGTCACGGCGTCGCCTTCAGCCCCTTCGCGCCGATGTCCCGACGGAAGTGCATGCCCTCGAAGCGGACCGCCTCCACCGCCGCGTAGGCGCGCTCCCGCGCCCGCGCCAGGTCCTCGCCCCGGGCACAGACCGTCAACACGCGTCCGCCACTCGTCACCAGCGCCCCACCCCGCTCCTCCGCGCCCGCGATGAACACCAACGCGTCCGCCGGCACCGCGTCCACCCCGTCGATGCGCTGTCCCTTGCGCGGTGACTCGGGATAACCCTCCGCCGCCACCACCACGCCCACCGACGCGCCCGACGCGGCCACCAGCGGCCGCGACTCCAGCTGCCCCCGCGCGCACGCATCCACCAGCGGCAGCAGGTCCTCACCCAGCTGCATCATCAACACCTGCGTCTCCGGATCTCCGAAGCGCGCGTTGAACTCCAGCACCTTGGGCCCGCTCCGCGTGAGCATCAGCCCCGCGTACAGCACGCCCCGGAACGCAATCCCGCGCCGACGCAGCACCGCCAGCGTGGGCGCGATGACGCTCTCGCCCACCTCCGCCAGCTGCCGCGCGTCCAGGAACGGCGCGGGGCTGTAGGCCCCCATGCCTCCCGTGTTGGGACCGGTGTCCCCATCCCCCACGCGCTTGTGGTCCTGCGACAGGGGCAACATCGCGTAGCGCTCGCCGTCGCAGAGCGCCATGGCGGAGACCTCCTCGCCCTCGAGCAGCTCCTCCAACACCATGCGCTGACCCGACGAGCCCAGGGCCGCCACGGCCCGCACCGCCTCGCGCGCGGCCTCCACGTCGTGGGCGACGATGACGCCCTTGCCCGCGGCCAGCCCGTCCGCCTTGACGACGATGCGGCCCTGCGCCACCGCGTAGGCCTCCGCCTCCGCCGCGTCCGTGAAGGTCCGGAAGGCCGCGGTGGGCACGCCCGCCTCCGCCATGATCTCCTTGGCGAAGGCCTTGGAGCCCTCGATGAGCGCGGCGCCCGCCACCGGCCCGAAGCAGGCGATGCCCGCCTTCGCCAGCGCGTCCGCCACACCCGCCACCAGCGGCGCCTCCGGCCCCACCACCACCAGGTCCACCGACTCGCGCTTCGCGAGCGCGACGACCTCGTCCGGCGAGTCCGCCTTCACCGGCACATTCGTCGCCAGCTTCGCGGTGCCCGGGTTGCCCGGGGCACACCACAGCCGCGTGAGGCGCGGGCTCTGCGACAGCTTCCACGCCAGCGCGTGCTCACGGCCTCCGGAACCCAGCAACAGGACCTTCACATCCACCTCATCTGTCCAACTGGTAGAGCATCCGTTTGGCGGGGAGGTACTCGGGGTCCAACCCCACCACGCTCACGAGTTCCTTGCGCGCCTCGGCTCGCCGCTGCGTGGACTCCAGCTCCGCCAGCCGCACCCTCGCGGACCAGAGCGTGGGAGACAACCCCAGCGCATCGCGCAGCGCGCGCTTGGCGGGCTCCACCTGACGGCCGTCCGCCAGCGCCCAGCCATGCGCCAGGTGCGCCACCGGGTGCTGCCGCCCCGCCGACACCGCGCGCGTCGACAGCGCCCGCGCCTCCGTCGAGTTGCCCTTGCGCGTGGCGATGAGCGAGCGGTACGCCAGCGCGTCCGCGTTGTTCGCGTCCGACTCCAGCACGTCGCGCAGGTGCCGGTCCGCCGCGTCCAGATCTCCCTGATGGAAGCGCAGGACCCCCTCGTAGAGGGAGGGCGCCGGGTCATCGGGGTTCTGCGCGAGCGCGAGGATGGTGCCCTCCACGCCCTTCACCGTCTCCGCGGGCCGCATCCAGAAGCGCGTGCTCACCGGCCGGGGCTCCAGCCGCAGCGGGTCCGCCGCCAGGGCCTGCTTCAGCACCCGGAACGCCTCCGTGCTCCGCTTCGCCGCGGCCTCGGCCACGCCCGCCAGCAGCTGCGCGTCCAGCCGCCGCGCATCCAGGCTCGTCGCCGTCTGGAAGCGCTCCAGTGCCTCCAGGGGCTTCTTCTCCAGGAGCAGCAGGCGGCCCTCCAGCACCGCCTCCAGCGCGCGGTCCTCGAGCCGACCCTTGATGCCGTCCAGGTGCTTGCGCGCCCTCGCCGCGTCGCGCTGCTCCAGCGCCACCAGGAAGACCTGCAGGTGCGCCTCGGGCAGCTCCTTCAAGAGGCCCAGCGCTTCTTCCGCGGCCTTCACGCCCGCGTCGCTGTTGCCCGCGGCGCGCTCGGCGGCGGCCAGATGCACGAGCACCTGCGCCACGTCGCGGTGGTCGTGGCGCTCGCGCGTCTTCAACAATGCCCGCAGCTCGCGAACGCCCGCGGCGGCGTTGCCCTCCGCCTGATAGCGCAGCACCGCGAGCGGCAGCAGCGCCCGCAGCTCCCCGGGGTCCGCCTTCACGCGCGCCTCGTACAGCTTGCGCGCCTCCTGCGGCTCACCGACCTCCTGGTAGATGCGCGACGTGGCCGCCAGGCTGTCCCAGTCCCGAGGGTCCGCCGTCAGGCGCTTGCGCAGCGTCTCCAGCGCGAGCTTGTACTCACCAGCGGACTCGTGCGCGAGCGCCCGGTAGTACTGGATGCGCCGGAGGTCCGGGGCGAGCTTCTGCGCCATGCCGAACTGCTGGTCCGCCAGCCCCCCGGACGACGACAGGTAGACGCGGCCCATCACCAGATGCGCCTCCGCCTTCTGCGCATCCGTCGCCTTCGCGTGCGCCAGCGACTCCTCCGCCAGCACCCGGGCCTGCTCTCGCGGCGCGGACTGCCGCGAGCGCGTCAGCAACAGGTTCGCCTCCGCCAGGAGCAGCAGGGGCACGCGTCCCGCGCGGGACTGCGCGGCCTCGACCAGCTCGCGCGCCTCCTTGAACGCCTCGTCGTCCAGCCCCGCGCCACGCCCCAACGCCAGCGCCTGGACATAGCCCGCGATGGCGTCGTCGCTGCGAGGGTCCAGCAACAACGCCTGCTGGAAGGACTCCTCGGCCTCCGTGTACGCGGAGCGCTCCTCACGGGCCAGTTGCCGCCGCCCGTCCTCGAGTCGCTGCGCGCTCGTGCCCTCCAGCTCCAGGTACTTCAGCTTCCAGCGCGGGAGCACCGCCTGGATGACGTCCGGGATGGGCGCCACGACGGGGGTCGCCGCCGCCTGCCGAGCCTCCTCCTGATGCTGCAGGTAGAAGTAGCCGCCCACACCCGCGCCCCCGAGCACGAGCACCAGCCCGCCCACCAGTCCCCATCGACCCCCACCGCTCGACGAACCCTGCTTCTGCGCGGAGCCCGAGCGCAGGTTGGACGGCGGACGCGCCGCCGCGCGCTTGCCACTGCGCGGTTCCGCGCCCAGCTCCGGCGCGGCCGGCGAGGGAGGGCCTCGCATCGTGCTCACGTCGTCCCGCATGCTCTGCCCCAGCGACGCGTCCACCCCACCCTCCTCGGGCGCGGTGAGCGGGGGCAGGAAGTCCATGCTCCCCGTCGCGGCGACGGGCGCGGGCGCGGCCGACTTGGGCGCGCCTCCCGCGGGCTCGCGCTGACGGCACGCATCACAGATGCCGAGCGCCTGGTCGAACGGGTCGACGAGCGGCTTGTTGCAGGTGCGGCACCCCATCGTCGCCGGCTTCGGCGCGGGAGCAGCGGCGGCGGGCGGAGGCGCGGCGGCGCGCGGCGGCGCCACCGAGACTGGCACCGCGCCGGGCTCCGAGGAGATGCGCGCCACGGGCGCGGGCGGCGAGGTGGGCGCGGGCCCGAGGAAGTCGAGCAGGGGATCCGCTCCCGCCGCGGGCGCCGGCGCGGGCCCGCCCAGGTCGGCGAACGGGTCCACCGGCGGAGCGCTGCTCGGAGAAGGCTCCGGCATCGCGCCGAAGTCTCCGAACAGGTCGGCCTCCGGCGCCGCGGCCTTCGCGAGCCGGGGGGGAGCGGCGGGCGCCTGCGCGGGCGTCGGCGCCGGAGCGCCGAAGTCACCGAACAGGTCATCCGCGGGAGGTGGCGAGGAGGGCGCGGCCGCCGCGGGACGTGACGGGGCCGCCGGCGCGTCCTGTGAAGGCACGGCCGAGGGATCCCGCCGGACGAGCTGCAGGTTGCGGCAGCGGGGACATTGCGCGCGGACGCCCTTTGCCGTGATCAGTCGATCATCGATGGCATAGGCGGCGGCGCATTTCTGGCAGACGATGCGCATGAGTCAGTGCCGGAAGTGTCGCACTCCGGTCACCACCATGGCCATCCCATGTTCGTCGGCGGCGGCGATGACCTCCGCATCCCGAACAGAGCCGCCCGGCTGGATGACGCAGGTCGCACCCGCCCGGGCCGCCTCGTCCAGGCCGTCCCGGAAGGGGAAGAAGGCGTCCGAGGCCACGGCGCTCCCCTGGAGGGCCGCTCCGCCGCGCTGCATCGCGATGCGGACCGAGTCCACCCGGTTCGTCTGTCCGCCGCCCTGCGCCAACAGCTGGCTGCCCGAGGCGAAGACGATGGCGTTGCTCTTGACGTGCTTGCACACCTTCCAGGCGAAGCGCAGGGCGCGCTCCTCGTCTGGTGTGGGTGCCCGTTTGGACACCACCTTCCAGCCCAGCTCCGGCTCCACCGCGTCCCGGTCCATCAGCAAAAGCCCCCCGGACACGCTCCGGCCGTCCAGCTGGGCCCTCGGCCGCGCGGTCGGCGACGCGAGCGCCGCGCCCGCCTCCAGCAGCCGCAGGTTCTTCTTGGCCGCCAGCACCTGGAGCGCCGCCTGCGAGTACGAGGGGGCGATGACCGCTTCCAGGAAGGTCTCCGCCATCGCCTGCGCCGTGGCCTCGTCCACCTCGCGGTTGAACGCCACGATGCCGCCGAACGCGGAGGTCTCATCCACCGCCCGCGCCGTGCGGTACGCCTTCACCAGCGCGTCATCCACCGCCACGCCACACGGCGTGTTGTGCTTGATGATGACCGCGGTGGGCCGCTCGGCGAACTCGAGCGCCAGGCCCAGCGCCGCGTCCAGGTCCAGGATGTTGTTGTACGAGAGCTCCTTGCCCTGGAGCACCTTGGCGAAGCCCACCGTCGGCTCCGACGGCGCCGAGTGCTCGCGGTAGAAGGCGCCGCGCTGGTGCGGGTTCTCCCCGTAGCGCAGGTCCTGCGCCTTCTTGAACGACAGCGACAGCTCTCCGGGGAAGGGCTCGCTTGCCTGCGCGGACAGCCACGCGGAGATGGACGCGTCGTAGGCCGCCGTGTGCGCGAACGCCTTGCGCATCAGCTTGCGCCGCGTCGCCTCGCCCACCGCCTTGTGCTGCTCCAGCTCCGCGAGCACCGACGGATAGTCGTCCGGGTCGACGACGACAGCCACGTGGCGGAAGTTCTTCGCGGAGGCGCGCACCATCGCCGGCCCGCCGATGTCAATCTGCTCGATGACGTCCGCCTCCGCCGCGCCCGACGCCACCGTCTGGCGGAACGGATACAGGTTCACCGCGACCAGGGAGATGGGCTCGATGCCGTGCGCCTTCATCTCCTCGCGGTCCGCCTCCAGCTCCAGGCGGCCGAGGATGCCGCCGTGGATGCGCGGGTGGAGCGTCTTCACGCGGCCGCCGAGAATCTCGGGACTCTGCGTGTGCTCGGACACCTGGGAGGCGGGGATGCCGGCGCCCTTGAGCGCCTCCAAGGTTCCCCCCGTCGACAGCAACCGGAACCCCAGGTGAACCAGCCCCTGGGCGAAGGGAACCAGACCGCGCTTATCGGAAACGCTGAGGAGTGCCAGCACGTGTGCGCCTCGGTGTGCGGGAAGCGGCGGTAGTAGCAACCACCCCCTGGGGTGTCAACGCAACACGTCGGCGCGACGTTGGCGGCACCAGGCCACCGGTCGATTCAGGGCTTGCGGGCCGAGACAGGAGGCTCGGCCTCGGTGGCCTCGCGCAGCTTCATCAGCCCGCGCGTCTCCACCTGACGGATGCGCTCACGGGTGAGGTTCATGATCTCCCCCACCTCCTCGAGCGTGATGCCGCCCTTCTCCGCCACGTCCAGGGCGCAGGTGTGCTCCAGCTCCCAGATCTCCTTGTCCGGGAAGTTGAGCTTGATGGACCCGGTCTCCGGGTTCACGTCCAGATACAGGTTGTGCTTGCAGGAGACGAACATGCACGGACGCGGTCCGTTCACGCAGTCCGCGCGCGTGCGCGGCCGGGTGTCGTCCATCTGCTTGAGCAGGTCCGCCTCTTCCGGGTCCACCTGCCCGGTGAGCCGACGGCGGCGCAAATCACGCGCCATCTCCTTGCGCGACATCGTCTTGGACCGTCGGCGCTCCTGCGCCAGGTCCTCTTGCGCCTGGTCTCCGCCCTCCTCCAATTGCTTCACTTCCGACATGTCCCCTCCACGTGAGGCCAGTCTAACCGGGTCCACCGGTCGCAGGGCCGGCATCTTATTGCGAACTCATCGTTTCGTCTTCGCGTGCGGTCACCGCGCTGCCCAGCCGGGCCACGTCCCGGACCAGATCCTGCGCTCTTTGCCGCAGCGTTGCCAACTCCGCCTCGAGCGAACGTCGATGCTCCCCCCCGAAGGCGCGCTCTCCCAACTCGTCCTGGAGCCCATCCAATAGACCGCCGAGGTCGCGTTCCACCTGGTCGATGTGGTTGCGGTGGAAGACGAAGGACTTCTTGATGTCCTCCAGGGTGTGCCCCTCCGCCATCATCTTCTTGATGACATTGATCCGGCGCACCGCTTCCACGGGGTAGAGCCCCAGGCTCCCCTGGTGCTTCCCCTTCCGCCCCACCCGGCGACTCCTCGGTAGCAACCCCGCCTGGACGTACTTGCGGAAGGTCGCCTCCGACAGCCTCACGCCCCTCGGACGAAAGATTTCAAGGATGGCGCTCGCGGGCAGACCGCCCGCGTTCTCGCGCTCGATCCGAGCAATCTCGTCGGGAGCCAACAGGTCCATCGGTTCCATTGAATATAAGCCACTCAGTAGAAGACACTGAGTGCCAGAAACGACCATTCGGTGTCAAGGCAGACCGCTACAGGCCTGTCGTGCTGTCGGCCTGTTCACGCTTTCGAGAAAGACGGCGAGTGCGCCCGTGCCCGAGCGAACGGCGCTTCGAGCGGAGTGCTCGCGGACCCGGAGGACCCCTCGGTTTTCCACGAGACGACGCGCGACGCGGGGTGACGGGAGACCCGGCACGCGACTCGGACGCGGAGTGATGCGGGGACGCGGGTGGGCCGGGTCAGCTCACGGCGCACGACGGAGGCGCGCGCGGAGACGACGCGAAGCGTGACGGCACGACGTCGATGCGGAGGTTCAACGACCGCGCGGCGGTCGGAACTCTCGCGTCACCGTGCTGCCCGCGGAGATGGTGACGACGAAGAGCTTCTCTCCCGCCGGATGATGGAAGAGCAGCTTGTAGGTGCCCGGCGCGAGCTTGAAGGTCGCGCGCCCGGAGACTTCGCCCAGCTTCCGTCCGTCGAGGAAGACCGTCGCGTACGGCGTGGCCCGGACGAGCAGCGTGCCCGTGCTCGCGGTGGCCTGCGACGAGGGCTCGGGGACGGACTCTCCCTTCGAGGGAGCCGGTCCCGCCGCGAGCGCCTCCTCGCGCTTCATTCCCTCGACCTCGGCTTCGGAATCGGCGGACGAGGGCTCCGCCACCGGGCTCGCGGAGTCACCGGTCTCCGCTCCAGTCTTCGGCGGGGTGGGCGTCGGCCCCGTGCCGCCACGCGCGCTGAACTCGCTCGGCGCGGGGTCCCGAGCAGCAACGGCCTCGGGCGGAGTCTTCACCGCGGAGTCAGAAGGAGTCTGCGTGCCCGCCGGCACCGAGCCCCATCGGTCCTTCGTCACCACGAGGGCGGACACGAGCAGCGCCAGGCCCAGGCTGCCGACGAGCGGCCACGTCCTCGGCCGCCGCGACTTCGACGTCGATGCGCTGCCCGGCGATGAATCGGTGACGGTGGGGACCTCACTGCCCGACAGGGACTGTGGCCCCCCTGCCCGCGCATCGAGCGCCGCGACATGTCCGCCCGTCGATGACCGCGCACGGCCCTGGCTCGCGTCTCGTTGCGCCCAAGCTCCCGAGGGGTCTCGGTCCAGCGCGCCATCATCGACGAGCTCCGGAGCGCCTTCCGGCCCGGGCGATGACGTCGCCGCCCCCTCGGACGCGTCATCACGCTCCGCGCTGGAGTCCTGTCGCGCGACAGCGGCCACATCGCCCGGTCGGCTCGGCGTCCGAGCGGGCACCGCCGACACACCGGAGGTCTCCTTCTCGAGAGGCAGCGGAACCGAGGGTGTCCCCTCCGGACGGCTCGGGCGCACCGAGGCCAGCGGCACGGCCACGGGCGGAAGCGGAGTGGGCCGCCGAGGCACCGGCGACGACGCCACCGCCGGCAGCGGCAGCATCGGCGTGGCCATGGGCGGCAACGGGACGAGGGGCGCCTCCATCACGGCCTCGTCGCGCCGGGGCAGCACGAAGGTGGACGCATCGAAGTCCTCGTCGGGCGAGGACGGCGCCGCCCCACCCGTGCGCCCCGGTCTCATCACCGCGGTGGGCTCCCTGCGCGACGGAGCCAGCGGCGCGACGTCCTCGTCGTCCCCCTCGGGCCCCTGCTCGCCCGGCAGCACCTGCGTGCGCTCCTGCACCGCGGGCAGCGCCATGGTGGGCGTCGTGGGGAACAGCCGCCGCAGGAAGCCCGCCAGGTCCGTGTCATCCACGGAGCGGGCGTGCCGCAACACGCACTGCGCCAGGGCGCGCTCCAGCTCTCCCGCCGTCTGGAACCGCGCGGCCGGGTCTCGCTCCAGCGCGCGCATCACCACCGCGTCCAGCTCCGCGGGAACCTCCGGGTTGAGCCGCGCCGGAGGCGGGATGACGCTGTGCTGCACCGCGCGCAGCACCGCCAGCTCCGAGTCCCCGTCGAACAGCCGCCCGCCCGTCAGCATCTCCCACAGCACCACGCCCAGCGCGAACAGGTCCGTGCGCGAGTCCACGTCCTCGCCCCGGGACTGCTCCGGGGACATGTACGCGAACTTGCCCTTGAGCATCCCAGGCTGCGTGAGCTTCTTGCCCGCCTTGGCGATGCCGAAGTCCGTCAGCTTCACCGCGCCGTCGTACGAGAGCAGCACGTTGTGCGGCGTCACGTCGCGGTGCACCAGGTCCAGCGGATGCCCGTTCACCTTCAGCCGGTGCGCGTAGTGCAGCCCCCGGGCGACCTCCGCGCCGATGTGCGCCACCAGCATCGGCGGCATCGGCTCCATCAGCTCCTTGCACTTGCGCCGCAGCTCCCACAGCGAGCAGCCGCGCACGTACTCCATCGCCAGGTAGTACGTGTCCTCGTGCTTGTCGAAGTCGAAGATCTGCACCACGTTCGCGTGGTTGAGCCGCGAGGCCAGCCGAGCCTCCGCGATGAACATCCCCACGAACTCCGGGTCGCTCGCCAGGAACGCGCGCACCCGCTTGATGACCACTTCCTTCTCGAAGCCCTCCGCGCCCCGGGCGGTGCAGAGGTAGATCTCCGCCATCCCGCCCTCCGCGAGCTTGCGGCGGACGACGTACTTGCCGATCTGCGTACCGGCGAGGAGCGTCAAGGGAGCTTCCGGAGCATGTGCGCTATTCGAACTTCACGCTCACGACGTTCAAGTCGATGGGCTTCACTTCGATACGTCGACTGAGCGTCTTCTTGAGGTCGGGATTGAAGAATTTGCAGTCGTAGCTGCCAACGCGCAGCTCTACCGCCTCGAAGGGCGTCTCGCCCAGCTTCTTCCCCCCACACGTCACCTCGGCCCACGGCCTGACGGCGAAGCGCACCTTCGCCATCCGCGTCTCCGCGCGGACCTCCTGCCTGGGCGGACGGGGAGGCGTCACCACCGGGGCCACCCTCGCCTCCGGCTGCAGCGTGAAGCGCTCCACCTGCTCCGGCCCCGAGCCCACCGTCACGGTGCGCTCCAGCGGGTGATGCCTGGCGGCCTCCACCCGGACGGCCAGCGCCACGCCGGGCGCGGACTCCACCACCAGCGGCGCCGCCCCCTGCTGGCGCCCATCCACGTACACGAGCGCCTGCGCGGGCTGCGACTCCAGCCGCAGGCGGACCTTCTGGGCGACCTGCGCGGGAGGCGCCTCCACGGGCGGCGGCTCCGGCACGGCCACCGGCGCGGGCTTCTTCTCCGCCGGCGCCACCGACACCAGCTTCAGCACGCCCAGCGGCACCGGCCCCGAGGCCTGGACCTCCAGCTCCGTCCTCAGCTCCTGGTAGCCCTCCAGCGACACCACGAGCGCGTAGCGCCCCTCCGGCATCCCCGGCAGCGTCAGCGGCGTGCGCTCCGACAGCTCGCGCCCGTCGAACACCACCCGCGCGCCGGCGGGCTCCGTCTCCAGCCGAGCCTGCACCGGCGCCGGCTCGCCCGGCTTCATCCAGGCCCACAGCAGCACCAGCACCACCAGCCCCAACCCCACCGCGGGAATCCACCAGCCCAGCCGTGACGTGGTCGCCTGCGACACCTCACCCGTGCGCGCCGCGCCCTTCTTGCGCCCCGGCCGCGACATGCCCAGCGACAAGGTGGGCGCGTCCTCCTCCTGCTCCTCATCCTCCTCACGCGACACTGGCAGCGCCAGGCGGGAGGGCCTCGAGGGTGACGCCACCTCCGGCAGCGCCAGCCGGGACGGCCGCGACGGCGTCGACGCCAGCTCCGGCATCGCCAGCGTGGGCGCGTCCTCCTCCACGTGGTGGCCGTGATGCACCACGACGGGCACGGCCCGCGTCGGCGGCCTGCCCTCCGGCTTGGGCTCGGTGGCCGCCTTGATGTCCGTCAGCGTGGCCCTGGAGGCCGCGCGTCCGTCCATCGTCGGCGCGTCCTCCTCCACCCGGGGCGCCGCCGGCACCGCGCCCAGCCCCGAGCGCGACGCCCGCTCCGGCGCGGACGACGACTCCAACGCCCGGCGCTGGCCCGTCAGCCGGCCCGCCGGTGACTCCAGCTCGATGCGCCCCGTGTTCCGCGTCTGCCCACGAGGCCGCAGCGCCGCCGTCTCACCCTCGGGCGCCACCGCCGAGCGCGACAGCGACGGCCGCAGCCCGCTCCTGCGCGGGCCCTGCTCCTGGCGCCCGGAGCCCGACGCGGGGTCGGAGTCCTCCATCGGCACCTCGCCCGAGCGCGCCTCCGACGCCAACCGCTCCGCGTAGATGTCCTTCATGTACACGGCGACGTGCGCCGTGGACGAGGGCAGCCGGTTCGCGCTCAGCCAGTCCTCGAGCGCCAGCTGCAGGTGGACCGCCTCCTGGTAGCGGTCCACCGGGTCCTTCGCGAGCGCCTTGAGGACGATGGCGTCCAGGTCCTGCGGCACGCGGGGGTTCACCTGCGAGGGCGGCAGCACCTTGCACTCGGCCACCGCCGCCAGGGTCTGGATGTCGCTGGGGCGCTTGAACAGGCGCGTGCAGGTGAGCAGCTCGTACAGCACCACGCCCAGGGCGAAGATGTCCGCCCGGCAGTCCACGCGCTGACCCGCGGCCTGCTCCGGCGACATGTACGAATACTTCCCCTTCAGCACGCCCGAGCGCGTGACGGTGGCCTGGTCCGCCGCCTTGGCGATACCGAAGTCCACCACCTTCACCCCACCCTCGAACGTCACCAGGATGTTCTGCGGGGACACGTCGCGGTGGACGATGCCCAGGGGCCGCCCCGTCGACGGGTCCGTGCGCTTGTGCGCGTAGTCCAGCCCCGAGCACGCCTCGATGAGGATGCGGCACACCAGCGGCACCGGCACCGGCTGCCCCATCGCCTCCGACTGCTTCCAGATGCGCCGCAGGTCGTCGCCATGGATGTACTCCATGGCGATGAAGAACGAGTCGTCCTGCGCGCCCAGGTCGAAGATCTGCACCACGTTCGCGTGGTTCAGCCGCGCGGCGATGCGCGCCTCGTCCAGGAACATCTTGACGAAGTCGTCGTTCTCCGCGAGGTGCGGGAGGATCCGCTTCACCACCACCAGCTTCTCGAAGCCCTCCGGGCCCTGCTGGCGCGCGAGATAAAGCTGCGCCATCCCGCCCATGGCGAGTCGCTTCAGGAGCTGGTACCTGCCATACGTTTCAATGGTCACGGCGACCTGACCGGCACTCCCACAGGGATACCCACGGCCCGTGGCCTACCGGAATCCGGGCGCGGCGAAGTCCCGAGCGTAAGCCCACACGACAGGGGGGTCAAACCCTTGTAGGCACGGCGGAACCGGATAATCCCGGCCCGCGCACTACCGCCGGGCCGCCCGGACCTCGCGCGTCTCGCGCATCAGCGCCTCCAGCTCGTCCAGGTGCCGCTTGAGCACTGGCATCAGCACCGGCGCCTGGTCCACCCGGTCGAACAGGTCCAGGACGCGGTCCACCTTGCGCTCGATTTCCTGGGCTCGCGCCGGAGAGATGCGGCGCAGGAGCAGGTCGGCGCCGGCCTCCATCAGGGCGCGGGCGACGGCATCCCGGGAAGCGAGCGGCTCCTCCTTGCGGCGGCCCTCGCCCTGGATGACCCGCAGGCCCGGCGAGCGCGCCGCGCTGGGGCGGGCCGGGCTCGTCGTCTTGGTTCCTTCGGAGTCTGGGGACATCACCGGGTGCCTCCTCGGCGGGAGCGGGTACGACCTCAGGGTACACACCGTGAGGAGCGCTCCAATTTTCTGGTCATCCGCACAGGCGGAAGCAGACCTGTAGCACCCGGGACCGACATGAACGTCGAGGGCCGGATGACCGGCCCTTCGACTGGCTCACACCTCCTGCCTGGAAGCCCCCTGACGCGTCCGCCTGCTCACCCGGCGTCGCACGAGCGGCGGTAGGTGATGGACACCTTGGCGCCGGGGGCCGGCACGTTGGTGAAGACCACGCTGTTGGAGGGCGCGTCGTAGCGCCAGCCCGTCGTCACCGGGGCGCCGTTGACCGTCACCGTCACGCTGCCCGGCTCCGGCGAGTCGCTCAGCGGGAAGCGGTCCTGCGCGGAGAAGGCCTTGTTGGCCACCGCCGACAGGAGCGGCCCGTAGTTGGCCGCGCAGACGTTCATCACCTCGCCGCCGGTGCGCGCGGTGGCCTCCGCGTAGCGCGTGCCCGTGCCGCCCGCGGTGCCGCACGCCGCCGCCGTGGGGGCGATGGCGTAGAACGTCGCGCGCTGGGGCTGGTTCTGCCCCTTGAGCTGCTGGGCCCACGCCACGTAGGTGTCCACCGCGTCCGGCGAGTGGTCGTCCTCGTCGCCCACGAACACCACCACCAGGGCGGCCGCGTCGCGCAGGAAGCCCAGGTTGCCGTCGCGCGGCAGGGCCGTGCGCGGGTCATCCGCGTTGTTCACCAGGGGCGGCGACAGCGCCCGACGCATCGCCTCGAAGCCCTGCTCCACCTGGGCGCACTGCCCCACCTGCACGTTCTGCTGGAGCAGCGTCGTCAGGTTGGGCGTGGCCTGGGTGAGGATGCGCGGCCGGGCGTTGTCCGTCGGGAAGAAGCGGCCGGCCTCGCCACCCTGCGCGCCGCCCGGGCACGCGTTGGAGACGGACGCGATGCCCGTCGTCGTGACGGCCACGTGCAGGTCCACCTGCTTGGCCAGGGCCGCGTCCACGAAGGACGGAATCGCCGACACGAGCCGCGGGTGCTCCTCCACCATGGACGCGGTGTTGTCCACGACGAAGAGCACGTCCACCTTGCTCACGTCCTGCTGGGTGAAGTGGTCCGTCTTGTCCGTGCGCTTGGAGGACTCGCCGATGAGCGGCACCAAGAGCGGCGCGGCCAGGTCGTCGGAGCTCACGAACAGGGGCGACAGGTTCATGCCGTACACCTGCGCGGTGTAGTCCAGGTCCACGGTGAAGGCCTCGCCCGGCTGCAGCGTGAAGGGCAAGGGCGTGGGCACGCCGCTCACGGAGAACTCACCGTCCGTGGTGCCGGGGCCAATCCACACGTTGGACACCGACACGGGCATGGTGCACGCGTTGAGGTAGTTCACCTCGCGCGGCTCGGGCGGACAGTCGCGCCGCGCCACGCCCCAGTCCACGTACCAGGGCGACGGGATGAGGCACGTCGCCTGCGCGTTGGCGAGCAGCGGCACCAGCACCACGGGGTTGGCCGGCTCCATCTGCTCCACCTGCAGCGTGCCCGCGAAGGTGCCGCCGGTGACGGGCATCTGCACCGCCACCTGGAAGCTGAACCAGTCGCCCGGGTAGATGATGACGCCGAAGAGGTCCCCACCCGGCATGCGGAACACACCGCCGTCGCTGTCGCGCAGCTGGATGTTCTTCACGGGGCACAAATCCCGCCCCTTGTTCTCCAGCTTCACGCCCAGCACCGCGCCCCGTCCCGGCGGCACCGTGCCGAAGTCCAGCGCCATGGGCGTGATGGCCAGCTCGCAGGGCGCGTGCGCCAGGGCCGTGCCGCGGAAGTCCATCTGCACCGTGGCCGCGGAGTACGCGTTCGTCGTCATCACCAGCACGCCCGACGCGGAGCCCGTGCGCGTGGGCTCGTAGAAGACGGGGATGTTGATCTCCTGCCCCGGCTGCAGCGTGTGCGGCATGGCCAGCGGCGTGTTGTTGAACTGCGCTGTGCCCGCGGGGTCCGGCTGCCAGGTGAGCGACTCCAGCGTGAGCGCGCCCGCGTTGGACGAGCCGCAGTTCTTCACGTTGACCATGACGCGCGTCTTCGAGCCCAACGGCTGCGTGCCGAAGTCGTACGTCACCGGCGACACGCACAGCTCCGCCGCGCCGCCGAAGCCCTTGAGCTTCACGTCCGTCGTCGGGTGGCGCTTGCTCACCACGTGGTAGCGCGCCATGTCCTCCGCGGGCCCCATGTGGCCGGGGCTGTAGCGCAGCTGGAAGCCGCGCACCTCGCCGGGCTGGAGCACCAGCGGGAAGCCCGTGTTCGCCTGCGAATAGGAGAGGTCCAGCCCGTCCAGCGTGAGCTGGTTCACCGTCATGGGCTCGGTGCTGATGTTGCGGATGCGCGACTCGCGGAAGGCCTCGCGGTCCACCGGCACCGCGGCGAAGTCGACGACGGGGGGCTCGGCCACCACCGCCTGCTCCAGCGACTCGGCCGCCACCAGCACCGGCACGTCCGCGCAGCCCCGGCACGGGGTGATCGCCAGCGCCACCTGCTTGCGGCCCACCTTCACGGGGTTGAACTGGATGGGCAGGTCCACCGTGGCGCCCGGCTCCACCACCACGGACTTCGCCACGAACTCGTCCTTGTCCGCGCCGACCAGCCGGGGCGTGACCTCCACCGCCAGCTCCGTGGGGTTCTCGAGCGACAGCGCCAGCGTCTTGCTGGATTCCGCCTCGATGCGCCCGAAGTCCAGCGAGCGCGGCGACACCCGCGCCCACGCGTCCACGCCCGAGCCCGTGAGGGGGATGCGCAACAGCGGCTCGATGCGCGTGTCCGAGCGCACCACCAGCATCGCCGGCTGGCCGCCCTCCTTCGTCGGCGCGAAGCGCACCTTCAGCGACGCCGCGCTCCCCGGCACCAGGCTGTGGGGCACGTCGCTGGTGAACTCCGCCCGGTAGGCGCCTTCCGGCCCCTCCACCCAGACCTCGTTCACGTCCACCGGCGCACGTCCCACGTTGCGCAGGGAGATCTCCGTCTCGCGCGCGTCGTAGAGCGCCACCTTCTGGAAATCCATCCCACCCGGGGTCGCCGTCAACCGCCCGTCCGCGAGCGTCGAGCGCTCACGGTCCGCGCACCCCGCAACCAGCCCCAACACCGCGAGGGCCCAAATGCCCAAGCGCCCCGTCATGGCTTCCACCCCTTCCCCGCGCCCATCGCCCTGTGCCGCTTGCTTGCCGCCAGTGAGGCAGCCGAGCGGACTCGTGGCGAAACTAGGCACCCACCCAGGGGCGGGCAACCACCCACGAGGGCCAATCCCGGTGTCAGGGAGGCCTGCGACGTCCGGTTTCGCTCAAATCTTCGGGATGCGCAGCGTCTTGGAGATCATCGCGCTGCCGCTGGCCGCGTACAGCAGCACCAACGGGTGCATCACCAGCGGGCCCACCTCCCAGGTGCCCCACAAGAGCGAGTCCCCGATGCGCCCCATGTAGGTGGCCGCCGCCAGCACCATCACCAGGGCCAGGCTGGTGGGGATGGGCGTGCCCTCGAAGTACTTCACCTTCCCCGTCGGGTCGGCCAGTTCCGCTGACGTGACGTTGAAGCGCGCCAGCCGGCTGATGCCGCACGCCACGAAGTACAGGAGCACCGCCACGTCCAGCGCCCCGCGCATCCCCACCGCGAACGCCAGCGCCGCCGGCGCCATCCCGAAGGAGATG
Organism: Myxococcus fulvus; assembly: GCF_900111765.1. The sequence goes on from NZ_FOIB01000009.1 coordinate 194,684, forward strand.
ACGTCCGCCAGCGAGTCCAGGTCCGCCCCCAGCGGCGACTTCTTGAAGCGCCACCGGGCGATGCGTCCATCCAGGAAGTCCATCACCAGCGCCAGGGGCATCAGCGCGAAGGCCACCCACATCCAATGCACCTGCCCCGTCGCCAGGTACTGCATCGCGGCGAGGATGGTCCCCGCTCCCGCGAAGCCGTTGCCCAGCGTCACGAAGTCGGCGAGCACGAAGGTGCGGATCATCGAGAAGTGGCGGCGCGGGCGGCGGGCTCGCGGCTGCTCGGTCGTCATATGCGCGCTCTCCTAGCACAGTGAACCCTCACTGCCGGTCCCTCGCTGTCGTGTTTCATGCCGCGGTGCGTCTGAGTTCAGGCTCTCAGGAATAGTCGAGTTCGAGAAAACTTTTGACGGCTGAATCAGCCCCTTCCTACGCTCGACGACTGCCATGCATCCAAACCCAACCGTGTCCTCCCCGCGAGGGGCGTCCTGGAAGTCCGGGCGCTCTCGCTGGCACCTCACCCTTTTCGCCGGCGTGAGCCTGGCGCTCGCCACCGCCTGTGGTGAGGATGATGATGGGAAGCCCACCCCGCCAGCGCCTGAGGAGCCCGCGAAGTACGAGGCCACCATCCGCCGCACCGCGCATGGCATCCCCCACATCATCGCGGACGACCTGGGCAGCCTGTCCTATGGCCAGGGCTTCGCCTTCGCCAAGGACCACGTCTGCATCCTGTCGGATCAGATCCTGAAGGTCCGCGGCGAGCGCGCCCGCTACCTGGGCGCGGGCCCGGGCAACACGTACGCGGGCAGCGACTTCGGCTACCGGGTGCTGGCGCTGGACAAGAAGGCGGAGGCCGCCTTCCCCAAGCTGCCGACGGACGTGCAGGAGATGTTCAACGGCTATGTGGCGGGCTTCAACCGCTACGTGAAGGAGACGCCGCCGGACAAGCTCCCCGCGCCCTGCACGAACGCGCCCTGGGTCAAGCCCATCAGCGCGGTGGACCTCCTGGCCTATGACATCAGCGTGGGCCTCGCCGGCAGCAGCTACCAGCTCATCCTCGCCATCGCCGCGGCCACGCCCCCCATCCCGGGCGCCGGCAGCGAGGGCCGCCCCGCCCCCGGCAGCTTCAAGGTGGAGCGCCCCGAGTGGAGCAGCGTGGGCAGCAACGGCTGGGCCATCGGCGCGGACCGCTCGGCCAACGGCCGCGGCATGGTGGTGGCCAACCCGCACTTCCCCTGGGAGGGCGAGCTCAAGCTGTGGGAGAGCCAGCTGACCGTCCCCGGCCAGCTCAACGTCTACGGCGTGGGCCTGCTCGGCGTGCCCGCGGTGCTCATCGGCTTCAACGAGCACGTGGCCTGGACGCACACGTTCTCCTCCGGCCAGCGCATGACGCTCTACGGGCTGCAGCTCGTCCCGGGCAACCCCACCCGCTACAAGTACGGGAGCGAGGAGCGGGACATGGTGGCCCAGGACATCACCATCCTGGTGAAGCTGCCCGAGGGCTCGCTCACGCACATCACCCAGCGCCTCTACAGCAGCCACTACGGCCCCGTCATCGTCATCCCCGGCACCGCGCCGTGGACCCAGCAGTCGGTGCTCACCTACCGCGACGCCAACCTGGACAACACCCAGCTGGTCAGCCAGTTCGTGGGGATGAACCGGGCCAAGAGCCTGGAGGAGTTCCAGAACGTCTACGCCAACGTCCAGGGCATCCCCTGGGTCAACACCATGGCCGCCGACCGCGCGGGCAACGTCTGGTACACGGACGCGACGCCCACCCCCAACCTGTCGCCCATCGCCATCGGCACCTGGCGCGCGGCCTCCGCCGGCGCGGACCCGACGACGGCCGCCATCTGGAACAGCATGGGCCTGGTGCTGCTCGACGGCAGCAACCCGGAGAACGAGTGGCGTGACGCCGAGGGCGCGCGCGGCCCCGGCCTCGTCCCCTTCAGCGGCGTGCCGAAGCTCGCCCGCCGCGACTTCGTCTTCAACGCCAACGACAGCTACTGGCTGGCCAACCCGAACCAGCCGCTCACGGGCTTCTCGCCCATGCACGGCCTGGAGAACGTGGGCCAGACGCCGCGCACCCGCATCAACGCCAAGCTCCTGATGGAGGAGAACGGCGCGTCGGGCGCGGACCACAAGTTCACCGTGGCGGAGCTGGAGAACGCCATCCTCAGCAACCGGGGCATGGTCTCCGAGCTGCTCAAGGAGCAGGTGGTCGCGCGCTGCACGGGCGTGACGACGGTGCAGTACAACACCACGCAGATCGACATCCGCGCGGGCTGCGCGGCGCTCACGGCCTGGGACGGCCTGTTCAACGCGAACAGCCGCGGCGCGGCGCTCTTCCGTGAGTTCTCCGGTCATCACACCATGGGCACGCTGTCCAACGGCGGCACCCTGTTCGCGGTGCCCTTCAACGCCGCGGAGCCGCTGGCCACGCCGCACACGCTGGCGGCCGCTCCCGCGACGGGCTCGGACCCGGTGCTGCTCGCCCTGGCCGCGGCCGTCTACCGGCTGCAGGTCGCCGGCATCCCCGTGGACGCGCCGCTGGGTGAGTCGCAGTACTCCACCCGCGTGGACGGCAAGAAGATCCCCATCCACGGCGGCGGCAGCTACGACGGCACGGCGAACATCGTGTCGTGGGGCACGCTCAAGTCCACCACGCCGGACTCCGACTACAGCGCGGTGCGCGGCAACACGGTCATCAACTCCCGTACCAACCTCACGGACCAGGGCTACGTCATCAACAACGGCAGCAGCTTCATCATGGCCATGGGCTTCACCGAGACGGGCGTCGAGGGCCGCGCGGTGCTGACCTACAGCGAGTCCAGCGACAAGAGCTCGCCGTACTACGCGGACCAGACGGAGCTGTTCTCCAACAAGCAGTGGCGCAACATCATCTTCACCGAGGAGGCCATCAACGCCGCCAAGGTCGAGGAGACGAAGATCTCCGGCAACTAGCCTCGAGCTTCTCCGCAAAGCACCCAAGGCCCCTGCCCTTCGCGGCGGGGGCCTTCTTTTTTCGGGCCCGTGGACGGCGATGCCCCGCAACCCTCCCGGCGAGGTGGTCGCTCGGGCCCGCAGTCCGCCACGCGACAGCGGCCGGGGCGCGGGCAACCTGGGGGCGACACTCGACGCGACGTGGGGACGAGCCCCGTGTCCAGCGGGTGATGCCCGCCCCCGTGGGCGGCTGGCGTCACGGCGGGGCGAACCCAGGATGCGCGGGCAGACCGCCCGGCACCGCCAGCAGCACGCGGTGAAACGGCCCCGGGGGTACCGGTACTGCGAAGGAGCGGTAGTGCACCATGACGACACCCGTCTTCAAGACAGCCATCATCGACAGGGTCTTCTTCTTGCGGTGGGAGTCACCGCCCGACCGGCAGGACATCCAGCGCGTGTTCCAGCAGATGCGGGACGCCCACGCCTGGCCCGAACCGCCCCTGGTGCTGGTGGCGAGCCTGTCCTCCAAGTCCGCCGTCCCCAACAGCGAGCAGCGCTCGAACCTGTCCGCGTTCCAGTCGGATGCGCGGCCGCTGTTCACGGAGATCCACGCCATCGTCGAGGGCAATGACCTGCAGTACAACCTCCAGCGCGTCATCATCGCCGGCATCAACATCGTCACCGGGACCTACGACAAGACGCTCCAGCGCGTGCACCAGCGCGCGGAACAAGTGGCCCCGCTGCTCTCCGGCACCCTGGGCGTGGACGGGCCCCGGGTCATCGAGGAGGCCAGGAGGCGCGGCGTGGTGTGAGCCACCGGCACGCGCGTCGGCCCGCCTTCACGCGGGCTGGCGCGCGGGCTCCTCTGTCCGGGGCCGCGCGCGGGCCTTGACGTAGCGGTGGTCGAAGAGGTCCACGTAGAGGTACTCCGGCCACGACACCATGGTGTGGGCGCCGAGCATCACCCCCCGCATCAGCTCGCTCACCATCATCCCCGCCGCGGTGGTGGCCCCCACGACGCAGGTGGGCGCGGGGCCCTTGCCCGCGAAGCACGCCTCCATGGCGGCCTGATGCAGGTAGTCGCCCAGATGCGGGATGATGGCCGGCAGGTCCACGCGGCCATCCGGAAGGATGTACAGCTCCTCGTACAGCGGGGCATCCGGTTGGAAGACATGCAACGCCGCCCCGAACCCCAGCATCAACCCCGTCATCGCCGGGACGCCGCGCTCGCGGCACGCCTTGTGGAGGGCCTGCTTCGCGCGCGCGCCCGCGATGTCGATGACCTCCACCACATAGTCCACCGGCGGCAGCACCTGGGTGCCCCCCAGCACGTCGGTGACGTTGTCCTCGGTGATGCCCTCGTGGACCCGCCGCAGGCGCAGGTCCGGGTGGATGTCCAGGCACATGCGCCCCACCACGTCCACCTTGGCCGCGCCGAGCGTGCTCTCGAAGCACCCCACCTGCCGGTTCATGTTGTGGACCTCGTAGGTGTCGAAGTCGGCGAGCGTCAGGCACCCCACGCCCAGCCTCGCCAGGTCCACCGCGCACTGGCCTCCGGCCCCTCCCACCCCGGCGACGAGGACATGCGTGCGGGCCAGACGCGCCATCACCTCGGCGCTCACCACTCCCAGATTGCGCTCGAAACGGGGCTCCACCATGACGCCTCCCCTTTCATCCCCGGGGAGCGTCGAGATGCGCGTGCGACGTGTCGGCTTCGCGTCTTCCCGGGCCCGTCGATGTGGCCCTCGTCCCCTGCTCCCGGGAGGGGCCGCCGCCCCGGGATGTTCACCAGTCCGCCTCCCCCGAAGACGGTGTCCGGCGCACGGCACTCGGCACGTCCAACGGCCCCAGTCGTCAGTCCCGCGCCACACCCGTGATGTGCCTGCTTCAGTCGTGAAGCGGGGTCTTTCCCACCACACCCGCCAGGGCATGTCAGACGGTTGCTTCACAGTGGACACCAGGCGTGAAGTCCAGGGATAGGAGACACTCCGCGAGTTTCGTGTGTTCAAACTCTGGCGTGGATTCTGCTCAGCGGGTGACACGGCACGGAGGCGCCAGGGGCACCGACGCGCGGCTCCCTCCGAACCCCTCTTCTTCGATTCGAGGTCTCTATGCGTTTGAGGTTCTGCCTTCTTGTCTGTCTGACATTCTTGTCATTGGGTTGTGGGAATTCCGAGCCGCCCGCCACGCCGGAGGCTCTGCGGGACAGCGCGACGGAGGCGCTGGCGACGAACAGCTCGGAGCTGCTGGGCGTGGTGAACCCCGCCACCGCGCGGCAGGCGACGCGCGAGGTGCTCTTCGGAGACCTGGCGCACTACCGCTTCGAGCTCCAGGTGGGGCCCGGCGAGCATGACGTGGTGACGGTGCACCGGGTGGTGCGGGAGAACGCGCCCTGGTGGCCCGCACGGACGCAGCGGGCGGTGTTCATGCTGCACGGCGACGCGTGGGGTTTCGACGCCGCGTTCCTGTCGAGCGTGGGCTCCGCGCACGTGCCCCGGGAGCAGTCCATCGCCGCGTACCTGGCCCAGGAGGGCGTGGACGTCTGGGGCATGGACATGCGGTGGGTGGGCGTGCCGGCGGGTCAGCAGGACTTCTCCTTCATGGCCGGGTGGAACCTGGGCACGCACGCCAGGGACCTGGGCGCCAGCATCCTCCTGGCCAAGGCGCTGCGGCTGACGAATGGCAGCCTGGGCTCGCTGCACCTGCTCGCGTGGAGCCGGGGCGCCATGGTCGCGTATGCCTATCTGAACGACGAGGCGCGGCTGCCCAGGGGACTGCGCCAGGTGGATGGCTTCATCCCCGTGGACATGGTGATGCGGCATGCCCCGCAGTACGCGGAGCAGCAGGCTTGGGCGTGCGGGCGTCACGCGGCGCTGAAGGCCCGGCGGGACTCGGGCATCTATGAGGGAGGGCTGCTCGGCGCGGCGCCGGGAATCACTTTGCAGGCCATTGGCCAGCTCGCGGCCCTGGCGCCGTCGGCGCCGTCCCCGCTGCTGCCGGATGATGTCTTCGGCCCCGGCACGGGTCGGCCCACCAACCGCCGGGCGGCCATCGTCTCCGCCGCGGCCACGGGCGCGCTGCTCAAGCCGCTGGAGCCGCTCGCTCCGGGCTACCACCTGCTGGCGGGCAAGCCGGATGAGACGGGACTGCCGGGCAGCCTGACGTACACGCCCGAGGCCTACCTCTACGAGTACGCCCAGCGCGCGGCGCCCTACCAGAGCCTCAACGAGGTGGTGGAGTCGGATGCGTGGACGTGCGGGCTGGACGTGCCCTACGACGACCGGCTGAGCCAGGTGAAGCTGCCCGTGTTGTACGTGGGCGCGGGCGGCGGCGTGGGTGAGTACGGGGTGTTCTCCACGTCGCTGTTGGGGAGCAACGACGTCACGTCCCTCATCGTGAGGGACCACCCGGTGGCCGAGCGTGCGCTCGACTTCGGTCACGCGGACCTGTTCCTCGCGACCAGCGCCCGTCAGCGGGTGTGGCGGCCCATCCTCCAGTGGGTGCGCGCCCACTGACGCCCGGACATCAGTCCTGTTTCCACAGGCCGTGGCGCCGGGCCCGGCGACCCAGCGTCACCGGGTCCATGCCCAGCGCCATGGCCGCGCGGCGGAGCACCCCGCCGTGGCGCTCGAGCGCCTCGCGGATGAGCTCGCGCTCCACCCGCTCCAGTCGCGCGCGCAAGGAGCCGTCTCCCGCCAGCTCGTTGCGAGGCGGTGACGCGGAGACCAGGCTCGGCGGCAAGAGCCGGCGCGACACCACCTCCCCCGGCCGCGACAGCAGCACCGCACGCTCCAGCACGTTGCGCAGCTCGCGCACGTTGCCCGGCCACGGGTAGGCGCGCAGCATGTCCTCCACGTCCTGGGACATGCCGCTGGCCGAGCGGCGCAGGGTGCGGTTGAACAGGCCCAGGAAGTAGCGCGCCAGCTCCGGGATGTCCTCGGGCCGCTCGCGCAAGGGCGGGATGTCGATGGTGAAGCTGTTGAGCCGGTAGAAGAGGTCCGCGCGGAAGCGCCCCTCGCGCACCTCCTCGCCCAGGTCCTTGTTGCTCGCGGCCAGCACGCGCACGTCCACGTGGCGCACCTGGGTGCCGCCCACCGGACGCACGTCGCCCGTCTCCAACACGCGCAGGAGCTTCGCCTGCAGGTTGGGGGTGGTGTTCTCGATTTCGTCCAGGAAGATGGTGCCGCCGTTGGCGAGGACGAACAGGCCCGGGTGGTCCGCCACCGCGCCGGTGAAGGCGCCTTTCACGTGGCCGAACAGCTCGCTCTCCAGCAGCGTCTCCGTGAGCGCGCCGCAGTCCTGGATGACCAGCGGCGCCTCGCCTCGCCCGCTGAGGCGGTGGACGATGCGCGAGAGCACCTCCTTGCCCGTGCCCGTCTCGCCCTGCAGCAGGACCGCCACGCGGTGCGGGGCGACCAGGCGCACCATCTCCATCACCCGCTGCATGGCGGCGCTGCGAAGGCCCACCTCCTCCTCACCCCGTCCGCCCGGCACCGAGGGCAGGGCCTGTGACAGCGCGCGCTCGCGCAAGAGGTTGCGCTCGAGCTCCAGCGCCATGCGCCACTGCTCGGTGCGCACGCCCCGCTCGCGGCCGGCCTGGAGCACGGCCTGGAGCACGGCCTCGGGAGGAGGTGACGCACCGAGCGCGCGGAAGACCAGGCCCGCGTTGAACAGGGCCACCAGTCGCTCGGGCGCGGCGGGCGCGCAGTAGATGATGCGCGAGGTCAGGTCGGACGGCGGCCCCGCGGAGGACAGGTCCACGTCCTCGGCCGGCGTGCCCAGCCCCGCGACCAACGACAGCGCGCGCTCCTCGTCGCGGCCGCAGACCAGCAGCGCCGCCGCGTCGCCGCGGGCCAGGAGCGCCTGGGCCTCCTCGGCGCTCGACGCGAAGTGCGGCACCGCCTGGCCCTCGAGCGCGGCCCGCACATCCTGGGCCTCCTCGTCGCTGGCGAAGGCCACCACCACGTGGAGCCGCGCGGTGGCCAGATAGCGCGCCAGCTTCACCCCATCCGAGTCCTCGAAGGCGTGGAAGAAGACGCCGAGCGCCGTCACCGGGCCGCCCGTCTCGTGCCGCCAGCGCACGTCGCCCCGGGCGCGGATGTGCTCGCCCGAGTCCGGCAGGGAGAAGGACAGCTCGACGGACTCGCCCTCGCACGGGCCTTCCTGCGGGCCGCGTGGCGTGGCGATGAGGCCGATGCCGGTCTCGCTGATGTTGACGGCCCAGCACCCAGGGAGCGCGGGCTGCGTCACCACCTTCACGTACAACGGCTTGCGTTCGCTTCGAGGGGCGTAGGCGGACACAGGCCGCGTCATGACGCCCACAGTCTACTTCACGGATGAAGCCTTGCTGGGAAATTGCGGCGGCAGGGGAACGACAATGTCGACGTCCGGCTGTCGAGGGGCGGTGCGGGCAAGCCCGGTGGCGCCGTGAGGGTGGAAGCCGACTCAGGGCCGCTCGGGGTGGAGCAGCAGGCCCATGAGGAGGTCGTCGACCCAGGCGCCCTCCTCGGTGCGGAGGAAGTCGCGGCGGGTGCCCTCGAGGACGAAGCCGAAGGAGCGATAGAGGGCCTGGGCGCGGGGGTTGTCGCCCCGGACCTGGAGCTCCACGCGGTGGACCCTGTCGCCGTTGGTGTCGCGATGGGCGCGCAGCCACGCGAGCAGGTGGTGCATCAGCGCGCGCCCTACTCCCAGGCCCTGGGCGTCGGGGTGGACGCCGATGCCGAGCACGCCGCCGTGGCGGAGCATCCGGTAGCTCGGCCGCAGGAAGGAGGCCTCGCCCAACAGCGCGCCTCCGGGGGCGGTGGCGACGAGGGGGAACGCGGTGCCGTCCTGACGGTGGAGCCCCGCGGCCTCGCGTCGGGCGGTGAAGGCGGCCGCGTCCGCGGGCAGCTCGTCCGGGAGCTTCACCAGCCCCTCGCGAGCCTGGACGACGGCGCGCTCCAGCGCGAACAACGCGGGTCCATCCTCGGGCGTCGCCTCCCGGATGAGACAGGGGCGACCATCCTTCAGCGACAGCGACACGGGCGGGAAGCGCATCAGTGCATCCTTCATCAGGCAAGACCGCGGAGGGTGAGAAGACAGGGGACCACCCCACTCAACGAGAGCGTCCCCGCGCGAGAGGCCCGCGCCATGGGATGACGAGGCGACGACAGGGGACTCTTCTTCAGCATGCGCGACCGACGGCGAGACCGTCGACATGGAATGGCGAGGCCTTCCCTCAGTGAAGGCGCCCTTGATAGCGGCCCATCGACATGGCCTGGGGAGAGATGGAATTGCTCCTCGTTCAGCACGCGGCCCCCATGGAACGCCCATCGGTATGGCCTGGCGAGGAGACAGGAACGCCCCTCCTTCGACGAGAACGCCTCTGATAGCGAGCCTGTCGACAAGGGAGCCAGCGTAGACAGCGGCAAGTCCTTCGGACGGAGCGCCCATCGACATGGGCTGGCGAGGAGACAGGGACGTCCCTCCTTCAGTGAGAGCGCTCCCGGTAGAGGGCCTGTCGACATGGGAAGGCGCGACGGGGAGCAGAGACCGGACCTGACTCGCTCGCGGGTTCGGGGCATGATGCGCGCACGCAGATGAGGGGGAGTCCCATCTTGACGATGACCACCACCGCGAGCCCTCGCGGCGAGGAACACGAGCTCGCGCTGCTGCTCGGCGGACGCTGTCGGCGTTGCGCCGAGCGGATTCCGGGAGGCACCGCCCTGCGCGGCCGCCCCTGCCCTCGTTGCTCGGAGGCCACGCTCCCCAGCCCCGAGGACCGGGAGGTGCTCCACCAGCTCTCCACCCAGCGCGCCACGGTGCGCCTGAGCGTCGCGGTGGTGGGCGTGGCGGCCGCGGCCCTCGTGGCCAGCTGGGTGCCGCTGCTCACGTCATTCCTCCTGGTCGCCGCGCTCGTGTGGCTTCGCGTGACGCTGGTGACGCCCGCGCTCCAGCTCCTCTCGCTCCAGCGCAAGCTCGTCGCACGCTGGACGCTGCGGCTGGCCGCGGGATGCTTCGTCGCGCTGTCGGTCCTCATGCTGGAGCTCCTGACACTGGTGCCTGGCCTCGGCGCACTGGCGAAGGTGGCGCTGAGCGCGGGACAGGTCGCCGTGGCGGGGCTCTTCGCGCGTCGCTATCTGGCGTGGCAGACCGGACGCGAAGCCCAGGGGGTGCCCGTCGCCTGGTGGGAGATGGGGCTTCTCGTAGCGTGGATGCTCCTGCTACTCGCCTTCACCACGGCGTCCGTGCTGCTGGTGGTCTACGTGCTCCAGTCGCTGGGGTTCGTGAAGGAGTTCCTCGTCATGCCGGTGGGAGGCTGAGCCATGCTCACGTACGCCCTCGTCTCGCAGGCCATCGGCCTGAGCGGTGCTTCGGGGACTCGCGCGGGAGGCAGCCTGCTGCTGCTCGCGCTGGCCGCGCATGCGCAGTACCTCACGCTGCCGCCCGAGCTGACGTGGCTCGCCACGCCGCAGGCGCTCGGGGCCATGGTCGCGCTGCTCGCGTTCGAGATGTACACGCAGCGCGACAGCGACCTGCGCATGGTGCTCGGCCTCGCGCAGTTCGCGTTGAGCGCGGGCAGCGGCGCCACGGTGGCGCTCGCCTCCGTGGGCGTGGGCACCGAGGGGCTCCCTCCCTGGGCCGTGGGCGCCGTGGGCGCCTTCGTCGCCGTGTCCACCCTGTCCCTGCGCCAGTGGCTGCACACCCGCGTGGACCACCTTGAAACCGAGGTCCTGCGTCCGCGGAAGTGGCTCCTGCGCATCGAGGACTGCTTCGGCCTGGGACTCGCGGCGGTCGCCATCCTCTGGGCCCCACTCGCCTTGGTGCTCGTCCTCCTGTTCACCGCGGCCTGCGCCGTGGCGGGATGGCTCGCGTACCGGCTGGAGGCACGTGGCCGGCGCCCCTGCCCCGCCGGCTGTGGCGCTCGCATCCGACAGGAGGCCTCTCGCTGTCCGAAGTGTCACGCGGATGTGCCCATCGCCCGCAGGTTGGACCTGCGGCTCGCGGGCCGGATGCGGGACGCGCTCCAGAGCGCGCTGGGCTCCGGGACTTCCGGTGTTTCCCGCGCGGACCCGAGCGTCCGGCGCGGCGGCGGCAAGCTCCCCTCCCGTCTGGGGTGATGCGCGGCCCGCGCCGTTCCTGGCATGCTGGGAACCTCCGCCATGTCCTCGAGCCCGGACACGTCTTCAACCGGCCCGGTGCTCCGGGTCGCCCAGCAGGTTCCTCGCACCGAGGCGGAGGGCCCCGGGCGCCGCTTCGCGCTCTGGGTCCAGGGCTGTCCGCTGCGCTGCCCCGGCTGCTGCAATCCGGAGATGTTCGCGATGGAGCGCGGCACCGTCGTGACGGTGGAAGCCATGGCGGCCCGGGTGCTCGCGACGCCCGGCATCGAGGGCCTCACCATCCTGGGCGGAGAGCCCTTCTCCCAAGCGGACGCCGCAGCGGAGCTGTGTGAGCGCGTGCGCGCGGGCGGGCTCAGCACCCTCGTCTTCACCGGCTACACGCTGGCCGAGCTGAAGGCGCAGGGCCGCCCCGGAGTCGAGCGCCTGCTCGCCTCGCTGGACCTGCTGGTGGATGGGCGCTACGAGAAGGACCAGCCGGAGACGGGCCGGCGGTGGATCGGCTCTCGCAACCAGGTCATGCACTTCCTCACCCCGCGCTACGCCCCGGAGGACCCGACGTTCACCGCGCCGAACACGGCCGAGGTCCACCTCATCGAGGGGCGCATCATCGTCAACGGCTGGCCCGACCTCGCGGACCGACTGCGCCCATGAGCCGCGTCTCGCCCTCCGAGCACCGGCTGCTCACGCTCGCGCGCGCCATCCTGGGCCAGGGCCCCTACATGCCCGTGGAGGACTTGTTCCGGGGCAGCCACGTCTGTCCGCCCCAGCTGGGCCCCGAGGCCCTCCTGGCGCTGAGAGATTCGCTGTCCAAGGGCACCGTGCTCGCCCTCGCGCGGATGGGCGGGGGTCGCAAGCGCCGTCACCTGCCCTCCACCTCCGGGACGACGCGGCTCTGGGAGCGGCACCCGCCCCGCCCGCTCCACTTCTCCGCACTCTGCTTCCACACCCTGCGCTGGCTGGTGGAGCAGCCGCTCACCGTCCCCGACCACCGCCCCCTGGACGTCGACGCACCTCCGACTCTCGCAGACGAGTTGTTCCTGTACCTGTGCTGCCGGATGCTCGTGGGGACCTCCTGCGCGCCGGCCCTGGCCAAGGAGCCCCAGTTCCGCCGCTCCGCCCTGTGCCGGCTCGGGTTCCCCGACGTGTTCGCCTCCGTGTCGGCTTCGCTCTCGGCCGACGACTTCGCGCCGCTGCTCGCCGACGGAGGCTGGCTCCTGGAGGCCGTCCAGGACGAGCTGGCCCTGCGCTGGCGGAAGCTTGAGGAGTCCAAGAGCTGGCGAATCGAGCCCCGGGAGCTCGTCGAGCTGGGGGCTTCGCAGACGCGGGTGCTGGACGCCTTCTTCGATGCGCTGGACCGCGCGCGCCGAAGAGACCTCGCGGGCTTCCTGCTGGACGCGCTGCGTCCCCTCGTGGACCAGCCCGCGGCCCGCTGGGTGGCCCACCTGTCACCGCGCGCGCCCCTGGGCGCGAAGGTCGAGGCACGACGTGGCGCGGGCGCAGGGCTGCGCGCCCTGGCCCGACTGGCGCGGTGGGACCAGGAGCACCGCGCGGTGCGCTTCTTCGACGATGACCACGATGACGCCCAGCTGCTGCTCTCCGAGTGGGCCTCCTTCGGCGACGCGGGCTTCCGGCTCGCGGCGGACCGGGAGCGAGAGCTGGGCTCGGACCTGATGGTTTCCGCCGAGGTCCCCGAGGACGGGACCTCTTCATCCTTCACCGGGAGCGCCCCATGAGCCGCGCCTATCGCATCTCCGTCTCCGAGTCCCTCAACCGCATCGTCCACGCCGACGACGGCGTGTGCTCCAAGCTGGAGCTGTTGCCGCTGTTGTCGCGCGAGGAGACGGCGGGCCTGCTCGCCGCGGACCTCGCCGCGCGAGGCTTCGTCCAGGAGGGCGACGTGGCGGTGCGCACGGAGGCGGATGGCGTGCGCGTGGCCGTGGACGTCACCACCGGCGAGGTCAGCGTCACGCTCGCGGCCCAGCAGGAGGTGGAGCTGACGGCCGTGGGCGAGGTCCGCACGAATGCCCCCGCCCCCACCGAGGCCACGCAGAAGCTCGCCCGGGAGAAGGCGCGCGCGAAGCTGGAGGACCGCGCCCAGGACGCCACGGAGGCGCTGCGCGAGGAGGTCACTCGCAAGCTGGAGGGTCGCCTGCGCGACCTCAAGGCGGAGCTGGACGCCATCTCCAACAAGGTGACGGCGGAGGCGCTCAAGGTGCGCGCGTCGCAGCTGGGCACCGTGGAGGAGATCCACGAGGACGCGGCGACGGGCTCGCTCACCATCAAGGTCCGCGTATGAGCCAGCGCATCCCCGAGGAGTCGCTCCCCACGGAGCTGACGCCGTTCCAGGCGGTGGAGGCCGCGTACCCCGCGGAGCTGGAGCGCACGCGCGAGGCGCTCTTGCGCGGCCTGCCCGTCATGGTGGAGGCGGACAAGGAGCTGACGCCCTACTTCTACAAGTGCCTGAGAGACAGGCTGAAGAAGGACGGCAAGCAGTTCCTCTACCTGGACGGACGCGCCGCCGCGGAGCCGCCGCCCGGCATGCCCGCGCCCAGCATGATGGCCACGCTCATCGGCCAGCTGCGCGACGCGGTGCGCGGTGCGGTGCGAGAGCGCATCGTCGTGCTGCCGCACCTCGACCTGCTCACCACCAGCAGCGGCGGGCTCACCTCCGAGGCGCGCGAGGTGATTCCGCTCCTCTACGAGAACCCTGAGATGCTCTGGGTCGGCTTCAAGGACCCGTCCTTCCCGCTGCCTCGGGTCATCGAGAACCTGTTCCCCCACAAGGAGACCATCCTCGGCGTGAGCCGCGAGCGGCTGCGCCACCTGGTCACCCAGCGCGAGTGCCGCAAGTTCGGCCGGGGCCTCCAGCCGTACGTGCTCTACAAGCACGTGTCCGGAGTGAACGCCGTCCGGCTGCGCCGGCTGCTCGGCGCCATCACCGGCGAGGACTACCCGAGCGACGCGCGGCCCGCGTACGCGCAGCTCCGCTCGGCCACGCTGAGCGGCTCGTTGAACGTGCCGGATCTGGACCTGCGCGCGGACATCGGCGGCTACTCGCAGGTGAAGGACCGCCTCCAGCGCGAAATCCTCGACGTGCTCGCGCACAAGGACACGCTGTCGGACCCGGAGGCGGTGAAGCGCGTCGAGGGGCTGCTGCCGCGCGGGATGATCTTCTGGGGCCCTCCCGGCACGGGCAAGACGCTCTTCGCCAAGGCCATGGCGTCCTCGCTGGGCGCGGCGGTGCTCGTGGTGAGCGGCCCGGAGCTCAAGAGCCGCTGGGTTGGCGAGAGCGAGGAGAACCTCCGGCAGATCTTCGTCCGGGCCCGACAGGCGGCGCCGAGCATCATCATCTTCGACGAGCTGGACTCGTTCGCCTCCGCGCGAGGGACATATACGGGCTCCGGCGTGGAGCACTCGATGGTGAACCAGCTGCTCACGGAGATGGACGGCTTCCGCAAGGAGGAGCTCGTCTTCGTGGTGGGCACCACCAACTTCGTGGAGTCGCTGGACCCCGCGCTCTTGCGGCCGGGGCGCTTCGAGTTCCAGCTGTGCATCCCCTACCCCAACAACACGGACCGCCGGGCCATCCTGTCCATCTACAACGAGAAGCTGGCCCTGGGCATGACGGAGCGCGCGCTGGACTACGCGGTGAAGCGCACCGGAGACCGCGTCGAGGGCACGGGCACGCGCTTCTCCGGCGACCACATCCAGGCGCTGTGCCGCGCGCTCGCGCGACGCCGACTGCGTGAAGGCGCCCAGACGCCCACCGAGCCCGTGGACGTCGAGCGCGCCCTCACCGACTACCTGGACCGGCCCGCGCTCACGCCCACCGAGGAGCGCGTCGTCGCCACGCACGAGGCCGGCCACGCGGTGTGCGCGCTGTTCTGTCCCAGCGCCCCCGCCATCGACCGCATCAGCATCCGCGGGGACCTGGCGGGCACGCTCGGCTTCGTGCAGTACGCGGACCCCGCGCATCGCCACGTCGTCACCCGGGGGCAGCTGCTCGACAGCATCTGCATGCTCTTCGGCGGACGCGAGGCGGAGGCGCTGCTGCTCGAGGACCTGTCCATCGGCAGCGCGCATGATTTGGAGCGCGCCACGGAGATCGCCCGCGAGCTGGTGGAGGAGCTGGGCATGGGCGGCGACGGACTGCCCGTGCGCCGCTTCGACGCGCCGGGGAGGGACGCGGACCGACACGCGCTCTCCGACGCGACGCGCGGCACGCTGGAGGCGGCCATCCTGGAGGTGCTCGAGGTGCAGCGGGCCCGGGCGCGCGACATCCTGCGCCGCGAGAAGCCCCGCCTCGTCGCGCTGCGGGATTTGCTCCTGGAGCGCAAGGTGCTGGACCGCGAGGCATTCGTCCACCTGGCGCCCGAGGCGGCGCCGCAGAAGGAGCCCGCCCATGGCTAGTCTCATCCTCCGCCTGCTCGTGAATCCCCAGACGGGCCGCAAGGACGTCGTCATCCAGTACGAGAGCGACTCCGACGCGCTGCCCATGGAGCACGAGGACGAGCACCGCCGCCTCGTGGACCAGCTCATCGCCGGTGGCGCGTTGAAGGCGTCGGAGCTGGGCCAGGTCATCGTCCAGCGCGACACGCCGTCCGGCCAGGCCTCCAATCCCGAGTCCACGTCCGACGGCAACGCCGAGAAGGTGAGCCAGAAGGCCTGATGTCCACGCTCGTCTTTCCCACCCGGGAAGCGCTCCACCTCGCGCTGACCTCCCGACTCGTCCCTCCCGAAGTCCAGGCCGCGCCGGCCCATCACCACGCCAGCGCCGAGGGACCGCTCTACGTCACGCCCCACGCGCCGCTGACGAAGGGCGCGCTCGCGGAGCTGGCCACGTTCGGCGTCCGCGTCGACGCGAAGGCCCCACGCGGTGAGTCCTCCGTGCGGTGCTGGGCGGAGCTGCTGCCCACCCACCGCGTCCCGCTGGACGGCGTGCTCCCCGGCACGGTGATGTTCCTGCCCACCGACGCGGACGCGCTGCTCGCGCTCGCCGGAGAGCTGCTGCGCCTGGGCTGCGACCGACAGGAGGTCTGCTTCGCGAAGGGCGAGGAGGGCTCGCGAGCGCTGCTGCGCGCGGTGGCGCCTCCGTACTTCACGCTCACGGGCGCCATCGACCGCGCGGGGGGGCTGCGCGCCTTCGTCCCCGCCGTCCCGGGTCAGACGTCCGTCTGGGTGGAGCTGGGACATGTGCATCCGCTGGCGCGAACACTCCAGCCCGCCGCGGGCAACGTGCTGCTCATCCCGGGCGAGGGCGCGTGGCTGACGGCCGCGGACGGTCCCTGGCTGGACCTGTACCAGCTCACCGACTTGCGGCTCCCGGAGCCCGCGCGCGCCTGGGAGCCCCTGCCCGCGCCCGGCCGGCTGTCCGTCCCGCTGCGCCTCACCCGCGCCGCGCGCACCGAGCCCGCGAGCCTCTGGGTGCTGCGTGAGAACGCCGTGGCCCAGGTGGAGTCGCTCGTCCACACGCTGCCCGAGCCCGTGCTCGCGCAGCTGCGCTTCGCGGTGACGGGTCCACCGGACGCGCCCTGCATCATCCTGCGCGCGCGCGCCGGACGTGAGCGGCCTCCGGAGCTGGGCCTGTCCGCCATGGCCTATGCGCCGCTGCCGCAGGTCGCGGAGCTGTACCTGCCGTGCGACGGACTGCTGGAGCCGCCCGTGCGCAAGGAGCGGTTGCGCGCGCTGCTCGTCCCCACGCCGGAGACGGTGACGTGGCTGCACCCCACGGGGGACGGAGGCTTCCGCGCGGAGCGCATCTCCGAGAAGGCCTTCCAGCCGCTCGAGTCCTGGGTGGACTACGTGGTGGACGCGAGCGCCGTCGCGCTGGAGCCCTGGATGAAGGGCGCGACGTTCGACTTCGGCGCCATCGAGCTCGCCGACGGTGAGTGGATTCCCGGCACCTCGCGCGCCCCGTCCGCGGAGAAGAAGCCCAAGGACGCGCAGTCCACGAAGACAGAGCGTCGCGCCCATGACACCGCCGAGCCCGAGCCGGTGGCGGAGCCCTCGCGCAAGGCCTCGAAGAAGACGGCCACGAAGGCCCCGAGCGCGCCGCTCGTCCCCCTCGCGCCCGAGCGACAGGACGCGGCGGCCGAGGCGCTCGCCCGCGCGGAGAGGGACTTCCTCGCGCTGGACGTCCCGGCCGATGCCCCCGAGCGACAGGCGCTGTGGGTGCGCATGGCGGAGCTGCAGGTGCAGCTCGGACGCGCTCGCGAGGCGACCCTGTGTTGGACGTGCGCGCTGTGGAGCGCCACGGGCGATGAGGCCACCGAGCTGGCCGAGCGCTGGGCCCGCGCCGAGACCCGCAACGGCCAGGCGCCCGAGCAGTTGCTGACCCGGGACACGCCGTCGGAGGACGACGTCCGGAGCCTCGCGAGCGCGCTCGTGCACGCGGCGCGTGCTTCAGGAGGGGCGACGTTCAGCGACGTCCCGACGCTCCAGCGCTGGCTCGACAAGCATGACACCGCGCTCGACGTGCGCACGCTGTGGCTTTCCCGCGCGGCGTTGGACAAGCTCGCGGGGGGAGACCCCCTGAGCCTCGCGAAGGCGGGAGACCGGGTGCAGGAGATGCTGCGGCGCGGCCTCTCCCTGTCGCGCGACGTGCCGCTCTTCCTGCGCGGAGGCACGGACGCGGCGCTGCTGCCCCGGCTGGCGACGCACCTGACGACGCTCCTGGACCGCTTCGAGCGCACCACGCGCCGACGCTCCTCGGTGGAAGCGCCCACCGCGCTCACCCAGGCCTATGTCCGCCTCGTCTTCGCCTGCGGGCTCGCGCGGGTGGGCCAGCCGGAGCACGCGCGCACGCTGGTGGAGGCCGCCACGGCGGCGCTCTCCAAGTCGGACCCCATCCACGGCTTCCTCGTCCGGGCCTATGGCGCGCGCGTGACGCAGGCCCTGGAGGGCGAGCCCCTGGAGACGCCGCTCCCCGCGGACATCGCCGCGGAGCTCAACGCCCTGGCCACCTTCCAGCGGTACAAGGTCGACCGGCTGCGACAGGGCTCGGGACTGCTGGAGCCCAGCGAGCGGCTGGATCCGGCGCGGGCCTTCGGACGAGGGACGCGCGACCTGCGTGGCGAGGAGTTCGCCGCGCTGCGAGACATCCGCGACCCGGAGGTCGTCCACCACGAGGTGCACCAGCTCGTCCAGCGTGCCACCGGGGCCAAGCTGAACGCGGCCGAGCGACAGCGGCTCATCGGCGGGCTGCTGGAGACGCTGCCCCGGCTCCCGCTGGCGCGCGCGCTGCCGTTGATGGACTCGCTCGTGGCCGCGGTGGACACGCTGCCGGGCGAGGTGCAGGCGCGGCTGCTCGGTGACGCGCTCGCGCTGGCAGCGCTCTTCGGGCGGGTGGACCGCGCCACCACCTTCGCGGGGCGACTGCGCACCGTGCTGTCGGGCCTGCCGCCCGACTCCCACGCGTGGAGCGCGGGCATCCTGGAAGCGAGCCTGCGTGGCCTGCGCCGGGTGGGCCTGACGCGCGAGGCGGGTGACCTGGTGGAGGCGACGCGCGGCCTGCTGACGCGGCCGAAGACGCCGGTGGCGGCACGTCTCGGCGTCGCGTCCGGCATGGCCTTCGTCGGCCGTGTGCGGGAGGCGCTGCCCGTGTTCGACGCGGCGTTCGAGGCCCTCGACGCGCTCAAGGGCACGCTGCCGGAGCGCCTGGCGCTGATGAGGAGCCTCACGGGGGCGCTGTCCCATGCGCCCGCGGACCTGGCGCTGTCGGGCCTGGCGCGCCTGTCCGAGGTGCTGCCCATGGTGACGGACAGCTACAACACCAACAGCCACTTCTGCCTCTCGGTGGTGGAGCTGGCGGACATGCTGGTGCTGGGACACGTGGAAGTGGCGCGAGGCTCGGGTGAGCGCGCGCGCGGTTGGTTGGATGAGGATGAGTTCCTGGTGCGACGACGCATCCATCAGGAGTTGGAGGAGCGTCTATGAGCAGTGTTCCCCGGCGTGAGGAGCCCGCCGCCGACCCCATCTCCGCGCTGACGTTCGATGCGCTGTCGCGCGAGGCCCAGGGGCTGAGAGACCGACTCAACCGCTTCCGTCAGGCGCTGGGCCGGCACTTCGTGGGCAAGCAGACCCTGGTGGATTTGATGACGGTGGCGGCGGTGGCCCAGGAGCCGCTGCTGCTCGTGGGCCCTCCGGGCACGGCCAAGTCGGACCTGGTGCTCAAGTTCCGCGAGGCGCTGCGCATCCCCTCCGAGGACTACTTCGAGTACCTGCTGACGCGCTTCACCGAGCCGTCGGAGGTGCTGGGCCCCATCGACATCAACCTGCTGCGCCAGGGGCGCTACATCCGCCGCGAGGGCGGCAAGCTGCCCACCGCCCGGCTCGTCTTCCTGGACGAGGTCTTCAAGGCGAGCTCCGCCATCCTCAACGCGCTGCTCACGGTCATCAACGAGCGCAAGTTCTACCAGGACGGCGCGCCGCAGCCGGTGCGCCTCAAGGTGCTCTTCGCCGCCACCAACGAGCTGCCCGAGCACGCGGAGCTGGGCGCGCTCAAGGACCGCTTCTGCCTCAAGGCCGCGTGCCGGCCGGTGCAGGACCGCTACTTCCTGGAGCTGCTCGACTCGGGCCTGGAGTCGCAGACGCACCGGGAGCTGAACCAGAAGCCGTGGGCGGAGGGGCACGCCACGCTGGAGGACGTGCTCAAGGCGCACCGCTACCTGACGCTGATAATGGGCCGCAAGGAGGCCGGGCCGGACGGCCGCGAGCTGCGAGATCGCGACCTGTTCTTCCGCGACGAGCTGCTGCGGGAGTTCCGCCGCGTGGTGCAGACGCTGACGCGCGAGGACGGCGTGTTCATCAGCGACCGCAAGCTGGTGAAGCTCTACCGGCTCTTGCGCACGCGCGCGTGGATCTTCCACGGCGGCGCAGTGGAGCGGCAGGACCTCCAGCTCCTGTCGTACCTGGGAGAGACGCGGGAGGAGATCGACCTGCTCGAGGAGAAGGTGCCCCGGCTGCTCGGCCTGACGTGAGCCCGGAAGGAGCGGAAGGCGCCCTGCCCTCCGCTCCCGTCCCTTCGGCTACGGCGTGCAGCTCACGTTCGAGGGCATGCTCCAGAGCTGGTGGTAGCCCGTGTCATCCCTCGCGCCGAAGTAGATGCGATTGCCCACCCGGCCGAACGCGGTCGCCAGGTGCGTCCGCGACGGGCTCGTGGTGATTTCGGAGGAGGTCGCGTCGGTGCCGTAGGACACCCACGGCGCCGCAAAGCTGTCCGTGCCGCCCGCGGTGAACACCACCCCGCCGTTGTCCGCGGCGATGAGCGGAGACCAGTACTCGTCGGAGGTGCTCAGCGCCGCGGGGACCCGCCGCGTCGTCGCCGCCGTCCCCTGCGTCACCCACAGCCACACCCTGCGCGGCGCGGGACCCGACGTCCCGATGGCGACGGAGAAGTAGAGCTTGTCTCCTGAGCGCACGACGCCCTGGACGTAGGTCCCGGCATCCGGGTCGGTCGACCACGGGTTCTCCAACTGGGTGATGTTCGTCTTCCCGCCCCCCGCCAGTGACACGCTGGAGAGCGTCATGATGGGCAGGTAGGCGCTGTCCACCAGGTACACCGAGCCGCCCAGCGAGCCGAGCATCAGCATGCGCTTGCCGAAGGTCTCCAGGCGCACCGTGCCCGCGGCCGTCCCGTCCGTCTTCCACACCTCCGTGCTGCCGCCATCCAGCAGGGTGAACAACCCCACGGCGCCATCCTGCGTGGTGCCCACGTCCATCACGGGGACCTGTCCGGCATCCAGCTTCTTGACGAAGAGTGTCCCGCCCGCGGTGCCATCCGTGCGCCACAGCGAAGTGCCGTCCGTCGGGTTGGACATGAAGAAGAAGTGCGCGCTCGTGGTCCGCACGAAGTGCTCCGACAGCGTGCTCAGCACGCCCAGGTTCACCTCCATCCGCGTGCCGGCCTCCGTGCCATCCGTGCGCCACAGCTCCACCTGCGTCCGGGGCGGCGTCAGCACCTGCCGCGTGCGGAAGAACGACGCGCTGTTGCCCCACACGGAGACCTGCGACATCGCCGTGCCCTCCGGCCCGGGCGTCACGTCCTTCAGCAGTCGCGTGCCAACCTCCGTGCCGTCCGACACCCACGGCTCGCGGCCCGACTCCGGCGTGTAGACGGTGAACAGCAGCTTGTCGCCGAGCGGCGCCCGGGTGGACAACGCGCGCTCGGGCCACATCGCGGAGAAGGCGCGGACCTGGACGGTGCTGCCCTCGGTGCCCTGCGTGCGCCACAGCACGGAGGCGCCGTCGGGGTAGTTCACGGTGAAGTACGTCGTGCCCTGCACGCCCAGGAAGCCGAAGGGCGACAGCCCCGCGAACGGCGGAGGCTCGGGCGTCCCGGGTGGAATGACGACCTTCACGCGCTGCGCGCCACCCGTCGGGCACGACGGTGCCAGCAGCGGCGCCTCCGCCGTGTTCACGGGACTCTCCGCCCTCGCCTCCGGTCCTCCGCAGCCCAGGGCCCCCAGCAACATCACCGCCCAGCCAGACTTCGCGCGCATGTGGCCTCCTCTCCCGTGAGGGAGCAAGGAAGCGAGGGTGGGAACCGACCCTGGGCTGGACAACTGCCCCGAAGTCGCAGGGGCCTGTCCGCGTCGAGACAGGAACCGCTCCTCCGGTCCCCTGCCGAAACCAAGGTGCCTCGGCGCCGCGCACCGACACGCCCCTGCATCCGCCCCCAGCGAGAAGTGATACAGGGTGGACGCATGGGAGTCCCCGAGCCGCGAGCCCCCCAGGACCTGGAACGCTGGTTGTGCGCGGGGCTCTGCCTCGCACGGCAGGAGGGACTCGACGCGGAGGCGCTCGCCACGAGCATCCCCGGGTTGAGGGCCATGCTCGAGGAGGCCCCCACGCTCCCACCGCCCGCGCTCATCTCCGATCTGGGGCGGCTCGTCTCAGGCCAGCCTCCCGCACCGTCCCTCCCCATCCCGGACACCCTGCCCCGCCTGCGCGACGCCGTGCGGGCCTACGACGACCACGTCCTCGCGCGCCTGGCCGCCGAGCCCTCCCTGGAGGCCGTGTCCGCCGCGCTGGCCCGCGTGCCGCAGGCCCTGCGTCCCAAGGGCCTGGCCTTCCTCGTGGGCCGCGTGCTCACGCGCATGGGCTTCACCTCGGGCACGCCCGTCAGCCCCGCGCTGGGACGGCGCATCCTCGAGAAGCCACCCGGTGAACTGTTGCAATCGGGATACAGCGCCCTGCGTGAAAAGGACGCCGCGCTCGAGTCGCTCGCCCAGGGCTACGAGGCGCTGGCCACCGGAGCGCGCCGCGCCAGCGCCCTGTTCGGTGACGCCGAGGTCTTCACGCTGGAGAACCTGGAGCACCTGAAGGGCAAGGCGCAGCGCCTGGCGTTGGAGCAGGCCGTGGAGGCCGCCGAGTCGCTGTCGCGCACGCTGCCGCCGCGGCTGCGCGCGCGCGCCGTCTCGCACGGCCCCGCCCCCACCGCGCTGGAGGACGAGGCCGCTTTCCCCCAGGGCGGCTTCGCGTCGGTCTCCAACGTGGGCAGCCTGGAGAACCTGGTCACCTCCGAGCTCGTCTACATGGAGGACGAGCCCACGCTCGACTTGTTCGACGTGCGCTACGTCGAGGGCGAGCTGCTCTACTACACGCGCGACGAGAGCCTCGCGGTGCGTCGCCGCCGGGTGCTCGTGTTCCTCTTGCCCGTGAGCCTCGCGGACGCGCGCGTGAAGGACAGCGGCGTGAGCTGGCAGCGCGCCGTGCTGGCCCTGGGGCTGGTGCTGTGCCTGGTGCGCCGGCTCTCCGTGTGGCTCGGAGACCAGGACCTGCGCTTCCAGGTGGTCTTCCCCTGGGAGGGACAGGGCCCTCACCCGCTCGAGGCCGAGCGGGGCTTGTGCGAGCTGCTCCTGCGCGAGTGGCGCGCCCGCGGCACGGTGGAGATTCTCACGCCGCGAGACAATGAGCAGGTGTTGGAGCAGGTGCGTGTCGACGCGAAGCGGGCGCGCGTGGACGTGCTGTGGCTCGACGCGGTCCGTCAGTCGCCGCTCGACACACGCGGGCTGCCCTCGCACGTGAGCGTGCACCGGGTGGACCTGAGCGGGCCGAGCCCTCGGGTGCAGACGTCACGACCGGGTGTCCCCGCGCAGGGAATCCCGGAAGATGGGCAGGAAGGGCGCGTGCCCGAGACGCCATGGGAAGCCTGGATGGGCGCGACGCTTGAGCTTGCGCGAGGGCTTCTCTAGCTTCCGGTCGGACGCGCCACGCTCGGCGCAGGAGAGGACGGCCATGCCGCGGTACGAGTTCAAGGAAGGCAGCTCCAGCAAGTTCTGGGAGATCAAGCTCGAGGGCGACTCCTTCACCACGCGTTGGGGCCGCATCGGCACCGACGGCCAGGAGAAGACGCAGTCGTTCGACTCCGACGAGAAGGCCCAGAAGGAGTACGACAAGCTCGTCCGCGAGAAGGAGAAGAAGGGCTACGAGCTGGTGGGCGACGGCGAGGGCGGCGACGACGACGACGAGGGCGGGTCCGTCGAGGGCAAGTCGAACCCGGAGCTCGAGGCCGCCATCCAGAAGGACCCGGACAACGTCGACGCGTACCTCGTCTATGGCGACTGGCTGCAGGGCCAGGGCGACCCGCGCGGCGAGCTCATCGCGCTGCAGCACGCCCTGTCCAAGGCGTCCGGCGCCGAGGCCACCGCGCTCAAGAAGCAGGTGTCCGCGCACATCAAGAAGCACAAGGCGCTGCTGCTCGGCTCCATGGCGAAGGGCTGGAGCGACGAGGAGATCACCCTGGAGTGGCACCTGGGCTTCATCCGCTCGGCGCGCCTGGGCCGCAAGGAGTACGACTCCGAGTTCGAGGTGGCCGAGGGCGTCAAGACGCTGCTGACTCATCCGTCGGGCCGCTTCCTCCAGTCGCTCGCGGTGGGCATCGTGGACGCCTCCGATGGCGAGAACAGCTACGAGTCCGTCCTGGAGGCCATGCAGGAGGCGCCGCCCACGGGGCTCAAGAACCTGTTCCTGGGTGACTTCGAGTACCCGGACGAGACCGAGATCTCCTGGTCCTACGTGAACGACGTCTCGGGGCTCTACAAGCTGGTGCCGAACCTGCGCTCGCTGCGGCTGCGCGGCGCCGGGGCGGACCTGGGCGACATCGACCTGCCGGAGCTGCGCGAGTTCACCATCGAGACGGGCGGCCTGCCGCTGGGCGCGGTGAAGTCCATCGCCAGCGCGAAGTGGCCCAAGCTGGAGAAGCTGGAGGTCTGGTTCGGCCAGGACAGCTACGGCGCCGAGGGCGGCGTGGCGGACATCCAGCCCATCCTGGACGGCAAGGGCCTGTCGAACCTCAAGGTGCTGGGCCTGCGCAACTCGGAGTTCACCAATGATCTGGTCAAGGTGCTGCCGACCGCGAAGGTGCTCCCCCAGCTCGAGAAGCTGGACCTGTCCATGGGCTGTCTGACGGACGATGGCGCGAAGACGCTCGCGGAGAACGCGGCGGCCTTCAAGCACCTCAAGCACCTGGACCTGACGGAGAACACGCTCACCGACGCGGGTGAGAAGCTGGTGGCGAAGATCGCCGGCACCGTGGCCGCGGGCAATCAGCGCGAGTACGACCCCGAGTACCACTACGCCGCGGTGGGCGAGTAGTCCTCCCATGTCCGCGTTGCCCGGCTTCATCGTCATCGGCAACGCGGAGAACCGGCGCGTCTCGCTGTTCCAGGACGCGCTGGAGCGTCAGGGCCTGCCACCCGCGAAGGTGGTGCCCTGGCGGGAGCTGCTGGAGTCCCCTGCCCGCCTCGCCGAGTTCCCCGACACGGACGCGCTCGTCCGCATCGACGCCGCGGGTGAGAGCTGGGAGGTGGAGAAGGGCTTGTTGAAGCGGGGATACGAGGACGCGCTCGCGCACGGCGGACAGGTGCTCGCCCCGGACGAAGTGGACGCGCTCGTCGAGGACCACGGGCGCATCCTCGCGCCTCGACAGGGACACCTCGGCCTCCTCCGCGTCCTCTCGGAGCTGGAGGCCGTGTTCCGCGAGCGCCCGTCCTGGAGGGTGCTCCAGTCGCCCGCGAGCATCGGAGACTTGTTCGACAAGCGTGTCACCTCGCGCCGGTACGCCGCGCTGGGCGTGCCGGTGCCGGAGCCGCTGGACGGGGTGACGGACGTGGCGTCGCTGCGCGAGCGCATGGACGAGGAGGGCTGGCGCGAGGTGTTCGTGAAGGTGTCCTGCGGCTCGTCGGCGTCGTGTCTGGGCATCTTCCGGAGACTGCGTGGCCACGAGTCGCTGATCACCACCGTCGAGCAGTCGCCGAGGGGTTGGTTCAACACGCTCAAGGTGCGCCGCATCCGCGAGCCGGAGCCGCTGGAGCGGGTGCTCGACTTCCTGTTGCGCGAGGGCTCGCAGGTGGAGCGCTCGATTCCGAAGGCGCGGCTGGGCGGAGACCTCTTCGACTGCCGGGTGCTGGCGGTGCGCGGCGAGCCCGCGTTCATCGTGGTGCGCCAGAGCCGGCTTCCCATCACCAACCTGCACCTGGGCGGCTGGCGCGGCGAGCTGGAGGAGCTGGAGGCGGCGGTGCCCCGGAACGAATGGGACGCCGCGATGGAGAGCTGCCGCCGCGTGGCGCGCGCCCATGACTGCCTGCACGTCGGCATCGACCTGATGTTCGAGGAGTACTTCACCGGGCACCGCGTGCTGGAGGCGAATGCCTTCGGTGACCTGCTGCCCGGCCTGAAGCGCGACGGCCTCACCGTGTACGAGTGGGAGATTCGCGAGGCCCTGCGGTCCGCGGGCTTCGACGTGCCCGCCGCCTGACGCCGTCGACGCAAAGACAGGCACGGACGCGAAAGAGCGGTTTATCCGCCTCACCAAGCCTAGAGTGTGAACCTTTCTCGAGGAAGGTTCCGCCATGAACTGGAAAGCGTCACTCGGTGCGTTGTTGTTCACGCTGACGGCCTGCTCGGAGTCTCCGGACCCGACGCCCACGCCGCCCCGGCCGATGAAGGCCGTGTTGTTCCCCTACATCCCGGACACGGTGGGCGATGGCTTCGCGAGCCTCGCGGCGCGCCTGGAAGCGGACTTCGAGCGGGAGCACTCGGACATCGACCTGGACATCGTCTTCGATGCCAATCTGGATGTGTATGACCTGGACGATGGCGGCACGCTGAACCAGTTGCTCGGCTCAGGGCCCTCGGCGGCGCAGGTGGTGGAGGTGGACACGCTCATCCTCGGCTCGCTGGTGTCGAAGGGCTGGATTCAGCCGGTGACGCCGGCGGCGGGCACGGTGCATCCGGCGGCCGAGGAGGCGGTGCGCATCTCCGGCACGAGCTACGGCATGCCCACGTACCTGTGCACCTACGTGGTGTATTCGCACAGCACGAACATCCGCTCCGCCACGAATGGCGCGACGCTGGTGGGCATCCTGCGAGAGGTCTCTCCGGGCAAGCGGCCGCTGGCGGCGAACTTCGACGGGAGCTGGACGCTGCCCTCCTCGTACATCGATGCGTGGGGAGACACGCACCCGGCGGACGCCTTGCCCGGCGCGCTGTCGCTGCCGCTGGATGCGACGACGCTGACCCCGTTCGAGACCGTGGTGGACAGCTGCGCGATGGAGCCGGGCGTCAACCCGTGCCTGGATGGGACGTACGCGGACAACACGGCGGCGGAGGAGGCCTTCGCCACCGAGCAGGCCAACGGATTCATGGGCTACACGGAGCGCCTGGTGCCCATCCTGAAGGCCCGACCGGGGATGGCGTTGCCGGACGTCGTCTCGGTGCCGCTGGGCGGCGGCTCGGCGCCCACCGTGTTCGTGGACGCGCTGGTGGTCAACGCGGGTTGCACGGGCACGTGCGCGGAGGACGCGAAGGCGCTCACCACGTTCCTGGGGAGCACCGAGGTGCGCAGCCTCATCGCCTTCAGCGGCGAAGGTCCGCAGGGCACCCTCCCCCGCTACCTGCTCCAGGCCAACCGCGCCTTCTACCAGCAGGAGCCCGCGCGCTCGGACCCGATGTACCGCAAGTTCGAGCCGCTCATCGACGGCGCGCGGCCCTTCCCCAGCCAGGGCTTTCCGGAGAACCGCAAGGCGATGCAAGCCGCGCTGTTGGAGGCGCTGAAGTAGTAGGGTCCGCCTCGCCATGCGGCGGCTCGGAAACCCAGCGCGTAGACGGTCCGTGGTGACACGGCCTTCTGCTTCTCCGGGGTACCCCCGGGGAGTCGTCATGAGGAACACACTCCCACGCGAGGCCGGTATCGCGGCGAGCCGCGACTCTGGCCACGCCAGACGGGACAGGTGGGCCCGCGCCGCCGCATGGCACCCGGAGGTCCAGACATGAGCACGCGCCACCCCGTGGCGGCGGCGCTCGCGTCCGCGTTCCTCGCGGGCCCCTGGACTCGAGCGGGACTGAGGGAGCGAGGAGCCCATGTCGTGGGCGGCCGCCCGCGCTGGCTCGTCCCCGTCGTCCGCGGCATCCTGAGGTACTTTCCTCGCCCGCCCCATGCCCGGTTCGAGCTGCTCACGGAGCTGCTCGCCACCCGCCCCGCGCTCATCAAGGCCTGCGGCAACAGCGCCGAGCCCATCCGCATCCGTCACTGGCTGGACGTGGAGCCCCAGATGAGCCGGCGGCCCTGGCCCGTCCCCGAGCTCACGACGCAGGCGGCCCTCGCGCAGTGGCTCGGGGTGACGGATGCCCAGCTGGGCTGGCTCGCGGATGGCTCGGGCTTCGAGCGCACGTCCCGTCCCGGCCAATGGCGACGCTATCGCTACGTCTGGATTCCCAAGCGCACGGGAGGCAAGCGACTCCTGGAGCAACCGGGGCTGGACCTCGCGCGACTGCAACGCAAGGTGCTCCACGACATCCTGGACGTCATCCCGCCCCACGCCGCCGCTCGCGGCTTCGTCCGGGGCCTCGGGGTGAAGGACTTCGCCGAGCCGCACGTGGGACGGGCCGTGGTGGTGCGCGTGGACCTGGAGGACTTCTTCCACGCGGTGCGGCCCGCGCAGGTGTGGGGCGTGTTCCGGACGGCCGGCTATCCCGATGGCGTCGTCAACGCCCTCGCCGGGCTCTGCACGAATCGCACGCCGGGCGCCGTCGTCGAACAGGCGCGTCGAGCCGAGAGCGCACAGGAGCTGGACGCCTGCTGGAGACTGTCGCGCAGGCTCTCCGCGCGACACCTCCCGCAGGGAGCGCCCACGTCACCAGCGCTCGCGAACCTCGCGGCCTATCGACTCGATGTCCGCCTGTCCGCGCTCGCGGCGACGCTGGGCGCGCGGTACACGCGCTATGCGGATGACCTGGCCTTCTCCGGTGACGAAGTCCTGGCGCGACGCGTGCGCAGGCTGCTCACGTGCGTGACGCGAATCATCCGTGATGAGGGCTTCACCGTGCGCCAGGGGAAGACGCGCGTGATGCACCAGGGACAGCAGCAGCGGCTCGCGGGCGTCGTGGTGAACGCGCACCCCACCGTCCCTCGCGAGGACTACGAGCGCCTGAAGGCCGTGCTGCACCTGTGCCGGACACGAGGGCCCGAGAGCCAGAACACCGAGCAGCATCCCGACTTCCGCGCGCACCTGCTCGGGCGGATCGCCTGGGTGGAGCACCTGCACCCGGCGCGAGGAGCCCGCTTGAGGGCCACCTTCGAGCGCATCCCCTGGGCGCCGGAATGAAACGAGGCCGCCGACGACGTGCCGGCGGCCTCTCCTCTCTTCACCTTGTCCCGGGCTCAGGACGTCGCGTGTGAGTCATCCACGGGAGGCGAGGACTCCGTCGGCGTCTTGCGTCGGGTGAACAGGCGCTGCACCACGACGAAGAACAGCGGCACGAAGAAGATGCCCAGCAGCGTGCCCACCAGCATGCCGCCGAGCACACCCGTGCCGATGGCCCGCTGCGCACCGGCGCCCGCGCCCGAGGCAATGGCCAACGGCACCACGCCGAAGCCGAACGCCAGCGACGTCATCAGGATGGGCCGCAGTCGCGCGCGCACCGCGAGCAGCGTGGCCTCGACCAGCTCCATGCCCTTCTCGACGTTCTCCTTCGCGAACTCCACGATGAGGATGGCGTTCTTGCTCGACAACCCCACCGTGGTCAGCATGGCCACCTGGAAGTAGACGTCGCGGTCCATGCCTCGCATGAAGCTGCCCAACACCGTGCCGAGGATGCCCAACGGCGCCACCAGCAGCACGGCCGTCGGGATGGTCCAGCTCTCGTACATGGCCGCCAGACACAGGAACACCAGCAGCAGCGACAGCGTGTACAAGAGCGGCGTCTGCGAGCCCGCCTGCCGCTCCTGATACGACTGGCCCGTCCACTCCAGGCTGAAGCCCGGCGGCAGCTGCGCCACCATCTGCTCCACCGCGGCCATGGCATCGCCGGAGCTCACTCCGGGCGCCGCCTCACCGGTCAGCTCCATGGCCGACACGCCGTTGAAGCGCTCGAGCCGGGGAGAACCCGAGCCCCACCGCACGCTCGCGAACGCGGGGAACGGCACCATCTCCCCCTTCGTGTTGCGCACGGACCACCGGCTGAAGTCCTCCGGCACCATGCGGAACGGAGCGTCCGCCTGGATGAACACCCGCTTCACGCGGCCGCGGTCGATGAAGTCGTCGATGTACTGACCACCCCACGCCGCCGTCAGCGTGTTGTTGATGTCCGACGTGGAGAGCCCCAGCGCGGTCGCCTTCGCCACGTCCACGTCCACGCGGAACTGCGGCGTGTCCTCCTGGCCGTTGGGCCGCACGTAGGCAATCAGCGGGTTCTGCATCGCGGCGCCCATGAACTGGTTGCGCGCGGCCGTCAGCGCCTCGTGCCCCTGTCCGATGTTGTCCTTGAGGAAGAACGTGAAGCCGGCCGAGTTGCCCAGCTCCGCCACCGCGGGTGGCGGGAAGGCGAACGCGAGCGCGTCTTCAATCTGCCCCAGGGCCCCCGCGGCGCGACCCGCCACCGCGTTGACGCCCAGCTCCGCCGACTTGCGCTCCTTCCAGTCCCGCAGGTTGATGAACGCGATGCCGGCGTTCTGGCCGCTGCCGGCGAAGCTGAAGCCCTGCACGCTGAAGAGCGCCTGGACGGTGTCCTTCTCGTTCTCGAGGAAGTGGTCCTCCAGCTGCTCGATGACCTTCATCGTGCGCTCCTGCGTGGCGCCCACCGGCGTCTGCACCAGGGCGAACAGGAAGCCCTGGTCCTCGGACGGGAGGAACGACGTGGGCAGCTTGAGGAACAGCACCACCATCAGCGCGACCATGGCCACGAAGGCGACCATGAAGCTCCACGCCCGGCCCAGGATGCCCTTCACCACCGACTGGTAGCGGGCGTTGCTCCAGTCGAACGCGCGGTTGAACGCGCCGAAGAAGCCCTTGCTCGCCGCGTGGTGGCCCTTGGGAATCGGCTTGAGCAGCGTCGCGCACAAGGCCGGCGTGAGCACCAGCGCCACCAGCACCGACAGCGCCATGGACGTCACGATGGTCACCGAGAACTGCCGGTAGATGACGCCCGTGGAGCCCGCCAGGAACGCCATGGGGATGAACACCGCGGAGAGCACCACGCCGATGCCCACCAGCGCGCTCGTAATCTGGGACATCGACTTGCGCGTGGCCTCCTTGGGGGACAGCCCCTCCTCGCTCATCACGCGCTCGACGTTCTCCACCACGACGATGGCGTCGTCCACGAGCAGGCCGATGGCGAGCACCATCGCGAACATGGTGAGCATGTTCGCCGAGTACCCCAGCGCGGTGAGCACGCCGATGGTGCCCAACAACACCACCGGCACCGCGATGGTGGGGATGAGCGTGGCGCGGAAGTTCTGCAGGAACAGGTACATCACCAGGAACACCAGCAGGATGGCCTCCAGCAGCGTGGAGACCACGCCCTGGATGGCGACCCGGACGAACGGCGTGGTGTCGAACGGCACCACCGCCTTGAGTCCCTTGGGCAGCGTCGGCTCCATCTCCTTGAGGGCCGCCGCCACGCCCTGCGCCGTGTCCAGGGCGTTGGCGCCCGTGGCCAGCGACACGGCGATGCCCGTGGCGGGCTTGCCGTTGTAGCGGCTGATGACGCTGTAGTCCTCGGAGCCCAGCTCCACGCGGGCCACGTCGCCCAGCCGCAGCACGGAGCCGTCCGGGTTACCTCGCAGCACGATGTTCCGGAACTGCTCCGGCGTCTGGAGGCGGTCCTGCGCCGTCACCGTGGCGTTGAGCTGCTGGCCCTTCACCGCGGGCGTTCCGCCCAGCTGTCCCACCACCACCTGCTGGTTCTGCCCGCGGATGGCGCCGATGACGTCCGTGGGCGTCAGCGCGTAGGTGTCCAGCTTGTTGGGGTCCAGCCAGATGCGCATGGCGTACTTCGTGCCGAACACCTGCGTGCTGCCCACGCCCGGGACGCGGGAGATGGGGTCCACCATGTTGGTGGCGACGAAGTCCTGGATGTCGTCGCCGCCCATGCTGCCGTCCTCGGACACGAAGCCGATGACCTGCAGGAAGCCGGAGGCCGCCTTGGTGACGCTGATGCCCTGCTGCTGCACGGCCTGCGGGAGCAACGGCGTGGCCAGCTGCAGCTTGTTCTGCACCTGCACCTGCGCGATGTCCGGGTCGGTGCCGTTGGCGAACGTGAGGGTGATGGTCGCCGCGCCGTTCGACTCGCTGGTCGACGACATGTAGAGCAGGTTGTCGAGCCCCTTCATCGTCTGCTCGATGACCTGCGTGACGGAGTCCTCGATGGCCTTCGCCGAGGCGCCCGGGTACACGGCGCCCACCGTCACCGTCGGCGGCGCGATGATGGGGTACTGCGCGATGGGGAGCCGGAAGATGGAGAGCGCGCCAGCCATCATGATGATGATGGCGAGGACCCACGCGAAGATGGGTCGATCAATGAAGAATCTTGCCATGGCCGCGTTCCGTCACTCGTTGGGAGCCGGCGGGACGAGGGGCGCGGCTTCGCCCCCCTTCGTCTCGCTCGGCGGGGCTTCCGTCGCCTGGACGGGCATGCCCGGCTGGATCTTCTGGAGGCCGGAGATGATGACGCGGTCGCCCTCGGACAGGCCGCTGTCCACGAGCCACCGGTCTCCCACGGTGCGGCTCACCGCGACGGTGCGCGGCTCCACCTTGCCGTCCTTGCCCACCACGAGCGCGGAGGCGTTGCCCTTCGCGTCGCGCGCGATGCCCTGCTGCGGGACGAGGAGGCCCTCCTGACGCAGGCCGTTGCCCACGAGCGCGCGCACGTACATGCCGGGCAGGAGCATCTGGTCGGGGTTGGGGACGGTGATGCGCAGCGCGAAGGTGCCGGTGCCCGGGTCCACCGTCACGTCGGAGAACGTGAGCGAGCCCGGGTGCGTGTAGCGGCTGCCATCCTCCAACATGAGCGTGACGGGCGTGCTGTCGGTGGACTTGAGCGTACCGGCGCTGAGTTCCTTGCGCAGGCGGAGCAGCTCGCTGCTCGACTGGGTCAGGTCGACGTAGAGAGGATCCAGCTGCTGCACGACGGCGAGCGCCTGCGGCTGGTTGGCGGTGACGAGCGCGCCCTGGGTGACGGACGACTTGCCGATGCGGCCAGTGATGGGCGAGGTGATGCGCGCGTGTCCGAGCGTCACGCCGGCGCGCTGGACGGCGGCCTGCGCGGCCTTGACGTCCGCCTCCGCCTGGGCGAGCGCGGCGACGGCCTTCTCGTTGTCGGCGGGGGTGACGGCCTCGAGCTTGAAGAGCTCGGCAGAGCGCTTCGCGGAGAGGGCGACCGAGGTCAGGGTCGCCTGGGCGCGCTCCAGGGCGGCCTTGGCGCTGGCGTAGTCGGCGCGGTAGGTGGCGTCATCGAGCTCATAGAGGGCCTGGCCCTCCTTCACCTGCCCGCCCTCGGTGAAGAGGCGGCGCTGGACCAGGCCGTTGACCTGGGGGCGGACCTCCGCGACGAGGAACGCCTGGGTGCGCCCGGGCAGCTCTCGCGTGAGCAGCACGGACTCCGACTTGAGGGTGACGACGGTGACGGGGGCGGCCTGGGGAGCCTGCTGCTGCTGTTGCTGCTGCTCGGCGGGCTTCTCACAGGCGACGAGCAGCACGGCGCCAGACAGCATTCCAACGAACGCCGGCGTGAGCCGACGTGAACGAGACCACATGAAGTCCTCGGGGGTGGGGGACTGAAACGGGCGGCCGAAATCCATCCGGCGCGGCCTCTCCTCTACCGAATACGCGCGCTCATGCCACCAAATCCGCATGTGTCCGGAGTGAATCCTCTGAAGCGACGTCAGCAATTCGCGGCGGACGAAATCCCACTGGAATCCTGACAAGGATTGTGTGCACGCGAGATTTCCGGTTGAGCGGCGTGCACACGTTTTCGAGCACGACGAACGGTCGTTCTCACGTGACACGGAGGCGTCACGGCGGTGAGGACGGGCGCCACCCCACGAGGGCGCCCGTCCTTGGAGTCACGACTCAGGGCACCGACGCGCGCTGCTGCGCGAGGAGCCAGTCCCAGAAGGCGTAGTTGTTGTAGGTCTGGGTCCAGCAGTCATGCGCGCTACCGGGAATCACGGTGAGTCGGGCCTGGAGGTTGCCCGTCGCCACGTAGCCCGGCTGCGACGTCCACACGTTGCTCGCGGCGCCAGCGAACAGGTACGTCAGCGTCGCGGAAGGCTGCGGCACCGTCACCATCTGTCCCTGGTTGAAGTTCTTCGTCACGCCCATCAGCCACGAGCGCTCGGCCAGGAGCGACGTGCCATCCGCGAACGAGTGCACCGCCCACACCGGCACGTTCTTCAGCTTGGTGATGGTGGGGCCCGGCCCGCCGATGTTGGTCGCCATGGGCGCGAGCGCCGCCAGACGGTGGCCGTACGTGTACGCGTACTGCCAGGCGCCATAGCCGCCGTAGCTCAGGCCCGTGACGTAGATGCGGGACAGGTCCACGCGGTAGTTCGCCACGATGAAGTCGACGAAGGCGTTGACCTCGGCGGGGACCCAGTTCGTCGCCGCCTGCGGCGTGAAGATCATCACCTGCTTCTGGCCGAAGTACGTCTTCGCCGTGGGCTCGTAGCGGATCTTCTTCAGCGCGCCGTTGGCCGTGCCCTTCTCGAACAGGGCCGCCTCGTTCTGGGCGGTGCCGAACTCACCCCGGCCGTTGAGGTGGATGATGACCGGGTAGCGCGTCTCCGGAGACGACAGGTAGCCGGGCGGCAGGTACTCGACATAGCCGTACAGCGTGCCCGTGCTCGCGGGCATGCGCGTCACGAGCTGGTCCTCGGTGGTGACGGTGAGCCGCGAGCCCTGCGCCTCCAGGGACTCGAGCTCCCCCAGCTCCCCTCCGCAAGCAACAGCCCCCATCACGAAACACAGCAACATCCAACGTAGCCGCATGGTGTGCTCTCCAGGTTGAACGACGGTAGGCACCTGGAGTCTGCATAAAAACGGAAATTCCAGAAACGACTACAACACTGTTTCTACAATCGGGAGGCATCTGCCACAACAGGGGCTCTCGGCGTACCCGCACTCTGTCGCCCACACAGGAGCGGACCCGAGCTCATGCGCTTTGCTGGGCACGGAGCTGTTCGGCGGACGGATAACGCGAAGTCTCAGCCGACCAATCTGAACATCCCCTCATCCAATTCTTCATCCCACGGATGAAGCGGTCGATGTTGCTCCATTCGGACCGGGTCCGAACGCCCTGCCGCATCCGTTGCTCCGCCTGCTCGAAAGCGAGGATCCGCTCCGCGATGAGAGCCACCGCCCAGGCTTCGGCAGCCGCATGCTCGCACCTGCTGTCACGCATCCGGGTCAAGACCAGATTGTGCATCTGCCCGAGGGCCGCCTCCTTCGAGGCGGAGAAGATGTCGTTGGTGATCACCACCACCTCCGCGCACAGTGACCTCATGGCTGCCATGGGCTCACTCTCATAGAGCCGCAAAGGGAGCTCGTAGCCCTCCACCCGTTCGCCCAGATCGAGTGAGGAGGGGAGGCCGCCCGAGTCTCGTCGAAGGCTCAGGAAGGTCGCCAGATCGCCGGGCACTCCTTGAGACCGTTCCCGAGCCTCCTGCTGATACGCACGGATGTATCTGCTCCAGTTCTCGGCGCTACGCGCGCGCCAGGCCTCGCTCATCCCAATGGCAGACCGCTCCAACAACTCACCGAAAACGGCAACCAGTGGCAAAGAGGGATGACGATGGGGCCGCGCGGACTGAAGCATCGACAACTGCTCCTCCACGAGAGCATCAACCGCTGCGACATCTCGCCCCAGGGGCCCATCGAAGAGATCGTCGAAGACGAAGAACCAGGCCATCCAATCGCTCGCAAGGTCCAGGTCCGCCCCTCGGGCATCGGGATACGCTCTGGCCGCAAGCCTCTCGAGGCGCAACCCGTCGTATGCACGCAGGGCTCCTGGCTCGGTGATGACGCCACGCATCTCCAGCCAATGCAGCGTGTGCGCGCGCGAGGCCTCCGCATCAGGGCTGAGCCCTTGCGGATAGGGCAACGAGATTCGCGGAGTCGTCAAATGCATGCGCTCTCCGTGTTTGACTTGAGCACCGACGGGAATACCCGGGCCACATCAGCGTGACGACGCGACAGCCGGCTTGCGCGATGGCGCCTCGCATGTGGCCCGCAGGGGCAGGCGCCCCCCTCGCACGACCGACAAGTCCATTACACACCAACGCAGGCGCGAAATCCCAGGCACCCTCGGGTGTCAACCGACTGCGGGCACGCTGCGGGCCAGGGGTGAGATGCCATGCGGGCCCATGAGGTGGGTGGATTCGGGGCTGGGGATGACGGGACTCAGCGAGCGGCGACAGCCCCACGCCGCCACAGCGGCTCTGCCGGCACGCGCTCCAGGATTCCGGAGCCGAAGACCCGGTCCAGTTCCAGGTAGTCCATGTGCACGTAGCCGATGTGGCAACCACAGGTCGCCTTGGAGCACGGCCGGGGACGCAGCGCCTGGTCGAAGTCCGGCGCGTAGATGTTGCCAATCGCCTCGTCGATGAAGTGACACCGCCGCGCCGTGCCCTCCCCATCCACGGAGATGACCGACTCCCCTCCCCTGCACGCCTTCCCCAGGCTCGGGTGGCGCACGTTGTTCACCGGGAACAAGGGGTCCAACTGAGTGAAGCGCGCCACGTCCTCGGGCGTGTAGGGCTCCTCCTGCCCGTCCTTCACCGCGTTGATCCACAGGTACGTCTCGGCGGGCAGCTCGCGGCGCAGCGTCTGGGCCTCCTCGACGAAGCGCAGGAAGCCCACCACGCCCACGCTGTGCCGGACGCCCAGCGACACCAACGTCTCACACTGCTTCAGGAAGCGCGGCCGCTTCGTCCACTCCGGGTGGTACGTCGCCCAGATGCCCAGCTTCTCCGCGCGGCAGTCCTTCACCCAGTCCAGCCGACACGACAGGTTCGTCTGCGCCGCCACCCGCTCCACGTGCGGCAGATGCGTCAGCCGCGCCAGCGCCTGCTGATACCAGGGCCAGATGAGCGCCTCGCCCCACGGCGTGAAGAACACCGACACCGTGTCCTGCGTCCGCGCCTCCACCCACGCGATGAAGCGCTCCAGGTCCGCGCGGTCCTTCGCCAGCTCCTCGTCCGTGTGCTTCCACTTCCCGAACGGGCAGTACTCGCAGCCGTAGTTGCAGCTCGACAACGGCCCCCGATAGAGCACCGTGAGCTTCATCGCCAGGCGTACTCCGACGACAGCGCGCGAACCCCATCCGAGTGCAGCCACGGCCCAATCAAGTCCGAGCGCTCCACCCCCGCCGCCGTCAGCCGCAGCCCCGTGGCGTCCCTCCGCCCCAGGCCATGCGCCTCTAGCTCCAGCAGCTCCGGGAAGTCCTCCAGCACCTCCGCGCCGAACCGCGCCCGGTACGCCGCCAGGTCCACCCCCTCCGCGAGCAGCGACAACAGCATGAACCTGCGCCGCCGCTCGCCGTCGTCCAACCGGAAGCCGTACCCGACCTCCCCGAAGGACTCCGCCGTCCGCGCGCTGTACGACGCGATGATGTTGCGCACCTCGCGCGAGCCCACCGCGTACTCGGACGAGTAATGCACCGCCCCCGTGTACGAGCGCGCCCCGCAGCCCAGCCCCACCATCCCGTCCTCCTGGCAGCGGTACACAGGCCCGCCCGCGTCCGGCGCGTGCTTCGCGCGGAACATGCGCATCGACACCTGCGTGTACCCCTGTGACAGGAGGAAGTCCCGGCCCGTGCGGTACAGCGACAGCCGCAGGTCATCCCACGCGCGCGCCTTCTTCCCCAGGAAGGTCAAGGGACGCACGTACAGGGGATACAGGTAGATCTCCTCGGGCGAGAAGCGCAGCGTCTCCCGCAGCGAGTACAGGAAGCTCTCCGGAGTCTGCCCCTCCATCCCGTAGATGAGGTCCAGGTTCAGCGTCGGGAAGCCCGTTGAGCGGATGAGGTCCAGCGCCGCCTCCACCTGCGCCGTCTTCTGCGGACGCTTCACCGCAGCCACCTCCGCCTCGATGAAGCTCTGCACGCCCATGCTCACCCGGTCCGTGCCCCGCTCACGCAGCACGCGCAGCTTCTGTGCGTCCACCGTCTCCGGCGACACCTCCACCGACACCGGGATGTTCCGAGGGTCCGCCCCCAGCACCTGCTCCGCCAGGTCGAACACCTTGTTCAGCCCCGCCACGTCCAGCAACGTCGGCGTGCCTCCGCCCAGCGCCAGCCTGGCGAAGCTCGCCCGGCCCAGCGCTTCCTTCACCCGCTGCGTCTCGCGCTCCAGCGCGCCCAGGTAGCCGTCCACCACGTCCTGCTTGGGGCCCGCCGCGGTGAACAGGTTGCAGAACCCGCAGCGCATCTCGCAGAACGG
This sequence comes from Myxococcus fulvus, assembly GCF_900111765.1. The sequence goes on from NZ_FOIB01000009.1 coordinate 232,430, forward strand.
GACGTGGAAGTAGAGGAACAGCGCGTCGCGCCGCTCCTCGGCCCACACCGACTCCAACGAGAGGGGCGGCGTGAAGGGCCGATAGGCCGTCTTGTGCGGGTACCCATACAGGTACGCCACGTACGGCGACTCTCCCAACATCTGCTCCAGGCGCGTCATGGTGCGGGCTCTCACGGCAGGGTGAACTCCGCGTAGGGCACCGTCCAGACGACGGGGTGACCCACGCGGTGACCGTTATAACCGTCCTCGCCGTACGCCGTGCCGTGGTCCGAACAGACGATGCAGAAAGCCGGCCCCCGCCGCCGCAACGCGGCGAACAGGGGTGGGAGCTGACTGTCCACGTATTCCAGGGCTGCCGCGTGGGTCTCCCGCGAGTCCTCGCTGGCGCCCGGCAGGTAATGACGGTTGGGCTGGTGGAGCGCGGAGATGTTGATGAACAGGAAGACTCGCTGTGCCCTGGGGAGGGCGTCCAGGCGACGGACCGCCAGGGCCACCTGGTGCTCGGTCGAGCGGGGCTCACGCACCCCCAGCTCCGGCGCCCAGTGGCTCTCCGCGAACAGGCCCGGCAACACGTTGCCCAGCGGGTTCAACTTGTTGAAGAAGCCCACGCCGCCGATGCACACCGTGTGGTAGCCGCGCCCCGCGAGGCCCGTCACCAGGTCCGGCGCGTCGAGCACGCACGTCCCCTGCCCCGTCGTCTCGCTGCCCTCGAAGCGCATGGCGAACAAGCGCGGGTGGCGACCCGGACGCGCGGGGGTGGGCAGGAAGCCGGCGAAGAAGGCGTGGTGCGCGGCGTAGGTGAAGCTCGCGGGCGAGTGCCGCTCCTCCCACTGTCCTCCTGGCAGGAGCGCGGCCAGGTTCGGGAGGCGCCCCGAGGCGGCCAGCTGGGTGGCCACGTCGTGGCGCAAGGTGTCCAGCGTGAGGAAGAGCAGGTCGTGCGAGCCGACCACCTGGTTCATGTCCATGTCGAGAGCACCCGCTCGAGGTCCTGCACGGCCGTGGAGACGCGCTCCACGGTGAAGTCGGGAGGAGGCAGCGACGCGGGCCACTCGCGCCCGTGCGACACCCAGCACGTGGTGATGCCCAACCGTCCCGCGCCGACGATGTCGCGCACCGGGTCGTCGCCCACGTGGAGCACCTCCGAGGGCGCGCGGTTCACGTGCTTCAGCGCCGCCTGGAAGATGGCCGGGTCGGGCTTCTCCACGCCCACCTCGCTGGAGAAGAACCCCTGCGGCACGCAGTGGTAGAGCCCGGCGTGGAGCAGCTTCATGCGCTGCGTGTCCGCCGCGCCGTTGGACACCACCACCACGGGCTGACGGCCCGCCCGCGCGGCGACCCACGCCACCAGCGCCGGGTCCGACGTCACCTGCCGCGCCAGCCCGACGTGGAACTCCGCGCGCAGCGCCTTCTCGGAGAGCCCCACCGGGAAGCGCTCGAGCAGGTCCTGGAAGAACGCCTGCCTGTCGCGCCCGCCCCGCTCGTCGAGCACGCGCAAGGTGGCCAGGTCCTCGGCGCGACGGTGCGCGGGGAAGACGTCCGGGAAGCGCGCCATGAAGAGCTCGAAGTAGCGCGTGAAGGCGCCCCCCCGGTCGATCAACGTGTCGTCGACGTCGAAGAAGAGCGCCTTCGGACGCACCGGGCCGTACTTCCCGAAGGCCCGGGGCTTGTCCATCCAGCGCTTGTCGGCGTACTGCCCACCCTTCTTTCGCATCGCACCCTCCCGTGCCTCACGGCGCGGGTGAAGTCCAGCGGCTCAGCTCGCGGGCGTCGATGAGCGGTCGTACGCCCGCAGCGCCTCGACGACCTCCTCGCGCGAGTCGGTGAGGAGCAGGTGCCGCGCGTACTCGTGCCCCTGCGCGAGCTGCGCCAGCAGCGGGTACACCGGGCGGGTGCGCGTCCAGAACTCCCGGCCCAGGAAGATCATCGGGCTGATGACGCCCACGCTGTTGTAGTGGTTCTGGCAGGCGTCCTGGAAGACCTCCTGGATGGTGCCGGCGCTGCCGGGCGCGTACACGATGCCGCCCTTGGCGATGGTGAGCAGGCCGTCCTCGCGCACGCTGTTGGCGAAGTACTTGGCGATGTGCGTGGCGAAGGGGTTGGGCGGCTCGTGGCCGTAGTGCCACGTGGGGATGCCCAGGCTGGAGCAGGCGAAGACGTCCCTGGGTCCGAGGGGGAACGCGCCGCGCACCTCGAAGGCCCGCGCCAGCCACTCGCGGTCCGTATAGCTGGGGGCCTTGGCGAGCATCGCGAGCGCCACGTCGAGCTCCGCCTCCGTGCGCGTGGCGAACCAGGCGCCCACGTGCGTGGCCTCCATCGCGCCAGGGCCGCCGCCGCTGACCAGGAAGAACCCCGCGCGCGTCAGCTCGCGCGACAGCGTGGCCACCTCGCGATAGTCGGGCATGCCGCGCTTCATGGAGTGTCCGCCCATGATGGCCACCACCTTCCGCGGCGGCCCCTCCCGCAGGAGCAGGCCCTCCATCGCGTTCGTCACCGCGTGGTCATGCAGGCGCTGCGCGAGCGTCTCCAGCAGCGTCGGCGGCGTGCCTCGGCCGTGGGATTCCCAGTGGCGATAGATGCGCGCGTCGAGCGTGTCCTCGTACGTCTCCGGGCGCGTCGGGTCGAACCCCGCGTACAGCTCCTCGGGGGTGTAGAGGGTGCCCCGGTACGGCTGATAGGGCACCCCGGAGATGGGCGGGAAGACGAGCGCGCCGTGGGCGAGCGCCGCCTGGAGCGCGTCCTTCTCCAACTCGCAGCCCAGGAACACGGTGCCCGCCAGCGGCAGCGTGCTCAGCTCGCGCGTGTAGCGCCTCAGGTCCAACCCCTGGATGACGACGTTGGCGAGGCTGTGTCCCTCGCGAAGGTGCCGCTCGAAGGCCTCGGGTGTCTCTAGCTCGATCACCCCGGGAGGATTCCATGCCTCGCGGCCATCTTGAAGGCTAGAAGAGGACCACCATGGTGCCCTGGGGCATCCGCTCGTACAGCCTGGTGATGTCCCCCGGGTGGAACACGACGCAGCCCCAGGACAGCCGCCCTCCGCTCTGTTCCAGGGACCACTCGCCCGACCAGCCGTGGAAGCCGATGCCGCTGCCCAGCCGGGTGCTCGCGTCCGTCGCCTCGCGCGCCGTCCACGCACGGGCAATCTTCTCGCGCGTCTTCTCCGTGAGCCAACCGCGCTTGACGCCCCGGCTCGCGTCCCACGGGTTCGGGTAGTTCACCCGCAGCCAGTGGCCGCCGTAGTAGGCCGAGTACGGCCCGGTGATGTTCCCGCGCACCGTCTGCACGATGAAGTACATGCCCACGGGCGTGCGGTTGTCGCCCCGCTCCTGCTTGGGTCCCTCGCCCTGGCCGAAGCCCACCTCCACCCTCGCCCGCTCGACACCTCGCTCGTACAGCCGGAGCTCGTTGCGCGCGTGCGAGATGAGCACCAGCACCGGCTCCTCCAAGGGCTGCGGCAGACGAGCCCGCTCCCGGGTGAAGCGCCGGGCCTCCGCCGGAGACAGCTCGCGGTCCGTGTGCAGCACCCCTGAGGCCCCCGCCCCCACGCGCCCGAGCACCTGTCCGCGCGACACCCCGTCTCCGGGACGGAGCGTCACCGACGCCAGTCCCGAATACACGGCGCGTACGCGCTGGAGCTCATGGTTCTCGTGATGCAGATGTTCCAGGGTGACACTTTCTCCCGTGGCCTCCACCACGCGGCCTCGCGCCAGGGAGCGCACCTCGGCGCCGGGCTTCGCGCCGCCCAGGTCCGTCCACGCGTCGAACCCATCCGCGGGAGCGTGGGCCGGACGCAGCCAGGCCTCGAAGACATCCGGTTCCTCTGCGAGCGCGCCCGGGGAGACCAGGGCCACCACGAGGCACGACCACAGCCAGCCATGACGGAGGAGGAATCGAGGCACGTGTCCTGGACACTCGGGCCCCGCCGACGGTTCCGTCAACCCCTTCCTCAGCGCCGGGCCTCCAGGGCGCGCAAGGCCGCCTGGGCCTGGAGCAGCTCCGGGTGGGCATTGGCCGCGGCGGCGTCCTGCGCGGCCAGCCGCAACTGTCGCGCGGCCTCCTCGCGCTCCCCCAGCCGCAGGTGGGCGCGCCCCAGGGCGCAGCGCAGGAGCGACTTCAGCTTCCGGTCCCCCAGCATCCCCGCGAGCTGGAGTCCCCGGACGGCGTCCTCCTTCGCCAGCTCCGGCGCGTCCGCCTGGCTGTGCAGGAGCGCGAGACCATGGTGCGTGTACGCCATGCCGCCCCGGTCCCCCGTGCGCGCCTTCGAGTCCAGCGCGAGCTGGAAGTAGTGCACCGCGCGCTCACGGTCCCCCGAGCGTGCGTAGGCATCCCCCAGGTTGAACAGCGCCGTGGAGTGCTCCCACGTGTCCCCCGCGCGCTCCGTCCAGCGCAGCACCGCCGCGTACTCCACCGTGGCCTGCTCCGGACGCCCCTGTCGCATCAGCAGCATCCCCATGGCGCGGTGCAGGGACGCCTCCGCGCTCGCCCGGCCCACGCCGTCCCGCCCCGACACCTGGAGCAGTCGAGCACGCGCGCTCCCCAGCCTCGCCTCCGCTTCGGTGAAGCGGCCCAGCCAGCACAGCGCGAGCGAGGACAGCGCGTCCAACGAAGCGGCGGCGACGAGCGCCTCCTCGGATGACTCCTCCACGACGCCCACCTCGCCCAGCGCCACCACCTCCTCGTGGCGCTCCAGCGACAACACCACCGAGACCAGCTTGCTCAAGCACTGCAGCCGCCCGGCCGTCCCCCGGCGTCCTCCCACCTCGTCGAGGGACAGGGCGATGCGCCACGCGGACTCCGCCTCCACCCGCTCCCCCGCCAGCCGGTGGGCATCCCCCATCCGCTCCCACAACACCCGCCCCCACTGACACGCGGACTCCAACGACAACCGCGAGGACACCTCCAGCGCGAAGCGGTACACCTTCAGCGCCGCGGCCGGCTCCATCGCGGCCAGGTTCCACCCCGCGACCTCCAACAGGTGCGGCAGCGCGCGCTCCGGCCGCTTCGCCCCCAGCCAGTGACGTGCCACCTCCGCGCACGCGCGCCGACGCGTCTCCTCGGAGAGCGCCTCGTAGGCCTCCGCCACGCGCGCGTGCAAGGCCACCCGCTCCGCGTCCGACCACGTCGCCTCGAGCCCCGGCGCCCGCGTCGCGCTCGCGTAGCGACCTCCCGAGACGGGCGTGAGCCACCCACCCGACTCCAACCCCGCGAGCGACGCGAAGCCCCCCACGAGCGCGCCCAGCACCGCTCGGGGGAAACACGGCCCCAGCACCGCGCCCACCCGCAGCGCCTCGCGCCGCGAGTCCGACAGCGCCTGGAACCGGGCCGACACCACCTCCTCCGCCGTGGCGGGCAACGGCTCCAGCGGTGACTCCTCGTGGAGCGCGAGCGCCTGCAACAGCTTGCGCGGATGGCCCGCGCCCACGCGCAGCAAGGCCTCCCGGGGCAATCCGGGAGGCAGGCGCGTGGAGACCAGCGTGGCGGCCTCGCTCGCGCTCAACGCTCCCACCTCGAGCACCTCGGCAGGGGGCGGCACGGACGCCGCCGTGCGCTCCAGCACGAGCACCAGCACCGGGGCATGCGCCAGCCGCGTCACCAGCACCTCGAGCATCGCCCGGCTGAGGCCATCCGCGTGCTGCCAGTCCTCCAGGACGAGGACGCGCGGAGTCCTGTGCGGCAGCAGCGCATGGCAGAGCGCGTCGAGCAGCGCGATGCTCTCGGCGGAGAGGCTCGCGGGGACGCCTCGCCACTCCCGTCCCTCCAGCCACCGCGCCACCCGCTCCGCCTCCGCGCTCGACATGCGCCCCACGCCCGCCACCGGCCGCAGCGAGCGCGTGGCCTCCAGCAGGTCCAGCAGCGGCCCCGCTGGAGTCCCCGGATGGGCCAGCCCGCTGCCCTCCCAGATGTCGAAGCGGTGCGCGGCCAGCGACTCCACCAGCGCGTCCTTCAGCCGCGACTTGCCGATGCCCTCCTCTCCCACCAACCAGATGGCCCGCCCCAGCCCCCGGCGCGCCTCCTCGGCGCACCACTTCAGCCGCTCCAGGTGCGCCACCCGCCCCACGAGCGGCGGCTGACAGGAGGCGAGCCCCCAGCGGCGCACCCCACCCGCCAGGGGCGCGAGCAGCAGCGCGCGCGGGCACGTGGAGAGACCCGGGGAAAGTCGTGTCCCACAGGCCAGGCACACGCCCGACGACGCGGTCATGAGCACCTCCAGAGCCCGAACCTCTAACGCCCCGGGCCCTTCAGGCGCCTCGCGCCCGGGGGCTGTGCGTCTGTATCGAATCCGCCTGTAGACCTGCCCTCCAGGCCACCGCACGCACGCACGCCCCCGCTGGATGTATGCCCATGCCTTCACGGCCTGGGTGGGCTCGCCACCAATGCCAGACATTTCCAGCACCATCGCCCAAGCACACACCCCGAGTATGCGCGCTGCGTTTCCTGCCCAGCAGGCAGGCTGGACGAGAACTGTTGAATACGAAATAAAATGAGGCGATGGTTGTCCTCCGCTGCAACGCGGCGAACCCCCGCCGTGACCTTGGAGAAGCCCCGCAACTGAAATCAATCGTCGGCCCGTCGTGAGACGTCGCCGGACACACTCCCCGTCTGTCTGTTTTTGAAACCCCCAGAGGTTCCCACATGAAGCAGTCTCTTCTGCTGGCCGGCGCGTTGCTCGGCCTTGGCGCCACCGCGTGCGGTCCCCAGGACTACAATGAGCTGGGTGAGGCCCCCTCCGGCGCGGAGGCCACCGCGTTCGCGACGTCCGCCGCCGCCCTGACCGCCTCCAACTGCACGCAGCTCACGGCCACCTCCGTCATCGCCAAGGGCAATGACGGCAACGTGCCGGCCAACACGATGGATGACCGGATGGACACGCGCTGGAGCATGCTCGGCAAGGGCGCGTGGATCGACTACGACCTGGGCTCGGTCAAGTCGGTCTCCGGCGTCACGGTGGCGTGGCACGAGGGCAACACGCGCGCCAACACCTTCACCGTGTCGGTTTCGCCGGATGGCTACACGTACACGCAGGTCTACAGCGGCACGAGCGCGCTGCAGACCGCCGCGCAGACGTACTCCTTCGGCACCACGTCGGCGCGCCGGGTGCGCATCACCGTCATGGGCAACACCGTGAACGACTGGGCGTCCATCGCGGAGGCCCGCGCCTGCGGCAGCACCGTGACGTCCCCGCCTCCGCCCACCGGCAGCAGCGTGGTGTGGGTGGGTGACTTCGAGACGGGAGACCGCACCCAGTGGACGCGCGCGCAGATGGTGAGCTCGGACCGGCTGGCGCTGGTGTCCTCGCCCAAGCGACAGGGCGGCTACGCGCTGAAGGCCACGGTGAAGAAGGGCGATGACCCCATCAACTCCAGCGGCAACCGCAACGAGCTGGTGCGCATGACGAAGGAGCCGTCCGGCTCCGAGTACTACTACCGCTGGAGCACGATGTTCGACTCCACGTTCCCCAACGTGAACACGTGGCAGTTGTTCACCCAGTGGCACCAGGAGAGCGACACGGTGGGCGGCTCGCCGCCGGTGGAGTTCTACGTCTACGGCAACGAGGTCCGGCTGAACATCGGCGGAAACCCGGGCACCATCGTCTGGCGGGCGCCGCTGGTGCGCGCCAGGTGGATGGACTTCATCTTCCACGTGCGCTGGTCGGCGGACGCGAAGGTGGGCTTCGTGGAGCTGTACGTGGACGGCAAGCTGGTGCTGCCCAAGCGCTACATCGCGACGCAGTACAAGGGGCAGGTGAACTACCTGAAGATCGGCCTGTACCGGAACGACACCATCTCCCCCACCGGCATCGTCTACCACGACGGCTGGACGATGGCCCGGAAGCTCGAGGACGTGCTGAGCCCCACGGCCATCCTCAAGGCGCCGTAGTCCGGCGACGGCTGTACGGTTTCAACCTCCGGGTCCTGGTCGCGTCCCCACGCGGCCCGGGCCCGGAGTAGTTTCGGGGCATGCCCAACAGCCTGCGGGTCGTCCATGTCCACGTCCACGTGAAGCCCGAGCACGTGGATGCCTTCCGGGAAGCCACCCTGGCCAACGCGCGCGAGAGCGTGAAGGAGCCGGGGGTGGCGCGCTTCGATGTCATCCAGGACAGCGAGGACGCCACGCGCTTCGTGCTCGTGGAGGTGTACCGGAGCGCCGAGGCGCCGGCCGCGCACAAGGACACGGCGCACTACCTGCGCTGGCGCGACACGGTGGCGCCGATGATGGCGGAGCCGCGCACCAGCCGGAAGTACGTCAACGTCTTCCCCGAGGACGCCGGGTGGTGACGGTGGGCTCCGCGGTCTTCGAGTTCGCCACCGCCACGCGGATTGTCTTCGGGCCGGGCAGGTTGTCGGAGGCGCCCGCGCTGGTGCGCGGCCTGGGCGCGGAGCGCGTGTTGCTGGTCACGGGGAAGAACCCCGAGCGTGCGCGTGGGCTCCAGAAGGCATTGGAGGCGCAGGGGCTGGTGGTGAGCACGTACTCGGTGGAGGGCGAGCCCACGGTGGACGTGGTGCGGCGTGGGCTGTCGGTGCTCGCGGAGGCGCGCTGTGACGCGGTGGTGGCGCTGGGAGGCGGAAGCGCGCTCGATGCGGGCAAGGCGCTCGCCGCGCTGGCGACACAGGGGGGAGACCCGCTGGACTACCTGGAGGTCATCGGCCGGGGACAGCCGCTGACCGGGGTGGCCCTCCCCTTCGTGGCGATTCCGACCACGGCGGGCACGGGCTCGGAGGTGACTCGCAACGCGGTGCTGGGGTCCAAGGAGGCCCAGGTGAAGGCCAGCCTGCGCGGACCGCAGTTGCTGCCGCGTGTGGCGTTGGTGGACCCGGACCTGCTCATCGGCGCGCCGCCATCGGTGCTCGCGTCCAGCGGCATGGATGCGCTGTCGCAGCTCATCGAGCCGTTCCTCTCCGCGCGCGCCAATCCGCTCACGGACGCATTGGCGCGTGAGGGGTTGCGCCGGTCCGCGCGCTCGCTGCGCCGGGCTGTGCTGTCGACGGAGCCGGATGCCGAGGCACGCGAGGACCTGGCGCTGGCCAGCCTCTTCGGTGGACTGTGTCTGGCCAATTCAGGGCTGGGGGCGGTGCATGGCTTCGCGGCGCCGCTCGGCGGCATGTTCGATGCGCCGCATGGGGCGGTCTGCGCGGCCCTGTTGTCCGCGGTGCTCGAGACGAATCTGCGCGCGCTGCGAGAGCGGGCCCCGGAGCACCCGGCGCTGCCGCGCTACCGGGAGCTGGCGACACTGCTCACGGGCCACGAGGGCGCGAGCGCCGAGGACGCCATCGAGTGGGTGGAGGCCTTGCGAGGAGCGCTGCGCATCCCGGGCCTGGCTCGTCATGGACTGACGTTGGAGCGCGTGCCGGAGCTGGTGACGAAGGCGCGCGCCGCGAGCAGCATGAAAGCCAACCCGCTTCCACTCACCGACGCGGAGCTCACGCACATCGCCACCCGTGCGCTGTAGCCGCAGCCCTTCACGAGGAATCCCATGGAAGACATCGAACTCGACACAGCGGATGGAACGATGGACGCGAAGCTGTTCCAGCCCGAGGGACGCGGCCCGTGGCCCGCCGTGCTTCTGCTCACGGACGCGATGGGCATCCGCCCTGCCTTCGAGCACGCGGCCCAGCGGCTCGCGGACGCGGGATATGTCGTGCTGCTGCCCAATGTCTTCTATCGCGAGGGGCGCGCCGCGACCTTGGACTTGAAGGGCTCCTTCGCGGATGAGGCCTTCCGCAAGCGCATCTACGCGCTCATCGCCACGTTGACGCCGGAGCGCGTGCGCACGGACGGCGCGGCGGAGCTGGGCTTCCTCGCGCAACTTCCGCAGGTGCGTGGACCCAAGGTCGGCGTCGCCGGGTACTGCATGAGCGGCGGCATCGCCGTGCGGCTGGCGGCGGACTTCCCTGACGTCATCGCCGCCGCGGTGTCCAACCATGGCGGTCGACTCGCGACCGACTCGCCGGACAGTCCTCACCTGCGCGTGGGCGACGTGAAGGGCGAACTGGTGTTCGGCCACGCGGACCAGGACGCCTCCATGCCGCCCGACGCCATCCAGCGACTGGAAGCGGCGCTGAAGGCGGCGGGCGTGCGACACCAGTCACGACTCCACGCGGGAGCACGCCACGGCTACGCGGTGGAGGACTCGGCCGCCTATCAGCCCGAAGCAGCCGAGGAACACTGGCGCGATCTGCTCGACGTCATGGGACGCATGCTGGCGAAGTGAGGCGAACCCGAGACTCACTTGCCAGGAAATCGCGGGAGCGTTATTCGTACGTCCATGGTTCGCGTCGTGATCGCTCGTCGATTTAGCCGCCCCCCGGCCCCCTTCGGGTGTCGGGAGGCCGTGCTGCTCTGAGCGCGCACGCACCTCTCGTTGGCGAAACGCCGTCTGGCGCGACGCCCACCCGGAGCCGCCGGGGGGGCATCCGAGGCCGGTGACGCCTGGCGGACTCCTCGCTCGGCGCGCCGGAGACCGCTGCGTTTCCCGTTCGCTTCCGAGAGGTCTTCACCATGTCGTCCCTTCCCATCGCCGTCCTCAGCGCCGAGGAGCTTCGGCGCGCCCTGTCCGTTCGTGATTTGACCGACCCCGCTTCCGGCCCCCACGCCCTCCAACTCCTCGTCGCCTCCGCGCTCGAAGCCCTGCGCACCGCCTGGCGCTGCGAGGTGCGGACACATCGCCAGAGCCCCGTCGTCTCCATCGCCGACAACTACGACCGCCTCCACTACCCACCCGGAGGCGTCGCCCGCGACGCGCGCTACACCCGCTACGTCTGCGACACCGCGCTCCTGCGCTCGCAGACCTCCGCCATGATTCCCGGCGTCCTGCGCCGCCTCGCTAGCTCTCCACCCGAGGATGTAATCGTCGCCTGTCCCGGCCTCGTCTACCGACGCGACTGCATCGACCGGCTCCACACCGGCGAGCCCCACCAGATGGACCTGTGGCGCATCCGTCGCGGCCCGCCCCTCACCCCCCAGGACCTGCGCCAGATGATTACCACCGTGGTCCAGGCACTCCTCCCCGGACGCGAGCTGAAGCTCACCGACGCCGTGCACCCGTACACGACGGACGGTCTGCAGATCGACGTCCGAGACGGCGACGACTGGGTGGAGATCGGCGAGTGCGGCCTCGCGCTCCCCGACCTCCTCGCCGAGAGCGGCCTGGAGGCAGGCCCCGTCACCGGCCTCGCCATGGGACTGGGACTCGACCGCATCCTCATGCTGCGCAAGGGCCTGGACGACATCCGGCTCCTGCGCTCCACCGACCCACGCATCGCCACGCAGCTGTTGGACCTGACGCCCTATCAGCCCGTGTCCTCGATGCCCGCGGTGCGCCGCGACATGTCCCTGGTCATCGACGAGCACCGCACGGCGGAGGAGCTGGGCGACGCCGTGCGCGCCGCGCTGGGCGCGCGGGCGGAGCTCGTGGAGAGCGTCGAGGTCGTGAGCCAGACGCCCTACGCCGAGCTCCACCCCAACGCGGTGAAGCGCCTGGCCCTTCGCCCGGACCAGAAGAACGTCCTCCTGCGCGTGGTGCTGCGCTCCCTGGAGCGCACCCTCACGCATGACGAGTGCAACGAGCTGCGCGACGACATCTACGCCACGCTGCACCAGGGGACCACGTGGGAGTGGGCCGCGCGCCCACGTCCCAGGGAGCCTCAGACCTTGTAGAGCAGGTCCATGTACTTCTTGAGCAAGTCGCTCACGAGGCCACGGAAGGGGACGGCGGCGGCCATGCCGTAGACGGGCGCCATCGTCCCCTTCTCGCCGGGGTTCGCCTTCACGTGCTCCACGGCGGCGCGCAGATCCGACAGGAACCTCTCCGCCACGCCCGGCTGCGCGTGCCGCAGCGTCACGCACAGGTGCACCGCCGCGGGCTTGTGCAGCCCGTTGAGGCTCCACCCCTGCTCACCCAACCGCTCCATCACCTTGAAGATGTCCACCGTCTCGGAGCCGAACGCGATGACGAACAGCGGATCTCCCAGCACGTGCAGCTCGGGGATGGCGCGAATGCCCTGCTTGATCGTATCCGCCGTCTCGAGGATGCGACGCGTGGCCTCCAGGTAGCCCTGCTCCCCCATGCTGACCAGCGACGCCCACGCCACCGCGATGAGCGCGCCGGGACGGCTGCCGGAGAACGTGGGCGAGAAGTAGATGCCGCCGGGCCACTCGGTGGCCGTGAAGTACTGGTGCGAGCGCAGCTCGGTGCCCCGGTACAACACCACCGACGAGCCCTTCGCCGCGTAGCCGAACTTGTGCGTGTCCGCGGACATCGACGTCACGCCCGGCAGCCGGAAGTCGAACGGCGGCACCTCGCGCCCCAGCTTCCTCGCGAAGGGCAGCACGAACCCACCCAGGCACGCGTCGGTGTGGAAGCCGATGCGCTTCTTGCGCGCCAGCTCGGACAGCTCGGCGATCGGATCGATGACTCCGTGGGGAAAACCCGGCGCCGAGCCGATGAGCACGATGGTGTTGCGCGTGAGCGCCTTCTTCGTCGCGGCCACGTCCGCGCGGTAGTCGGCCCCCACCGGCACGCGCACCATCTTCACGCCGAAGTAGTGCGCCGCCTTGTCGAAGGCCGGGTGCGCGCTGGAGGGCGCCACCATCTCCGGCTTCGTGATGCCCTTGGTCTCCCGGGCCCAGTCCCGGTACGTCTTGATGGCGAGCATGATGCTCTCGGTGCCACCCGAGGACATGGAACCGCAGACATGCTCGGAGGCCGGCCGCCCCGCGTTCGCCGCGTCCGCGCCCAGCATCGTCGCGGCCATGGCGATGACCTCGGCCTCGAACTTGGTGGCGCTGGGCCACAGGTCCGCGTGCAGCGGGTTGCTCTGCGAGTGCAGCGCGTACACCCGGTTGAGGAAGTCGATGTGCTCCGAGTCGCCGTTGTACACGGCGCCGGACACCTTGCCGTCACGCCAGCGCCCCTCCTCCTGCGACTCCAGCGCCTGCAGCTCGCGCAGCACCTCCTCGCGCGAGCGTCCCGTCACCGGCAGCCGGTCGAACGCGGGCATCTTGCCCCGATACGGCTTGAGCCCTCCCTCCAGCTCCGACAGGAGCGTGTCCGTCTCCTTCGAGAGCAGGTCGCGCACCAGCGGCACGGCCTTGAGATAGCGCTCGGCCGCCGACAGCAGGCGGGGCGGGACGTGGTTCAGCAGGTTCAGCGACTTGGGGTCGGGCAATGCCATGCGCGGCTCCTGGGCCTTCAGGCGCTTCGCGCGCGGTTGAGCCGCGCGAAGATGGCCTTGTTGCTCTTGTAGAGGTTGACGAATTCGCGGAACAGCTCGTCGTACAGCGCGCGGTTCGCGGGGTCCGGCTCGAACGTCCTCGCCACGGGGACGAGCGCGGGCAGCTCCTCCACCGTCAGCTCCCCCAACGCCACGGCCGCCTGGAACGCCGCCCCGCGCGCGTTGGCCAAGACCGGCTCGTCCACCTGTTGGATGGAGCGGCCCAGCACGTCCGCGTGAATCTGGCACCAGAGCGCCGAGCGCGCCCCTCCGCCGATGATGCGCAGCGACTCCAGCTTGCGCCCGACGAACTGCTCCACGTAGGTGAACAGCCAGCGCGAGTTGAAGGCCACGCCCTCCATCACCGCGCGCACCAGGTGCGCCCGCGTCGTCTTCAGCGACTGGTTGAAGAACCCGCCACGCAGCGACTTGTCGTCCACCGGGCTGCGCTCGCCGTTGAGCCAGGGCAGGAAGATGAGCCTGTCGCTGCCGGCGGGGACCTGGCTCGCCTCGCGCTCCATCAGCCGGTACACCTCCGCGGAGTCCTCCTCCTGTCCCTCGGGCCGGCCCGCCTGGCCGTACAGGATGTTGTCCTTGAGGAAGGTGAGGCAGATGCCCGCGGACTCCTGCTCGTTGGCGAGCAGGTAGCGCCCTGGCAGCGCCGACGGCACGGACGCCATCTGGTGGAACAGGTCCGACTTCTTGTACGGCACGTGGCAACACAGCCACGACGACGTGCCCACGCACAGGTGCGCCTCGAAGTCGCGCACCGCGCCCGAGCCCACCGCCGCGGCGAGGATGTCCGGCGCGCCCGTCACCACGCGCACGTCCTCGCTCAACCCCAGCTCGCTCGCGGCCCGGGCGCTCAGCGGCCCCAGCACGCTCGCGGCGGGCACCAGGTCCGGCAGCTTCTCGCGGTGCAGGCCCGACATGCGCAACAGCCCCGCGTCGTAGTCGACGCGGCCCAGCGTCCGGTTGTCCGTCACCCAGTGCAAGGTGATGGAGTCGTACGACGCCGCGAAGCGCCCGCTCAGCTTCAGGTTGAGCCAGTCCTTGGGCTCCAGGAACTTGTACGTCGCGCGGTAGACGTCCGGGTGCTCCGCCTGGAGGTAGAGGATGTGGCCCACCGGGTCCTTCCCGGACAGGCTCGGCACGCCGCCCGTCAGGCGGATCCACTGGAACAGCCGGGTGACGCCATAGCCCTCGATGGGGACCAGCCCTCCCGCGACGCGCTTGACGTGCGGTGCCCCGCGCGAGTCCATCCAGATGAGCGCCGGCCGCAGCGGCGTCCCCTGCTCATCCACCGCCACCGTGCCGGACCACTGCGAGCTGCAGTTGACGCCGATGATGTCGCGCGCGGACACCTTCCCCGAGCCGAGCAGCCTGCGCGTACCCCGGACGATGGCGCTCCACCACGCCTCCGGGTCCTGCTCCGCGCCGCCGTCCGGCAACAAATCCAACGCCAGCGGCTCCACCTCACCGCCGAGGATGCGTCCGCGCAGCGTGACGACCGCCAGCTTCACGGCGGAGGTGCCCAGGTCGATGGCCAGGATGGACTTGTCACCTGCGTGGGACACTCGGCCCTCCGAGCCGGAATGGGGGAGCCGCCCGAGCACGACGGCGGGCCGGACTCTAGGAATCACGTCGTGCCGCTTGCCATCCACAAGTCGAGGCAAGGGCGCTTTTCTGAACGACGGCCCTGGCTCCGAGTCTTGGTGCTAGCGTGCACGCCTCCCCTGGGGGTGGCATGCGCCGGTTCGTCGTCAGCGCGAGGGAGCTGTGGCAGCGGCACCCGATGGCGCTGGGTGTCGCGGTGACGTTCTCGCTCAGCCTGCTGTTGCGCTGGCTGTATCTCCAGTCCGCGCCCGACCGCGCCTGGCCCTTCTCCATCTTCTTCTACGGCGACTCGCGCTTCTTCCACACGTACGCACTCGAGCACGCCCGGGGCCTCGCGAGCTCCGCCACCCTGCCCTATCACCCGCCCCTGTTCCCGTGGCTCCTGGGCCTGCTCTACCGCGTGATGGGCGAGCCCCAGGGCAACGCCTATCCGTACAAGCTGTGCCTGGCCGCGCTCAGCGCCTCCACCGTGGCGCTGTCATGGACGTGGTGGCGGGGCCTCCTGGGCACCGCGTGGAGCTTCGTGGCCGCGGGCCTGTTCGCCGCGAGCTTCGGCTGGCTGGTGCTGTCCACCACGTACAGCAACGAAGTCCTGTACGCCTTCTTCCTCACCGCCACGCTCGCGCTCGTGCTGCGCCACCGAGCGGGGCCCACGCCCGTCGGCGCCGTGCTGCTGGGGCTCGCGATGGGCCTGGGCTCGCTCACCCGCGCCGAGCACCTGTACCTGTGGCCCTTCCTGCTCGCGTGGGCCTGGCTGTACCGGGGCCACACCCCGCTGGCGTCCCTGGCCACGCGCTGGGGCGCCGCGGTGCTCGTGTCAGCGATGGTGCTCACCCCGTGGGCCCTGCGCAACGCGCGTGTGCTCCAGGAGCTCAACGCGAGCACACCCTCGCTGGAGCCCCTGCCCGTCATGGCGCCCGTCACCGTGTACGGCCCCATCAACTTCGCCATGGCGAACCATGCGGGCGCCACCGGCGGCTTCACCCCGGACTCCGTCAACCAGCTGGGCCAGGACGGCCACCTGGACGTGGCCAACACCGCGCAGCGCCACCTGCTCCTGCACGGCTACGCGGTGGGCCTGTCGTGGATGCGCGAGCACCCCGCCGACGCCGCGCGGCTGTGGAGCGCCAAGCTGGGGCGCTGGCTGGATGGACTGAGCCTGGGCCTGGGCGCGTCCAACCTGCCCTCGGGCCTGAGCGGCTCGCGCGCCCCCGTGGACCTCTTCGTCCCCGAGGGTGGCGCGCTCAAGTGGCCGCTCGTCGCGCTCCTCGTCGCGGGCGTCCTGTTGTCCGTGACGCCCCGCTGGCGCGACTTCAGCCTGCTGTCGCTCGTCGTCCTGCATCGGGCGCTCATCACCGCCGCCTTCTTCGGCTACACGCGCGGCCTGCTCACCATCTTCCCCGCGCTGCTCCCGCTGCTGCTCCTGCCCCTCGTCGCGCTCACCGCGCGAAGGCCCGCGCTCGCCCTGCGCGTGCCCGCAATCGCAGGCCTCCTGCTGCTCTTGTTGTGGGTGGAGGCCGGGGCGCTCGCGCTCGGCGCGCCGCGCGGCTTCATGGCCAGCGGCAGCACGGACCGCACCAGCGGCAAGCTCATCCAGGACGACTGGGTGCGCATCTGGCCGAAGTGAGCCAGAACAACCTGTCAATAAAATTTGGATGAGGGTGGCACAAATACGCGCCCAGCGCCATAGCGGTATTCACTTAGGGTGTGCCACAGTGTTCAATAGCGAACACTTCTACCCCGCGTTTTTCCTAGAGCACGTGTTTGGAACGAATATCTGGGAATAAGCCATATTCATTTTTCTGCGGGGCATCAGTAAGGCGTCTGCGGGCTCCGCACCGGAGCCTTCGGGGTCCGCCCCTCGGGACCCCCATAGAGGAGAACCGCATGCGCCACACCCAGGTGTCAGCAGCATGTCTTGCCTTGCTCCTGTCAGGGACGAGCTGGGCGGTCCAGCCCCCCCAGGCAGGACCGAGCGCCGTCGCAGACAAGGCCTTCTTCAAGCCGGAGTTCTACCTTCCCATCCAGAACATGCCGCTGCAGCAGGCCCAGCAGACGCTGGACAAGGCGGCGGTGGGAGGCTGGGACGACTTCTTCAAGCGCAACGGGAGGGACTTCCGCGTCCACATCGACCCTCGCACCGGCACGCCGTCGGGCATCGAGGGCGTCTACCCCATCATCCCCGGCAAGGGCGTGCGCAACCGCGTCACGCTCGACAGCGTGCGCGAGTCCATTGGCCGCTCCGTGGCGGAGGTGGACGAGTCCGTCGTCGGTGACCTGGTGTTCAAGTACATCGCGGACAACCAGGCCGCCTTCAACCTCGACGTGATGCAGATGAGCGCGCCGCGCGTCACGAAGATCAACGACAACCTCTGGCAGGTGCACATCGGCCAGGTGGTCAACGGCGTCCCGGTGCGCCACGCGCGCATCGCGGCGACCATCAGCCACGGCAACCTCGTGCTCGTCGGCACCGAGGCGTGGGCCACGGTGGGCATCGAGACCCGCCCGGCGCTGTCGGCCGGTGACGCGCTCGTCGCCGGCAACGGCTTCGTGGGCCTGAACACCAGCCCCCAGGGCCTGTGGCAGCAGCCCACGCTGGAGATCGCCCCCGTCGCGCCGGAAGGTGAGTCCTTCGCCGGCGCCGTGGGCACCGGCTACAAGCACCAGCTGGTCTACGCCTACGGGTTCCAGGACCCGACGGGCCACCAGCGCTGGAAGGTCACGGTGGACGCGAACTCGGGCGAGACGCTCGCCATCGAGGACGACAACCACTACCTCGACGCGCAGATCAACGGCGGCATCTACCCGTCCACGAACATCGGCACGTGCGCGGACAACACCGTGTGCGGCACCATCAAGCCCAACTCGCCCATGCCCTGGGCGAACACGGGCCTGGCCTCGCCGAACAACTTCACGGACGGCGCCGGCATCTTCAACTACAGCACCGGCACCAGCAACACCACGCTGTCGGGTCGCTACGTCCGCGTGTCCGACAGCTGCGGCGCAATCAACGTCAGCTCCACCACGGGCAACATCGCCCTGGGCGGCGTGAACAATGACCACGACTGCACCGTGCCCACCGGCACGTCCGCGGGCAACACCGCCGCGTCGCGCTCCAGCTTCTACGAGCTCAACAAGCTGGCCGAGCAGGCCCGCGGCTACCTGCCCAACAACACGTGGCTGCAGCAGCAGCTGCTCGCCAACGTGAACATCAACAGCACGTGCAACGCCTTCTGGAACGGCACGTCCGTCAACTTCTACCGCAGCGGCGGTGGCTGCCGGAACACGGGTGAGATTGGCGCCGTGTTCGACCACGAGTGGGGCCACGGCATGGACGACTTCGACGCCAACGGCACGCTGTCCAGCTCCAGCGAGGGCTACGCGGACATCGCGGCCATCTACCGCCTGCAGACCTCCTGCGTCGGCTACGGCTTCTTCCACACGTCCAACCTCGGCTGCGGCCAGACGCCGGACGGCTCCGGCTACAACCAGCAGGAGTCGCAGGTCTCCGGCTACAAGTGGTGCGACACGCGCTGCTCCGGCGTTCGCGACGCGGACTGGGGCGCGGCCATGTACGCCACCCCGTCCGCCCCGACGCTCGTGCCGGCGCCCCCGGCCACGCCGCAGAACTTCGTGTGCCCCATGTGCTCCTCCGGCACGGGCCCCTGCAGCAAGCAGGTGCACTGCGCCGCCTCGCCCGCGCGCCAGGCCGCGTGGGACCTGGTGACGCGTGACCTGACGGCCGCGCCGTTCAACTACGACTCCAACACGGCGTTCATCGTCGGCAACAAGCTGTTCTACCAGGGCTCCGGCAACATCGGCGCCTGGCACGCCTGCAACTGCTCGGGCGGCACGTCCGACGGCTGCGGCTCCACCAACGGCTACATGCAGTGGCTGGCGGCGGACGACGACAACGGCAACCTGAACGACGGCACGCCGCACATGACGGCCATCCACTCCGCGTTCGCGCGTCACAACATCGCCTGTAACACCATCGCCCCGGTGAACTCCGGCTGTTCGTCCGGCCCCACCACGGCGCCCACGCACACCGCCACGGCGGGTGACAGCCAGGTGGCCCTCAACTGGACGGCCTCCGCGGGCGCGACGGAGTACTGGGTGATGAAGACCGAGGGCATGGGCTGCGACTTCGGCAAGGCGAAGGTCGCCACCGTCTCCGGCACCAGCTACACGGACACCGAGGTCGCCAACGGCCGCGAGTACTGCTACTCCATCGTCCCCGCGTCCTCCAACGCCTGCTACGGCGCGGCGAGCGCCTGCTCGTGCGCCACGCCGGTCTGCGCGGCGCCGGGCGTCGCCAACCTGGCCACGCCGACCAACGGCTCCACCGGCGCGGAGCTGGCCACGGTGCTGGACTGGAACGACGTGACGGGCGCGTCCACGTACGAGGTGCAGGTCTCCACCAGCCCCACGTTCGCCACGGTGGTGGCGTCCACCAACTCGCTGGTGGGCAGCACCTGGACGGTGACGCCGTCGCTCAACACGACCACCACCTACTACTGGCGCGTGCGCGCGAGCAACTCGTGCGGCGGCGTGGGCACCTGGTCCACGGCGTCCAGCTTCACCACCCGCGGCTGCGTGGCACTCTCCGCGCCCACGCTCGCGTCCCCGGCGGATGGCGCCACGGGCGTGGCCACCTCCGCGGCGCTGGACTGGGCCGACGTGCCGAGCGCGGCGACGTACGAGGTGCAGGTGTCCACGTCCGCGACCTTCGGCACCCTCACCGCCTCCGCCACCGGGCTGACCACCAGCAACTGGACGGTGTCCCCCAGCCTGAGCAGCGCCACGACGTACTACTGGCGGGCCCGCGCGGCGGACGTCTGCGGCACCAGCGCCTTCAGCGCCGTGCGCAGCTTCACCACGTCCACCGTCTGCACGCCGACGCTCGCCTCGTTCGACGCCACCCGCCAGGCCCCCACGTGCGGCACGGTGTGCGGTTGCGACACCGGCGCCACGCTGGTCAACGGCCGCGGCACGATGTCCGGTGGCATCGAGCCGAACCAGCCGAACACCATCAATGACTCGTGCGCGGACGGGACGTCCGGCTCCTACCATGGCGACGAGAGCATCGACCGGGTCGTCATCAAGACGGTCGACCAGGGTCCGTTCGCCGCGGGCAAGCAGGTGACGGTGGAGGTCACGGTGTGGTGCTACAGCACCGGCTCCTCCGACTTCTTCGACCTGTACTACACGAGCAACGCCGCGACCCCGGCGTGGACGGCCCTGGTCACCGGCGTGGTCTGCCCTGCGGGCGGCGTGCAGAAGTTCACGCACACGTTCAACCTGGCCAACTCGGCGGGCACGCACGCCATCCGTCCGCAGTTCCGCTTCACCGGCACGGCGAGCGCCTGCGCCAGCGGCAGCTACAACGATCGCGACGACATGGTCTTCTCCGTCGGCGCGGCCGTGGCCTCCGTGGACTCGGGCAAGTCCACCACGTCGCAGGGCCGCGCGGCCCCCGCCGGTCGCTGACCGACAGCGGGGTTGAATGACGAGGGCCTCCGGGCGGTCCGCCGGAGGCCCTCTGTCTTTCAGTGGCGCTCGCCGGGCCCGTGCTCCGACGGAGGCTCGCCGCCTTCCATGGGACCGGCGAGCAACAGCCCCTCCTCCACCGCGCCCTTGCCCACCTGGCGACGCGAGCGCTCGCGGTGGTGGGCGCGCTTGAAGCGCAGCTGCCGCTCGCGGAGGACCTCCTGGAGCAGCACCTGCGCCGCGGCGGCCAGCGGCACGGCGATGACCGCGCCGAGCAGCCCCGCCAGGGCGCCGCCGCACAGCACCACCAGAGAGATGAGCAGCGGGTTCATCCGGATGGCGCGCCGCTGCACCATGGGGCCCAGCACGTTGGACTCAATCTGGTTGTAGACGACGAAGATGATGAGCGCGATGACCGCCGAGCGCAGCCCCACGGTGGCCAGCGTGGTGAGGCTCACCAGCACGCCGCTGACGATGCTGCCGATGTAGGGGATGACGCCCAGCACCATCACCGCCAGCCCCAGCGGCAGGAAATACGGCACGCCCTGGGCGAGCGCGACGATGGCCGCCACCACGCCGCCGATGGTCATCACGAACAGGGTGCCGGCGATGTAGTTGCTCACCGCCTCGCGCATGCGGCCCACCAGCTGGCGCACGTGGTGCTGCCGCCGGGGCGCCACCCACTGGAGGATGCTCTCGTACAGTTCGCTGCCGAACAGCAGGCCGAACACGGTGAGCGCCACCACGGTGATTCCACCCGCCAGCAATCCCAGGGAGGAGGACAGCACGCCCACCGCGCGACCCGCCAGGTCCAGCGGCTCGAAGCGCAAGAGCTCCTCCGGCTTCAGCTCGAAGCCGTAGCGGGTCCCCAGCTCCCGCAGCCACTGCGACTGGGCGAGCTTCTCCAACAGCCCCGGCGCGGATTGGACCAGGGCCTCCAGCTGCTGCACCAGCGCGGGCACCAGCGTCCCCACCAGCACGCCTATCAACCCCAGCAGCAGCAGCGCCACCGCCGCCACGCCCAGGCCCCGGCGCACGCCCCAGCCCTCCAGCCTGCGCACGAGCGGGTCCAACGCGAGCGACAGCAGGAGCACGACGGCCAGCAGCGTCAGGAGCGGATACAGCCTGCGCAGCACCAGCCAGCAGACCGCGAGCAACAGCACCTGCAGCCCCACGGCCCACACCGTGCGGGCGGGCACGTAGACGGGGAGCTGGCGTCCTGAGTCCTTCATGCGCGACAAGGTAGGAAGTGGCGCGCCGCCCGTCAGTCCCCCACCCACACGAGCGCGGGCCGCTCGCGCCCACGAGCGCCCGGGCCACCGGCTTCGACGCTCGGTGTCTCGTGGAGCAGCCGGACGGCCGAGCCCTCGCGCGCGCGCTGACTCCACGGGGCGGTTGGCGGCGCTCCAGAACGAACCCGTGCCGTGAGGGTGCTGGCGCCCCACCCTTCAGTCCGACAGCGACGGGACACAACCGGACCGCGCCATGTCCGATAATCTTCAAGCAGACCTGGAATCACGCCCGGAAGGAGGCGACGCGATGTGGGTTGAAGCCATCGTCATGCCCCGAGAGAAGCCCGCGGAGGTTCGAGCCGCTCCACGCGGCGCGGCCAGGCGAGCGTCCGCGACCGCGCCCCTGGAGAGCCGCGCGGTCATCCGCCAGCGTGCGGGTGAGGAGAGCCGCCAGTTCCGCGATCAGGTGCTCGGCTTCCTGCGAGCGCACCAGTTGATGGGCGCGGTGCGCTGGGTGAGCGAGCCCGGGGTGTTCCCGCTGGTGACGCTGCACTGCACGCGCGGCGTGCTGGAGCAGCTGCGCCGCGAGCCGGGCTTCGAGGCGGGCCAGTCCATGTCGTTGGAGCTGACGACCTGAGGCCCTGCCCGCGCCCCGGGAGCATCCCTACGTTTCCCTTGAGACATCACATGCGGGCCACGGGTTCCGGGGCGCCCTGGCGCTCCTCCGCAGGCTCGCAGGGGGGAAACATCATGAGTGAGTTCAGCATCAAGCGCTTCTCCGCGCCCGACGAGCGGCGGCCGTTCGCCGGCCACGGGCACGCGGAGATCCTCCGCTTCGACGACGACACGACGGTGGGAAGGGTCGTCTTCGAGCCGGGCTGGAAGTGGTCCCAGGACATCAAGCCGCTGGCGGGAACCGACTCCTGCCAGGTGGCGCACGCCTGCTACATCGTCAGCGGGCGCATGGTGATCCGGATGGATGACGGCACCGAGCTCGAGGCGGGGCCGGGGGACGTGGCCATCATCCCGCCGGGCCATGACGCGTGGGTCCTCGGCGACGAGGCCTGCATCGCGGTGGACTTCGAGGGCATGGGCCACTACGCGGAGCGCGGCGCCCCCCAGGGCCGCGCGCGCGTGCAGTCCTCCACCCAGCAGGCGCCGGGCGTTCACTGATTCGAGGAACGGGACGGGCCCTCGGCTACAGCCGGGGGTCCACCGGCTCACTCTCCAGCGCGAGCACGCCGAAGACACACTCGTGCACGCGTCGCAGCGGCTCCCGGCGCACGAAGCGCTCCAGGGCCTCCAGGCCCAGTGACAGCTCCCGCATCGCCAGCGAGCGCTTGGTGGACACGCCCCGCTGGCGCAGGCGCGACAGGTGCTCGGGCGCGGTGTACTCGGGGCCGTAGATGATGCGCAGGTAGTCGGGCCCTCGGCACTTGATGGCCGGCTGGAGGTAGCCCTTCCTGCCCCGCGCCACATAGGCCCGGGGCTTCACCACCATGCCCTCACCACCGCGCGCCGTCAGCGACTCCCACCACCGCGTCGCCTCCTCCATCTCTCCGGCGTCCGCCAGCGACACCACGCGATAGGGCGTGGCCACCAGCCACCCGGCATCCGCGCGGCACACCTTCGCCAGGGACTCCATGTGCCACACGTGGTCCTTGTCCGTGTGCACGGCGCCCTCCGTCGCCAGCAGGTGGAACGGCGCGAGCCGCACGTCCTCCAGCGAGTCCACCGGCCAGCAGTAGCGCCGGTAGGCCGCGACGTAGCGCCCCACGCTGTCCGCCTTGCTCTCGAACCGGCTCACGAGCCCCGACATGTCCAGCCCTCGCGCCGCCGCCTGGGCCACCACGTCCCGGGCCGCGCCCACCGAGGCCAGCGCCGCCGCGCCCACCGCCGCGTACTGCTCACGCACCAGCTCCCGCGCCTTCAGTGACCACGGCATCAGCTCGCAGTCCAGGCAGGCCCAGTCCGTCTGGTGCTCCCCCCAGAACCCGGAGGCGTCGAAGGCCGCGCCCAGCCGCGCCAGGAACACCGCCTCCAGCGCCTCGTCGTGGAAGAACCGCCGCCCGGTCCGCGTGTAGCACGCGCCCCGCTCGTCCCCTTCGAGCCCGAAGCGCCGCCGCGCCACGTCCGCGTCGCGGCACAGCACGACGACGGCGCGCGAGCCCATGTGCTTCTCCTCGCACACCACCTCCTGCACGCCCTCGCGCTGGTAGTAGGCGAACGCCTCCTCCGGGTGCTCCAGGAGCCCGGGGCGCGCGCTCGTCTCCGATGGAGACATCGTGGGCGGCAGGTAGATGAGCCACTTGGGGTGCACCGCGAAGCGGCTCATCACCTCCAGTGCCGCCGCCGCGTTCTCCTCGCGAATCGAGATGTTGCGCATCAGCTCCGTGGACACGATGCGCTTGCCCAGCACGTCCGCCACGTCGAGCACGTCGTCGTTCTGCTGCTGCGCCGTCAGCGCGGCGGGAGCACCTCCGATGCCCGGTGGCCTGCGCGCCTCGCAGTACACGCGCGCCGCCTGCACGGAGCTCAGCTCCCGCTCTGGATAGCGCAGCGCCGTCAGCTTCCCGCCGTAGACGCAGCCCGTGTCCACGCAGAGCGTGTTGTTGAGCCACTCGGCCTCCGGCACGGGCGTGTGGCCGTAGACCACCATCGCCTTGCCCCGGTACTCCGAGGCCCAGTCGTGGCGGACGGGCAGCCCGTACTCGTCCGTCTCCCCCGTCGTCTCGCCGTAGAGCGCGAAGTCGCGCACCTTGCCCGAGCCGCGTCCCTGCATGGACTCCTTGAGCCCCGCGTGGGCGACGACGAGCCTTCCACCGTCCAGCACGTAGTGGGACACCAGCCCGTCGATGAACTTCACCACCTGGGCCCGGAACTCCGGTGGCTCGCGCTCGAGCTGCTCCATGGACTCCGCGAGGCCGTGGGACATCTTGACGTCACCGCCCCGCAGCTTCCGCATCAGCTTGATTTCGTGGTTGCCCGGCACGCACAGCGCCGTGCCCGCCTCCACCATCCCCATCACCAGCCGGAGCACCCCGGCGACTCCCGGCCCCCGGTCCACCAGGTCGCCCAGGAACACCACCTTGCGGCCCTCGGGCGGACGCACGTCGAAGCCCAGGGTGCCCTCCGTCCGCGGCGTCACCGCGTACCCCAGCTTCGTCAGCAGCAGCACCAGCTCGTCCAGACACCCGTGGATGTCGCCGATGATGTCGAAGGGCCCCGTCTCCTGCTTGCGGTTGTTCCACAGCGGCTGCCGCTCGACGACCAGGTCCTCGAGCTGCTCGGGCTTGAGGATGTGGACATGGCGGAAGCCCTCGCGCTCCAGGCCGCGCAGGGACTGGCGCAGCTGCTGGAGCTGGTGGCGCACCACCCGCAGGCCGAACTGACGGTTGGGGCGCAGCTCGTTGCGCGCGTGGCAGGTGGCCTCGGGCACGTCCAAGACGATGACCACCGGCAGCACGTGGTACTCGCGCGCCAGGGCCACCAGCGGCTTGCGGGCCTCGGGCTGGGTGTTGGTCGCGTCGATGACCGTCAGCCGGCCGCGCGCCAGTCGCTTCGCCGCGATGAAGCGCAGCACCTCGAACGCGTCGCGCGTCGCGTCCTGGTCGTTCTCGTCATCGGACACGAAGCCTCGACAGGTGTCGGACGAGAGGACCTCCGTCGGGAGGAAGTGCTTGCGCGCGAAGGTGGACTTGCCGGCACCCGAGGGGCCGACGAGCAGGACCAGGGACAGCTCGGGAAGGGAGAGCTTCATCGTGTGAACACCGCCATCTGGGTCGGCGCGCCGACCTCCGCATCCAGCGTCCCGACGGGGACGAAGCGCACGCCGTAGCCGAAGCGCTCCGCCTGCCGCCGCGCCCAGGACTCGAACTGCGCCCGCGTCCACTCGAAGCGGTGGTCCTTGTGCCGGAACGCGCCCGGGGCCAGGCCCTCGAAGCGCACGTTGTATTCCGCGTTGGGTGTCGTCAGCACCACGACTCCCGGACGCGCCCACTCGAACAGCACGCGCTCGAACGCGGCGAGCCTGTACGGCTCCAGGTGCTCGATGACCTCCACCACCGTCGCGGCGTCATGGCCCGCGAGCCGCGCGTCCCGGTACAGCAGCGAGCCTTGCAGCAGCTGGATGCGCTGGCGTTGGAGGTCGGGGAGTCGCTCCAGCTTCAGGCGCTCGGCGGCGACCTCCAGCGCCCGGGTGGACACGTCCATGCCGGTGATGCGCGTGAAGCGCCGCTCCTGGAGCAGCGCCCGCAGGAGCTTGCCCTCGCCGCAGCCCACGTCCACCACCGACGCCGCGCCCTGCTCGACGAGCGCCGTCAGCACGGCCTCCCGTCGCTGCTCATCCAGGCTGACCCGGCGCTCCAGCGTGGCCTCGACCTCGTCGCGCGACGTCTCGACGGTCTCCGCCACACCCGTGTCCTCGCCCTCCAGCAGGCGCGACATCGCCTCGCGCGCCAGGCTGCGCTGGTGGCGCAGGTAGCGCCGCGTGATGACCTCCCGCTCCGGGTGTGACGCGAGCCAGCCCTCGCCGTGGCGCAGGAGCTTGTCGATCTCATCCTCCGTCACCCAGTAGTGCTTGTCGTCGTCCAGCACCGGCACCAGCACGTACAGGTGGCTGAGCAGGTCCGACAGCGGCTTGTCCCCCTGGAGCGTCACCGTGAAGTAGCGGCTGGGCCCCCACTGCGGCACCGTCTCGTCGAGCGCGTGCCGGGTGGCCGTGACGGTGTAGCCGAGCGGCTCGAAGAGGCGCCTCAGGAAGTCCTCGCCTCCACGACACGGCAGCACGGACAGCCGCGCGGTGAGCGGCAGGGCCTGGGTCGCCAGCTCGGGCCGCTCGCGGCTGCGGCCGGAGAGCGCCGCGCCGAAGACGCGCGAGAGCGCCACGCTCAGGAACGACGAGGCCACGTAGGGTCGATCATTGACGTACTGCCCCAGCGCGCCGCCGTCGCCGGAAGGGCCCTTGCGCTCACGCACCAGCGCCACCGGGTCCACCTCCAACAGGAGCGCGGCCGTGCAGCGCTGCTCGGTCGCCTCCGGGTAGAAGACGTGCGCCGTGCCGAACGTCACGTCGAACGACTGGGGCTTGTGCGGGCTCTTGTGCAGCAGGTAGCCCAGGTCCGTCGCGGGGGTATGGGTCGTCGAGAGTGTCAGGAGCATTCAGTGCCAGACCCGGGCCGAGGCCACGAGGGTGTCGAGGTCGATGCGAAACGCGCGAGTGCCTTCACCGCCATACAACCAGGGGCCACGCCCGCGCATCCACGTGGGCTGCCAGCGCTCGCCCTCCGGGTCCACGAAGACGAAGGTCCCCGCGGAGGCCAGCGTCTTCTCGCGGCGACCGTGTAGCACGTACAGCTCGAACTGGGAGCGCGCCGAATACGAGCCGCCGAACAACACGTGCGTGGCGCCCACCGCCATCGCGCTCGCGCCCGCGACGGGTGTCTTCCAGGTCACCGGCTTCGCGCCGTCGCGCAGCCGCACCAGCGGGAAGTCCGTGTAGAAGTACAGCCAGGTCTCGTCGTCCGACGCGACGTTGAGCGCGTAGCAGTCGATGATGATGTCCGTGCCGGCGGCGCGCGGGTCGAACTCACTCAAGCGCCGCCCCGTCGCATCGAACTGCACCAGCCCGCTGCGGCCGATGGGCTCGCTGTCGATGTCACCCCGGCCCCAACCCCGGTTGCCGAGCACACCTTCGTCGAAGTAGCTCACCCACAGCCGACCATCGCCCGTGGCCTGGATGTCCTGGATGCCATCACCGAGCGTCAGCTCGCGCCGGGCCACGCCTTGTCGCGAGTAGACGACGGCGTTGCGGGCGTGGGCGTCCTTGTCCACGTAGGCGCACCGGGCACCCGCCAGCAGCAGGTCTCCATCCGGAAGGGGTTGGACGAAGTGGAAGTTGAGGCGCTCGGGAGGAAGGAGGATGGACTCGGGCTCGGCGTCCGGGGACGGATAGCGCAGGACCTCGTAGGACTGCGGAGCGTCCGCGTGGGACTTGGCGAACGAGGCGCCTCCCGGCGTGAAGGACATGCGGTCGTCGCGCTTGCCGTCCAGTGCCACGAGCCACAGGTCGAGGTCGGGCCCAACTCCCTGCGCCACCACCTCTCGGCCCGCCAGGGCCTCCGAGAAATCGACGAAACACGGCACCTCGAGATGGGTCAACTCGCGTTCTGACATGGCTTTTTCCTGGTCTGGGAACCGGGCTCGGGGGGCCGGTTTCGACGACGCGGACGCCAGGTCCGGAGGGGACCTGACGCTCCCCAGGGGCGCACACCTCCCTCCATGACAGGCACTCGCGCTACAGTGACAACACCCCCCGCGCGCTTCGTTCCCAGTTTCGGAGCACTTCATGTTTCCGCATCGCGCCCTCGCGCCGCTGCTCGTTCTCCTCGCATTGGCTGCTTGCTCGTCCGACCCCAAGCCGGGTCCGGACACCGACCCCATCGATCAGACCGATGCGGGGCACACCACCGACGGAGGCCCGCGCCCGGACGCGGGCCTCGAGCCCGATGGGGGTCCGGTCCCCGACTCCGGGACGGACATCGACGCGGGACCCATCCCCGACTCCGGCACGGACATCGACGCGGGTCCCATCCCCGACTCCGGGACGGACATCGACGCGGGCACGCTTCCCGACGCTGGCACGCTCCCTGACGCAGGGACGGACACGGACGCAGGCTCGCTCCCCGACGCCGGCACGGACATCGACGCGGGCACGCTTCCCGACTCCGGGACGGACATCGACGCCGGCACGCTTCCCGACGCTGGCCATGAACCGCTCGTCGTCACCACCACGTCGCTGCCCCAGGCCCGCCGCGGCAAGCCGTACTTCCACTCGCTCGCCGCGTCCGGCGGCATCGGAGAGGTGTCCTGGAGCATCACCCTCGGCGCGCTGCCGGACGGACTCCAGCTCGCCTCTTCGAGTGGCAACCTCACCGGGACGCCCACCACCGCGGGCGGCTTCGACCTGGTCGCCACCGCGACGGACGAAGGGGGGCGCACCGCCTCGCGCTCGCTGACGTTGACCGTCACCGCGCCCACGCCCGCCATCCTCAAGCTGGGCCAGTACAACCTCACCTACTTCGGCTCCGACACCCAGGGCCCTCCCGACGCGCAGCAGGTGGAGAAGGCACGCGACGTGATGCTCGAGGTGGGCGCCAACGTGTGGGCCCTGGTCGAGATGGTCGACGTCAATGACTTCCAGTCCCTCAAGAGCCAGCTCCCAGGCTTCCGCGGCTTCCTCGCCAACGACCCCAACTACGTGACGGGCAGCACCTCGCCGTACGGCGCCTCCTCGCAGAAGCCAGGCATCCTCTACGACAGCTCCCTCACCTTCCAGCGCGCGGAGCTGCTGCGCCTGGGAGACCTGAACGACTTCGCCAACCGCCCGCCCCTGCGCGTGGACTTCCTCACCGAAATCCAGGGCACCCTGACGCCGCTCACCGTCATCGTCGTGCACATGCGCGCGGAGAGCGCCGACCCCACCGGGCCTCGCGCCTCCCGTGAGCGCGCGAGCGCCGCGCTCAAGGCGTACCTGGACCAGAACCTCGCTGGCCAGCACGTGTTCGTGGTGGGCGACTGGAACGACGACGTGGACGAGTCCATCACCCTGGACCCGACCACCCAGGTGCCCCTGCCCACGCCGTACCAGAACTTCGTCGCCGACCCGGAGCACTACACCTTCATCACCCGCGAGCTGTCGCTCGACGGCGAAGCCACCTCCATCGGCTTCGAGAACGTCGTCGACCACACCCTGGCCAGCGGCCCGCTCGCCGCCCGCCATGTCCCCGGCTCCACCGAGGTCATCCACGCCGACGAGTGGGTGCCCGACTACCTGGAGACGCTCAGCGACCACCGCCCCGTCGTCAGCAGCTACGCGCTCAGCTCGGTGACCGAGCCCTTCATCCGCATCGAGGAGCCCGTGGGCGGCGCGAACCCGCACCCGCCCGGCAGCCCGCTCGAGGTGCTCTGGCACGCCTGGGGCGTCGACAACGTGCACCTGGACGTGTCCATGGACGGCGGCGCGACCTGGGCCCGCGCGGAGGTCTTCCTCTCCGCGGCCGTGGGGAGGACCACCTGGACGCTCCCCTCCACCGCGACGAGCAACATCCGGGTGCGCCTGGTGGACACGTCGGACGCGAGCCTGTTCGACGTGAACGACGCGCCCATCGTCGTCGCCGAGCCCTCGGGCCGCGTCATCATCAACGAGGTGCTCGCCAACGAGCCGCTCGTCAACAACACCAACAACGTCGCCTACGAGTTCGTGGAGCTGGTCAACGTCGGCGGCACCCCGGTGGACCTCTCCGGCTGGAGCCTCTCCGACGCGGCGCTCTCCCGGCACGTGTTCCCCGCGGGCACGACGCTGGCGGCGGGCAAGGCGCTGGTCGTGTTCGGCGGCGCCGCGGGCATCCCTCCGGGACGGACGAACGCCGTGGTGGCCAGCACCGGAGCCCTGGGCCTGTCCAACAGCAATGACACCGTCTCCGTGCGCCGGCAGGACGCCACGCTCGTGGACCAGTACGCGTACACCTCCACCGTGGACAACGTCTCCGACAACCGCTCGCCGGACGCGGACCCGAACGTCACCACGTTCAAGCTGCACAACGTCGTGTCCCCCACGGGCCTCACCTCGTCGCCGGGCCTGCGCGCGGACGGCACCGCCTTCTGACGCGGTGCGAGGGCGCCCGGAAATGACGCGGGCGCCCTCATCCCAGCGCTACACGACCACGGCACGGAGGAGTAGGAAGCGGTGCATGCGCACCCTGCTCTCCTCTTCCGTGCTGCTGTCGCTGCTGCTGACTCCGATGCTCGGCGCCGCCCAGGCCGAGCGCCCCAGGCCTCGCGCCAGGGATCTGGGCATCACCTTCGGCGGGCAGTCGGGCCCCCACAACGCCATCACCGACGTGCCGGGCGTGGAGGTGGGCCACACCACGCTCATCTCCGGCCAGGGCCGCATCGAAGCGGGCAAGGGCCCCGTGCGCACCGGCGTCACCGCCGTGCTGCCCCGAGGCAAGGCCCACGTGGGCGAGCCCGTCTTCGCCTCCACCTACGCCCTCAACGGCAACGGCGAGATGACCGGCACGCACTGGATTCAGGAGTCCGGTGAGCTCAACGGCCCGGTGATGATCACCAACACCAACGACATCAGCGCCGTGCGCGAGGCCGTCATCACCTGGGCGATGAAGAAGGACCTCGCGTGGGATCTGGGCCTGCCCGTCGTCGCGGAGACGTGGGACGGCATGCTCCACGACGTGTATGGCTTCCACGTCAAGCCCGAGCACGCGCACCAGGCGCTCGAAACGGCGCGCACCGGCCCCGTCCCGGAGGGCTCCGTGGGCGGCGGCACGGGCATGGTGTGCCACAACTTCAAGGGCGGCATCGGCACCGCCTCGCGCAAGCTGCCCGAGTCCGCCGGCGGCTACACGCTCGGGGTGCTGGTGCAATGCAACTACGGCTCGCGACGCCTCTTCTCCGTCGAGGGCGTGCCCGTGGGCGAGGAGCTCCCGGACCAGCGGCCCTGCTACCTCGGCTCCCAGAAGCCCGGCAGCCCCATGATGCAGGCGGTGCCGTCCTGCGATGTGAAGGGCGCTCCGTCCAAGGCGCCCAATCCGTTCGAGGGCGCGGGCTCCATCATCGTCGTCGTCGCCACGGACGCGCCGCTCCTGCCCCACCAGCTCAACCGGCTTGCCCGCCGCGTGCCGCTGGGCATCGCCAAGATGGGAGGCCTGGGTGAGAACTTCTCCGGCGACATCTTCCTCGCCTTCTCCACCCAGCACGTGAAGCCGCCGACGGAGGCGCACGTCGCCAACGTGGCGGTGCTCGGCAATGATCGCCTCAATCCCCTCTTCGCGGCCACCGTGCAGGCCACGCAGGAGGCCATCCTCAACTCCATGCTGGCCTCCGACACCATGACCGGGGCGGACAACATCCGCGTCTTCGGCCTGCCGCACGACGGCCTGGTCAAGGCGATGAAGAAGTACGGACGGCTCAAGCCCGCCGCGCCCACGCCAGCGCCCCGCAAGACGACGAAGCCCTGAACCGGACTCGGGCGGCGGCTCGCATGGACTCCAGGCGACCCCTCGGAGACCCAGCCGCCGTCGCCCTGGCCACAGTCATACTTTGTCATGCAAGTATCGAGTGACGACATTATCACGTCCGTGATTAAGGAACGGGAATGCGCTTCTCGTTCTTCGCGACTTCCACCACCCTGAAGAAGCTCTATGCCCCCGAGATGTCCAAGGTCCTCCTGGCCGGAGGATTCAATGGATACTGGAACTTCGGGGACATCCTCATGCTGCAGGGCGCCGTGCGCTGGCACCTGGGGCGCAAGGAGTCGGCGGTCGTCTCCATCCACGAGCTGGGGCGGGTGCAGGACGCGCAGTACCTGCGTCAGCTCCCCGTGGTGCTCGGGACGGAGGACTTCGTCTTCTTCTCCTCGGACACCGGAGACACCGCGTCGACCAAGGCGCGGGAGCTGGGCCTGGAGCCCGTCTCGCCCACGCGCCTGAGGGGCGCGGCCCGGCTGCATGTCTATGGCGGTGGCTACTTCAATGGCCGCTGGGGCGACGGGATGCTGGCGCTCGTGGAGTCGCTGCTGCACGCCTGGCTGCCGGGGCACTACGTGCTGTCGGGGCTGCAGGTCGGTCCCGAGTTCGCGAGCCGGCTGGCCGCGCACGCGCACCAATGGCAACCGCTGCTGCTCGGGTGTCGGGACCCCGAGTCCGTCCAGGCGTTGGTGGAGCATGGCGCCCCGGCGCTCCTGTCCGGAGATGACGCGCTCGAGGAGCTGGACCGCGCGGCCGAGGAGGCCTCGCGTCAGGAGCCCCGGCCGAAGGCGCCCGGTCGCTTCGCGCTGCACATGAACCTGTCCACCTACGCGTATACGGACCCCGGCGTGGACCCGGACTCGCTGCCGCCTCCCGCCGCGACGATGAACGAGCAGCTCCAGGCGCTGCGCGCGCACTTCGGCGAGGCCGCGGCGCCAGTGGTGCTCAATGCGTATATCGACGAGCGCCCCGTGGTGGAGGACAGCCTCGCGGCCATGCGCAAGACGGCCTTCACGGAGCACTTCCCCCAGGCGGACGTGGTGGACCTGGTGGGCCTGCTCTTCCAGGGGCGCCTGTCCCAGGCCGTGGAGCGCATCCGCGAGTGCGAGGCGCTCGTCGCGTCCTCGTACCACGTGACGCTGCTGGGCAAGGTGTCCGGCGTGCCCAGCCACCTGTTCGCCTTCAACGAGTACTACCGCCAGAAGAAGGCGGGGCTGGCCGAGTCGGAGACGTCGTTGAAGGACTTCCTCGAGGGCGGCCTGCCTTCGTCGTTGGAGCGCGGCGGCGCGTACATCGAGGAGCAGCGGAAGGTCCGGCGCGAGTGGCTGTCACGGCTGGCGACGAACCTCGGGCAGCCGGTGGCCAACGTGAACTGGGTGTCGCGCGCTTCGACGTGGCTGGAGGAGGCCCGTACCGAGCTGCGCCAGGAGAAGCAGCTGCGCGCCGAGGAGACCCAGGCGACGCGCGGCGCGCTCGAGGAGCTCCAGGCGCGCCACCACGCCCTGCTCGCGCGCTGCGAGGCGGGTGAGGCGCGGGTGCGGGAGCTGGAGCAGCAGCTCGCCCACCGGGACGCGGAGGGCACGGCGCTCAAGGGAGAGCTGCACGGCGTGCGAGAGCTGCTCGCGTCGAAGGAGTTCGAGCTGGAGTGCTCCACGAAGCGCGAGGAGGAGCTGCGCGCCAGCTACGAGGCCCTGCTCACCACCGAGCCGCCCCTGCGCCACCGGCTGGTGGATGACCTGAATGACCGACTCATCAAGTCCGCCGGAGGCCAGCGCGCGCATCGGGCCATCAAGCACCTGATGCGCGTCACCGTGGGGCGCGGAAAGTAACGGGCTCCGCTACTTCGCGGGGGCCTTCTGCCGGGCCACCCACGCGTCCACCTTGCGCTCGAGCACGTCGAGCGGCAGCGAGCCGCTCAGCAGCACGACGTCGTGGAACTCGCGCACGTCGAAGCGCTCACCCAGCGCGGCCTCGGCGCGGGTGCGCAGCTCGCGAATCTTGAGCTGCCCCACTTTGTACGCCAGCGCCTGTCCCGGCCAGGCGATGTAGCGGTCCACCTCGTTGGTGATGTCCAACGCCTGGCGGGGCGCGTTCTCCATGAAGTAGTCGAGCGCCTGCTGACGCGTCCACCGCTTCGCGTGCATGCCCGTGTCCACCACCAGCCGCACCGCGCGCCACATGTCGTACGAGAGCTGGCCGAACTTGTCGTACGGGTTCTCGTACAGGCCCATCTCGTCGCCGAGCGTCTCGCAGTACAGCGCCCAGCCCTCGCCGTACGCCACGTAGTAGCCGAAGCGACGGAAGTCCGGCAGCGCCGTCTGCTCGGTGGCCAGGGACGTCTGCAGGTGGTGTCCCGGCACGGCCTCGTGCAGCGTGAGGGGCACCATCTCCCAGTGCGGCCGCGTCTCCGGGCGGTACAGGTTCACCAGGTACGTGCCGGGGCGCGAGCCGTCCGAGGAGCCCGCGTAATAGAAGCCCGTCGTCACGTCCGGCGCCATGGCCTCCGGCGTGGGCTCCACCGCGTACGGCTGGCGGGGCAGCGTCTTGAACAGCCGCACCAGCAGCGGGTCGATCTGCTTGGCCAGGCTCCGGTAGCGCATCAACAGCTCGTCACCGGTGCGCGAGTAGAAGCGCGGGTCCGTGCGCAGGAACTGGAAGAACTCCGGCAGCGTGCCCTTGAAGCCGGTGCGCTTCATGATGGCGTCCATCTCCGCCCGGATGCGCTTCACCTCCGCCAACCCGAGCACGTGAATCTCCTCGGGCGTCAGCGTCGTGGTGGTGAACCTGCGCGCGAAGAACCCATACGCGGCCTCACCGTCCGGGAACTGCCAGATGCCCACGGCCTCCGGCGCGCCGGGCAGGTACTCCTCGACGAAGAAGCGGTGGAAGGCGCGCAGCGCGGGCACCACGCCCTCGCGCACCGCCTTCTGCCCCGCCGCCGCCAGCCGCTGCTGGTCCTGGGCGGACAGCTTCGCGGGGAAGCGCAGGAAGGGCGTGTAGAAGCCGCTCTTCGTCGGGTCCTCCACCAGCTGCCGCTCGATCTGCGGCGGCACGCGCTGGAGGATGACGCGCGGGTGCACCTTCTTCTGGCGCAGCCCCTCGCGCATCAGCGCCGTCACCTGCTCCACGTAGGTCCCGAAGCCGGTGAGCCGGGCCACCCAGTCCTCGTAGTCCTTCACCGTGTCGAAGCGCAGCGTGTCGGCGAGCTGGTAGGCCGTCTGCACGCCCGGAGGCTGGCGGATGCCCTCGGGGATGCCGCCCACCTGGTTGACGGGCAGCAGGTGCCAGCCGAAGCGGAACTCCTCCAGCCACGTCTCGTGCTCCTTGCGGAACAGGTCCAGGTTGAGCTGGTCCTCCTCGGACAGCTTCGTCCGGTCCACCTTCTTCAGCTGCTCGAGCACCTGGCGCGAGTGCGTGTTGTCCGCCTGGAGCGCGGTGAGGCTCAGGTCATCCCAGCGCGTGTTCCAGCGCCGGTCTCCGGCGACGGACGCGTACGTCGGGCTGCGCTCCAGCTGGTATTGCCAGTCGCGCTCGAGGATGGAGCGCAGCGTGGTGGCCGCGTCCTGCTTCTTGGCTTCGGCATCCATGGACAGCATCAGGAAGAACCCCAGGGTGAGTCCGAGCAACCGCTTCACGAGAACAGCTCCAGCAAGTCTTCACGGGTGATGGCCGCCGCGCCGCCGGCCTCGCTCAGCGCTGCCTCCATCAGCGCGCGCTTCTTGTCCTGCAGCCCGAGGATGCGCTCCTCGACGGTGCCCTGCGACACCAGCCGATAGACGTTCACGGGCCGCTCCTGGCCGATGCGATGCGCGCGGTCCGCCGCCTGCGCCTCCGCGGCCGGGTTCCACCACGGGTCCACCAGGAACACGTGGTCGGCCGCCGTCAGGTTCAAGCCCGTGCCGCCCGCCTTCAGCGACATCAGGAGCACCGGCGGGCCGTCGTCCGCCTGGAAGCGCGCCGTCACCTCGCCCCGGTTCGCCGTGCTGCCGTCCAGCCGGTCGAAGCCGATGCCCGCGCGCTTGAGCGCCGGCTCGATGAGGTCGAGCAGCGACGTCCACTGCGAGAACACCAGCGCCTTGTGGCCCTCCGACACCGCCGTGTCGAGCGCCTCCACCAGCGTGTCCACCTTCGACGACGAGGTGGCCTTCTGCCCTGGCACCAGCGCCGGGTGGCACGCGGCCTGACGCAGGCGCAGGAGCGCCTCCAGCGCCTTGAGCACGCTGCCGCCCTCGTTGAGCAGGGCCACCACCTCCGCGCGCGTGGCCGCCATCACCGCGTCGTAGATGGAGCGCTCGCGCTCATCCAGCGACACGTGCATCACCGACTCGATGCGCGGCGGCAGCTCCGGCGCCACGTCGCGCTTGAGGCGGCGCAGCACGAAGGGACGGATGCGGCGGCGCAGCTCGCTCGCGGCGCCCGCGTTGCCCTCGGAGATGGGGCGCGCGAGCTTCTCCTCGAACTGCCGCCGTCCGCCGAGCAGGCCCGGGTTGGTGAAGTGCATCAGGCTCCACAGCTCGTCCAGGCGGTTCTCCAGCGGCGTGCCGCTGAGCGCCAACCGGAAGCCGGACTTGATTCCGAAGGCGGCGCGCGCCACCTGGCTCTCCGGGTTCTTGATGGCCTGCGCCTCGTCCAGCACCACCATGGCCCAGTCCTGCGCGCCCAGCACCGCCGCGTCCAGGCGCAGGATGGAGTACGTGGTGAGCGTCACGTCCGCCGCCGCGTCCAGCGCACGGCCAGGGCCGTGGTAGACGCAGACCTTCAGCGAGGGACGGAAGCGCTTGAGCTCCGCCACCCAGTTGGGCAGCACGCTGGTGGGGCACACCACGAGCGAGCCCTTGCCCAACACGCAGATGGTCTGGAGCGTCTTTCCCAGGCCCATGTCGTCCGCGAGGATGCCGCCCAGGCCCGCGCTCTTGAGGAAGCCCAGCCAGCTCACGCCCGTCTGCTGGTAGTGGCGCAGCGACGCGTTGAGTTCCTCCGGCAACACCGGCGGCGGCAGCTTCTCGAAGCCCTCGACGAGCGGCGCCAGCTTGTCCAGTCCCGGCGGAGGCGGCTGCTCCAGCGTCTCGCACAGCTGCGACAACTGCGGCAGCGCGTGGTTGGACACACGACCATCCGACTGACGCGCGGCCAGCAGGTCCGCCACGCGCTGGCCATTCTTCTCCAGCCAGGCGCGAGGTAGCGGGGCCCAACCACCGCCCACCAGCGGCACCAGCCCCAGCCCCTCCTGCCACGCGCGCACCACCGCGGCCGCGTCCACCGAGCGCGTCTCGCCGCCCTTGCCACCCTCCACCTGGAAGTCGAGCGTGAAGCGCACCTCCGGCACGCCCAGCGCGTTGGTTGCGCCCTCCACCGACAACGAGGGCTTGAGCCGCACGTCCGGGCTCACCACCGACGCGCCGTCACCCGCGAGGTCCCCGCCCCACCGCCGCAGCTTGTCCGCCCAGCGCACCATCTCCGGCCCCTGCACCGTCACCCGACGGCCGGGCACCAGGTTCAGCTCCTCGCGCAGCTCGTGCACCAGGCGCTGCTCCACGGCCTCGTCGCGCAGCGGCACCGCGCCGCGCAGGTACACCATGCGCCCGTTGTCGATGCGCACCGCCGGCGGCGCGCCGTAGACGAGCGTCGGCAGCACCGACAGCCCGGACTCCAGCTGGTGCAGCTCCAGCAGGATGCGCGGCTTGAGTTCGCGGTCGATGGACGGCACCCGCTTGGTGCGCACGTCCACGGGCATGCGGCGCCCCAGCTCCGGCAGCACCTTGGAGGTCAGCTCGCCGAGCTGCTCCGCGCCGTAGGTGCGCACGATGGGCAGGTTGTTGAGCCACGGGCCCGTCATGCTCGTCTCGCCCAGCCGCGCGAGCGCGTCACCCACCAGCGCCACGCCGGGGCTCACCACCTCCGTCACGCGGGGGTCGCGCGCCACCGTCACCACCAGCTGCCCGCCGCGCTCCTCCACCAGCGCCTGGGGCACCACGACTTCGTCGGGGATGGCCACGGGGCGACCGTCGAGCAGCACGTTGCGCGCCTGCACCAGCACCTTGAGCAGCGCCTCCAGCGTCTCGGGGGCCAGGGCGCCGCGGGTGCGCCGCTGCTCCAGGATGCGGTCGGCCAGCAGGTCGGCCTGCTCCACCTGGAGCTGCGCGGCCTGCGCGGGCTTCGCCATGTACGAGGCGAGGCTGCCGTCGAGCGGCTCCTCGCGCCCGTCCGCGTGGGCCAGCGTGCGCTTGAGCTGGAGGCCGTCGCCCGTGCGCGCGAAGTGGTACACCACGCGAGACCAGCGGGTGGCCGCCGTCTCCATGGGCGCGTCCGTCTTCTCCGCCTGCTGGAGCGACAGGGCCGCGGCCACCACGTGCTCGCACGGGTCCACGCGGCTGGGGCAGTCACACTCCCAGGCCTCGTCGGCCGGATAGAGCGTCACCGTGAAGGGAACCGGGCGCCCCGACGAGCGCACCCTCAGCTCCAGCTCGCTCTCCGTCTTCGACTGGAGGACCACCGCCCCGGCGCGGGAGAGGTTCACTCCGTTGGACCAGATACCGGGGCGGGCTTCCTTCCGGACGGCTTCGAGCAGTTGGACGGTGGCGGACATAGGGGATGGGAACTCCCTACGCCCCCGGGGTGCGCCGCGCAACGGCGATGCGCACCCCGGCCCCCCCGGCTCAGCCGCAGGTCAGCGTCCAGCGGCAGCTACCCGACAAGCACTCCTTCCCGTACAGGCAGGTGGCCCCTCGGGCCTTCTTCGGCTGGCACTTGCCGCTGTTGAGGCCCCAGCCGCAGTACTGGGTGGACGCGCAGTCGGCCTCCTCGTCGCAGATGCAGGTGCCGGAGCTGTTGCAGCCGGACGCGGTGCACGCGTCGCTGATGCACTCCTCCTTGAAGCGGCAGGACTCGCCCACGGCCTTGGAGTCCGGCGCGTAGCGCACGCCGCACAGGAGCGGGTACTGCGTCTCGCGGGTGGCCTTGTCCACGTAGGTGGCCACGCCGCTGGTGTCGATGTCCGCCGCCGCGTCCGCCATGCCCGTGCGCGGGTTGACGGCGCGCTCCCACGTCTTCAGGAAGGTCTCCGCCGAGCCCGACAGGGCCGCGGTGTTCGCGCCCACGCGGCCCAGGTCCTTGAGCAGGTCCGGCAGGTAGCCCACGTGCGCGAGGCCGTACTCGTCGAAGCCCGTGCCCAGGCGCGTGGGGCCCGCGACGTTCTGCTGCCGCAGGTGCGCGTCCGCCTCCGCCTGGAACGTGGCCGAGCACGCGCCGTGGTTGCCGAAGCGCGGACGGGTCTGCTGGATGAAGCCGTTCAGGTCCGCGCCGAAGGCCATGGGCACCTTGAGGCCCTGGCGACCGAACTCGACCGCCTGGGCGAGCGAGCGCGTGGAGCCGTGGCAGTTGTTGGCCACACCCGAGCGCGAGTACGTGCGCGTCTCGTCATGCGCCGTGCGCAGACCGAAGATGCCGCCCGTCTGGCGCAGGTAGCGCACCACCCACGCGGGCGTGGTCTTCTCGTCGTCCGCCAGCTTCGGGTTCATCACCTCGCGGAAGTGGCCGTGGGAGATGACCAGCGGGTAGTACGTGTTCGCCTGCGCCAGGGCGAAGGCGTCCTGCAGGCCCTTCTCCGACAGGTGCGCCACGTCGATGAGCATGCCCCGGCTCATCATCGCCTGGACCAGCGCCTTGCCATCCGCGGTGAGGCCCTTGGTGTTGCGGCAGTTGCCGGCCGCGTCGCGGTACACGTCGAAGCCGAGCGTCATCGTGTCCGTCGTCACGCCGCAGTCGGTGTCCACGTGGCACGTCTCCAGGAACTGCGCGGCCTGGAAGATGGCGTTGTGCAGCGCCGCGCCGCCGAAGCGGTTGTCCAGCTGGTGCACCGGCTGGAGCGAGCGCACACCCAACGAATAGAAGCGGTCCAGCTCCGTGCGCCAGTCCTTGGTGCCGAACAGCTTGCTCGTCTCGATGGAGAGCACCATGGCGAGCTTGCCGGAGGCGATGATGTTGCGCGCGTGCGAGGGCGTCAGGGCGATCTCCACCCAGTCGTTGCGCGCGTCGAAGTCACGCGCCATCTGGAGCTGCAGCTCCACGTCCACCATCTCGTCGCACGGCCGCGAGATGTTCTGGTACGGCAACACCTTGCAGAGGAACTCGTTGCTGACCAGCGACACCATCACCAGCGACATGCCGCCCTGGTGCGCCTGACGCAGCCACCCCTCCCACGACTGCTGATGGGCGATGGTGTCCCAGCGCGGCCACTGGGTGTTGACCGACATGCGGCCCAGGTGGATGCCGGTGTCGCCCTCGGTGCCCTCAATCTTGCCGATGAACTCCGAGCCCACCGCGCCGCCCAGGCCGAAGAGCGCCGCGAGCAGCGGGTTGCCGCCCAGGTTGATGCCTCCCGAGTTCGGGCACAGGTTGAGCAGGTTGCTCAAGTCCATGCGCACGCGAGCATGGTCGCTCTCCGGAAGGCCGCCGTCACAGCTCGTCAGCGAGCCGGTGTGGCTGCCGTGGAACCAGCCGCCGCCGAAGGCCTCCTCGGCGAACATGTGGTGGTGCAGCTCGGCGAAGCCCGGGGCGGCCAGCGCCTGGGATTCGACCTGGGTCGTGGGCTGTTCGGACGGCGCTTCCTCCTGCACGGGACCACACGCGAGCGTGAGACACAGGCTCAAGGGAAGAAGGGCCAGGACACCCTGGCGTCGATGACGCGGGGACATGAACATGGACGGGGGATTCCTTCTGGGGATGCGGGCGGATGGCTCCGCCGCCGCGGCCGTGAGGATACTCCCCGCTCGACGCGCATTTCGAGCCGCGTCCGTGCTGCTTGAAACATTCGGTGACAGTTGTCGCCGCCTTGCGTCATCGGCATCGCGTGGTGGTGCGGCGGCGACCCGGCGCGGCGCCCGCGAGCGGCGGTGTGAGGTGTAGCGGTATCCTCTCGCGCCGCACCTGGGCCGAGTCCCGTCGGCTCGTGCGACACGAGGACCTATGCACCTGGACGACTACACGCGATACGACGCGCTGGGGCTGGCGGAGCTGGTGCGGCAGAAGGAAGTCAGTCCCGACGAGCTGCTGCGCGCGGCGCTGGAGGCCATCGCCCGCGTCAATCCGAAGCTGAACGCGGTCATCGACGTCCGGGAAGCCGACGCGCGCGAGGCCTTGAAGCGCGGGGTGGCCGAGGGGCCCTTCCGCGGGGTGCCCTTCCTCATCAAGGACCTGGTGGTGCACGCGGCGGGAATCCCCACGGAGCTGGGCAGCCGGCTGGCCCGTGGGCTGGTGCTCCCGCATGACACGGTGTTGATGGAGCGCTATCGCCGCTCGGGCATGGTGCTGATGGGGCGGACGAACACGCCGGAGTTCGGCAACAACGCGACGACGGAGCCGGTGACGTACGGCCCCACGCGCAATCCCTGGGATTTGTCGCGCAGCCCGGGTGGCTCGAGCGGAGGCTCGGCGGCGGCGGTGGCGTCGGGCATCGTCCCGGTGGCGCACGGCAACGACGGAGGCGGCTCGCTGCGCATCCCGTCCTCCCTGTGTGGCGTGTTCGGATTGAAGCCCACGCGCGGGCGCGTCTCCGTCGGCCCGGACGGCGGCGACGCGGTCAACGGCCTGGGCATCGAGCATGTGATGACGCGCTCGGTGCGCGACAGCGCGGCGATGCTGGACGCCACGCAGGGGTATGCGCCGGGAGACCCGTACTTCGCGCCGCCGCCGGAGCGACCGTTCCTGGAGGAGGTGCGTCGGGAGCCCGGGAAGCTGCGCATCGCGATTTCGCGCAAGGCGGCATCGGGCGTGCCGGTGCATCCGGACAACGTGGCGGCGGTGGAGGACGCGGCGAAGCTGTGCGCGTCCCTGGGGCACGACATCGTCGAGGCCGCGCCTGTCTACGATGACGCGGTCCTGGTGGAGGCCATGGTGTCGGTGTGGTGCGCGAGCAACGCCGCGCTGGCGGAGATGCTCGGCGGAGCGCTGGGGCGCACGCTGGGGCCGGACACGCTGGAGGCCACGACGTGGGCCGCCGTGGAGCACGGACGGCGCCTGCGCGCGCTGGACCTGCAGGCGGCGTTCGCGGTCTTCAACCAGGTGAGCCGCGCGGTGGGCGCGTTCTTCGTGGACCATGACGTACTGCTGACGCCCACCGTGGCCGTGCCGCCCTATCCGCTCGGCGTGCTGGACTCGAACAAGCCCATGGGCGCGGGCGAGTGGTACCGGCACGTCTTCACGCTGATTCCCTTCACACCGCTCTTCAACGTGACGGGGCAGCCGGCCATGTCCGTGCCCCTGCACTGGAACGCGCAGGGCCTGCCCATCGGCGTGCAGTTCGTCGGCCGCTTCGCGGAAGAGTCCACGCTGTTCCGGCTCGCGGGCCAGTTGGAGAACGCCCGCCCCTGGTCCGTGCGCAGGCCGCCCGTGCACGCGGCGCACGCGGCACCCTAGACCTCCTCGAAGGCTGCTCCTGTGAGGCGGGCACGCTCCAGGAGCAACTGGATGTGCTCCGAGACGATGAGGGCGCCGGGCGACCCTCCGGCGCGGAACACCTGGGGGTCGCCGGCCTTCGTCAGCTCGGTCCTCATCCGCGAGAGGTCGATGACTCTCGTGGCGATGAGCAGCGAGTACTCATCCCCGCAGCCCTTGATATCCACGGGTACGAGTTGGACTTCCTGGGGGGTGAACTCCGCGAAGAGGGCCGCCAGCCTGGCGTGGAGCACCGGCACCCCGCTGGCACCCACCAGGTTGAAGTCGCGTCGACGCCCCTTCTCCCGAATCCGCAGCTTGATGCGGTCAGGGACCTGGCGCGAGGTGTGAGCGGTCCAGGCATCCAGTTCCTGGTCCTGTTCATCCGTCGAGGGGCCCAGGGACCAGTGACCGGCCTGCACGGCTTCGGTGAGCCTGAAGTATCGAGTCAGCATGAAGGTCTATTCACGCGGAGGCGGCAGGTACCGGGCAAGCCCATCCATCACCAGGGCCTCGATTCGCACCACGGTGCGGTCGGGTCCGATGACGAGCTTCTCGACACGCTTGAACTGGGACGTCTCGCGCCGCCGCTCCTTGATTTCAGACCAGGGGATGAGCAGCGGCGGATGGAACGGCGTGAAGCTGGGCATCATCGCCAGATAGAGCCCCGCCTCACTCGCCCCCACCGTCAGGCAGCGGTTGTAGTGGGTCCATCCCATCCGTCCCGTGGACATCTTCATGAACAGGTCCGGCCGGGGCATGTTCGTCCGGAAGCGCTTCGCGAGCCCGAACCAGCCGCCCTTGAGCGACGCGAAGTACGAGATGGCCACGAGGCTCAGGACGAACAAGGGCGGGACGAGCCAGCCCGGCAAGACACCCGCCGCCAAGAGGAGCATGTCTCGTGACTCCAGCATCCGCGTCCCTCCTCACTCGCCCCGTCGCGGAGCACGCGCCCAGAGCACATCCCAGGTCATCTCCAACCCCGCGGAGCGAGGCGCCTCGATGACGACCTGCACCTGGGTGGCCGCCACCAGGGCCCCCTCCGCCCTCGCCCGATTGAAGAGCTGCTGGAGGAGCTTGTGCCCATCGACGTACGTCGCGAAGAGGAAGCCCGACGCGCCCACCGGCGCCAGCGGCTCGACGTCCGGGGAGTCCACTCCCAGCCCCCACGCGGCCAGCAGCTCGTCGTACAGCTCGTCCAGGTCATACAGCGGCGCATGAATCCCCAGCGCGCCACAGTCACAGTCCCACCCGAAGCTCCCCGCCAGCGCACCCTCCTCGAGCAGCCGGCCCCTCGCCGGCGCGGCGCACAGCCCGCATGTCACCGGCGGCACCTCCCCCACCAGCTCCCGCTGCTCATCGAAGACGAGTCTGAACGAATCCATCGCGACAGGCCTCCAGGTAGGGGGTGAGCGACTCCATCGCGGACGAGGGAACCTTCAGCCGCAGGCGCGTCGGGCCGAGGTGGAGCGTGTCGGACCACCAGAACAGGAACTTCTTGCGCTCCCACGCTCGAATCTCCGACCAGGGGATGCGCAGCGACGCATGCGAGAGCCGCAGCGGCAGAACGGGCCGCAGGTAGAGCCCGCGCTCGTCTCCACCTACCCAGAGACAGCAGTCATACGACGCCAGGCCCAACCGGGCAGAGCGCAACCACCGCATCGACTCGGGCCTGTCCCCGGTGTCCGTCCCGAAGTTCCGCGCCAGCCCACGCCAGCCACTCACCCACGACAAGACCCACATCACGAACGCGAACCACGCCACCGCGAGCGGCAGGAAGAGCGCGACGGGGGGACCTGACTGAGACAGCGACGCCATGACACCTCCCTAGGCGGGCGGAACCAGCCGCGAAAGCGCTTCTCTCAATCGCTCGGGAATCGCCGTGGACTTGCGCGTCTGCCGGTCCACGAACACGTGGACGAAGTGGCCATGGGCCGCGGCCTCCGCCTCCCCCTCCTTGAAGATGCCAATCCCATACGTCACCGAGCGCGTGCCCAGCTTGTCCACACGCAGCCCCGCCCGGAGGCGGTCGGGATACGCGAGCGGCGCGCGGTACTGGCACTTCGACTCCACCACCAACCCGATGATGGGGCTCGCGTGGATGTCCAGCCCACCCTCGTGGATGAGGAAGTGGTTCGCCACCGTGTCGAAGTAGCTGTAGTACGTGACGTTGTTGATGTGACCGTACACGTCATTGTCCATCCACCGCGTGGTGATGGGCAGGAAGTAGGTGTAGCGCTCGGCGGTCTCGACGTCACTCACGGCGAAATCCCTCTCATCACGGCGACCAGTACCCCAGGGCCTGCTGGAAGAGCCCTTCCAGCACCGGCCGCGTCATCTCACGGGGCGCGTTCTGGAGCAGGCGCTGCTGGGGCAATGCCCCCGACGCCAGCGCCGACACATCCGCCTCCGTGTACCCCACTCCCCGGAGCCCGTTCGGCATCCCCACCGCGCGCATGATGCGGATGAGCTTGTCCGCCAGCACCTCGCCCGCGTCCCCAGGGCCCGCGCCGCGCGCGTCCGCGCCCAGCCACGTGGCCGCCTCCAGGTGTCGCTCGGGGCTCTCGGC
The DNA here is from genome assembly GCF_900111765.1 of Myxococcus fulvus. The sequence goes on from NZ_FOIB01000009.1 coordinate 277,020, forward strand.
CGCCGTGTAACGGAACACCGCCGGCGCGTTGAGGATGACCGCCATGCCATGCGGCACCAGCGGCTCCTCCTGCGGATAGCCCGTGGGCCGGAAGTCCCGCACCAGCCCCGCCACCGCGTACGCCATCCCGTGCGGCGCATGCACCCCCGCGTTTCCGAACGCGATGCCCGCCAGCGTCGCCGCCCACATCAACTGCTCGCGGGCCTCGTGGTCCGTCGCGTCCGCCACGCCCCGCTCCAGATACAACCCCATCAACCGCAGCGCCTCGCGGCAGCCCAAATCGCTCCAGGGGTTCGCCCCCTGGCTCATCGGCCGCAACGTGGGGCGCGCGGGCGCGGGCCGGCGGACATAGGCCCGGGCCGTGTAGCTCTCCAGCGCGTGCGACAGGACATCCAACCCACTGGCCGCCACGACCTCGCCCGGCAGCGTGGCGGTGCAGTCCGGGTCCACCAGCGCCTCGGTGGGCCGCAGCGCGTTCGACGCGATGCCCGTCTTCGCACCCAGCGAGCGCAAATCGAAGATGGTGATGCCCGTCACCTCGCTGCCGGTGCCGGACGTGGTGGGACAAGCGATGTGGGGCTTGAGCGGCCCGGGCACCGGACGGCCCTCCCCCACCGGCGCATTCACATACGTCAGGAAGTCGGACGGCCAGGTGGCGAAGAGGTTCGCCGCCTTGCACGTGTCGATGACGGAGCCACCGCCCAGGGAGACATAGCCATCCGGACGCAGGTCCGCGGCGAAGCGAATCGCCTCCAGGAAGGACTGGTCCGTGGGCTCGATGCTCACGTCCTTGAAGACGCCAAGCTCCAGCCCCGCCGCGCGCAGAGACTCCACCACGGTGCCGAAGATGGGCAGCCTCGCCACCCCCGCGTCGGTGAAGAGCGCCACGCGCCGCATCCCGAGCGCCCGCGCCCTGTCCCCCACCTCCGACAGACAGCCCCGGCCGAAGGTGACGCGCGAGGACTCCATCGTGAAGGCGGAGTCACATCCCTCCCCCACCTCCTGGTAGTGGCAGCACCCGAAGCCCATGACGTCCTCCCGCGAGGGTCCAGGCCGCAATCTACCGTGGCTTGACGCCCCCGGGGCACGCCGTCGTCAGCAGTCGTAGTCCGGAGGTGTCCCCCCGTCCTCGATGACCACCGGCGCGGGGCCCCCCTGCTTCACGAGCGCCTCGCCGCAGTCGAGCGACGCATCCCCCGACAGCGCGCGGTAGAGCACACACGACGCGCGCTCGACGAAGAACGCCTGACGTGGCCAGTCCGGCCCGCGGGCCGCCAGGATGGCCACCGTGTAGTGCCCACCATCCGGCAGCCGCACCACGCCCACCTCGTTGAGCACATTGTAGCGCGCGTCATCCGAGCAGCACCCTGGAGGCAGCCACCCCGCCTTGTGCCGCAAGCTCGCGCGGGCCTTCGCCGGCAGGCGCGTGCCCAGCCACCCACCACAGCCCTCGCGAGGCGTCAGCTCCATCCACTTCAACAGGCGCGACGTCGGCCGGGGCTTCAAGAGCTCGCCCGCCGCCAGTCGATGGAGGAAGGCCACCGCGTCCGCCGCGCAGAAGTAGTTGTCGTTCCCCATCACCTTCGGAGAGTTGGTGGCCCAGCGCGGCTTGCCGTAGTTCCACTTCGTCAGCGCGGTGTTCTTCACCTCGAGCGAGCGCAGGTAGTCGTTGATGGCATCCGGCCCACCCACCATGTCGATGACCGCGCCCGAGGCCTCGTTGTCCGAGGTGCGGAAGACCTTCTCCGCCAGCGGGGCCACCTTCTTCTCCTCGGCCTTCTTCAGCGCCGCGGCCACCCAGAACACCTTGGCCGAGCTCGCGGAGATGTGCGGCACCGTGTCCGAGAACCCGGCGTACTCCCCCGTCCTCGCGTCCCGCACCGCCAACGCAAGGTCCGAGCCCGGCGACAGCACCGCGGCCTCCGCCGCCAGCGAGTCCACGACGGACTGGAGCGAGGCGCGCGAGGGCCCCGCGTCCGTCGCCTGGGCGGTCCCCACCGCGAGCAGGCCCAGCACCAGCGCGCCAGCCCGAAGCATCAGCGCTCCACCTGGGGAGGCGGCGTGACGAGCGGTATCCCCGCGGCCGCCACATACGCGCCGTAGTCATAGGGCGGCAATCGCTGGGCACCGTCGAAGTCGAAGTCCACCACGCCGGTGAGCGTCACGCCCTTGTCCACCGCGGCCGAGGAGGACAGCAGGTGGAAGTCCTTCGCCGCCGCGTCCCTGAAGCCCGCCGCCGACAGCTGCGTGGACACCAGGTTCGTCCTCGCGAGCAGATCCAGGCACGCCGTGTTGTTGCCATTGCCCGCGTGCGTCGTCGGCGCGCCCGCGACGATGTTGTTGGAGAAGGTGACGACGTTGCCGCCCATCAGGTTGCAGAAGACGTAGGCGCCCTCTACCGAAGAGCTCACCACCGTGTTGTGGTGATAGGCGACCGGGCGTGGACTGGCGATCTGCAGGTTCACGTCCGTGGTGCGATTGAAGAGCGTCCCCGTCCGGGCCCCGATGATGATGTTGTTCATCACCAGCGAGCCGCCCAGCCCCTGGAACATGATGCCCTGGGTGTTGCGGGGCTGGTCCGTCTCGATCCAGTTCGAGTCGATGACACCCTTGCTGCCCGGGTTCACGGTGATTCCACCGGAGTGGCTGCTGTTGTTGTTCCGGCCGTAGTTCTTGATGAAGTTGCGCCGGAGGGTCATCCCCTCGAGCGCGCCGCCCACCTGGATGGCGTCATTGCCGGTGTTCTCCACCCGGTTGCCCACCACCTCGACGCCAATCACATCCGCCTCGGACACCCGCTTGCCGCCGCCGCAGTCGAAGCCCGGGGTATAGGACTGGCCGGCCACCCAGCCATGGTGCGACGGGCCGATGTAGATGCCTTCGTAGACGGTGTCATGGATGTACGTGTCGTGGATGCGGGTGTTGTACTGGGCCCACGTGCCACGAGCCCAGGTGCCGGCGCACGTCGGATAGGTGCGGAAGGCGATGCCCACGCCACCGTTGGGATTGCCACGCACCTCCACGTGGTCGATCTCCACGTCGGACGTCCCGTCGCGCAGGTCGATGTGCGCTTGATTGCCTCCCGCCGTCCCCGCCACCAGGCCGTAGGCGTGCGTGCTCCCGGTGCCCGTCAGCCGCAGGTACCGGCTCGCGCCCGTGATGCCCACCGGGCTGTTGCCCGTGTTGTTGAACACGGCCTGACCACCGCAGTTGGTGACGATGACAGGCTTCTCGGCCGTCCCTTTCACCCCGTGCAGCGCCAGGTAGGAATACGTCCCCGGCTTGATGCACAACGTCTTGCCCGCGTAGCGCTCGGGGCCCGCGGCGGAGCCATCCACCCAGATGGAACCGCTGCCCGAGCCGATGAACTCCGAGCACCCGCCCCCCACCGTGCACGACAAGCCCAGCGTCGGGTTCTCGGGCGAGCCTCCATCCACCACCGGCCCCGCGTCGGGCGACTCGCCCGCGTCCGAGATGTCACCCGCGTCCGCCTCGCGCCCGGCGTCCGCAGGGTCCTCCGCGCGACGGCCCGCGTCGCCTCCGCCACCGCACCCCACCACGAGGACAGCCCATCCCACTGCCGCCAGGAAGATGCTCGAGCGAGTCGTCATGGACCCATTCAACACAACTTTTCACGTTTTGTCGGGAGTCTCCTGGAAGAGCCAGCTGATGAAATGGGCGAACTGGTTGGAGCCGTAGGCGGCGAGCGCACATTCGGCGACGAGCTCACGCGAGCCCTCGACGATGAGGTCATGTCGCGTCTGCGCGAGCGCGCGGTCCACCTCGACGAGCGCGCTCTCCTGCGTCCGCAGCTGGTCGATGAGTGCGCCGGCCCGGGCCATGGCCTCGCGGAAGGCCCTGGAGAGGACACCGGAGGTCCGCGCGTGGGTCGCCGCGACGTCCTCCTCCGACTCCAGGGCCGCTCGGCGTTCGTCGAACCGGGCCCCGAGCGCGGCCAGGTGTTGCTTGAAGCGCATCAGCGCCTCGTGACGCGCGATGGGTGAGAGCGATTGTTGAAGCTCCGCGTCTTCCTCCCAGCGTCGACGTTCGACCTCCAGGTCCTTGCGTGCGTTGAGCTCCTCGCGGTCCACCTGCGCCCGTCTGCCCTCGATGCGCTCCAGTTCGGAGCTGTCCACGTCGAGGTTGCGCCGACGCACGTCCTCCATCCACGCGTGCAGGGCGTCCTGCTCCGTGAGCAGCGGAGAGCGCGCGGCCTGGGACGCGCGAAGGATGGCGGGACGGGACTCGGTCAGCCGACGCTGTTGTTCCTCCAGCCGGGCTCGCTCGGTGGCCGCTTGGGTCCGCTGACGCTCCCAGTCGAGGCGCTCACGCGCCAGCGCGTCGCGCAGGTACAACGCGCGACTGCGCACCGCCCCCACGCTCCCGACGAACCCCGCGCCCAGGAGCCACCACGGCGAGAACACCACGGCGGGCACCAGCCCCAGCGCCGCGGTGACCAGCAGCCCGCTGACCATGCCGCGCTCCAGCGAGCCCTCACGGGAGAACTCCCGCACCACGGGTTTGTCGAGGGGAAGCCACCGCGACAGCTCGCGCAGCCAGGCCATCGTCGGCGACGCCTCGCCCTCGCCCGCCTTGGGCGGCGACACGTCCAGCGACACCTCGGGCACCGCGTCGGCGGGCATCGCCAGCAGTCGCGACAACGTGGGGGCCACGTACTCGCGCACCCGCGCGTGGGGCGAGTTCCGCAGCGCCTGGACCAGCAAAGAGCGCTCCGGCTCGACGAAGTCCCGGCGGCGGAACAGCAGACAGTCATCGCCGCCCTGGAAGCGCTCCCAGAGCGATGGCTCGTGTGCGAGCGCCACGAGCGAGAGCCACACCACCCAGCCCGAGAAGTGGTCCAACCGCAGGTCGAAGAACCCCGCGTCGCGGCCGGGGTGTTGGTAGTTCGGATGGCCCGTCTCGTGGCCCGTGCGCCCGACGAGCGGGGGTACGCACATGCCGTCGTAGTCGATGAGCCGCAGCCCCCGCTCCGTGACGAGCACGTTGCCGTGCTGCAGATCACCATGCGCGATGCCCGCGTCACGCAGGGCCGACAGCAGCCCCAGCCACTCGGCGGCGAGGCGGAACAATGTCAGCGGCTCATGCAGGTGTCGGCCGACGTAGCGCTCCAGGGACTCGCCCTGCACCCACTCCATCATGACGATGGGCAGCCAGCGGCCCCGGACGTGGATGCCGCGAGGCTGGAACCACACGCCCACCGAGGACGGCAGCCAGTGCTGCTCCAGGTGTCGCCGGATTTCGAGGTAGCGCGACTCCTGGTCCCGGGGGTACGGGCGCGTGAAGCAGCGCACGGCGTAGACCTGGTCGCCGCAGGTCACCTGGTACGTGGTGGCGAAGTTGCCCGCGCGAGGCCGAGGCAGCCCCGCCATCGCCCCCGCCCCCTGCTCGACGACGCCCGCCTTCAGCCGGGCATCGGAGAAGGCCTGTCCCGGATGCTGGAGGGCGGCTTGATAGTCGCTGTCGGAGGGCAGGGCCATGACGTCACGCCCCCACCGACAGGCGCATCAGCGTGGTGTCGTCGTTGCGGATGCTCCGCGCCGCGCGCAGCCCCGCCACGAACGACTCGAATGAAGCACGAGCAGGCAACGCCAGCCAGGGCCGCCCGCCTCGCTCGTGCTCCCCCAGGAGCCAGTGGGCCAACGCGTCTGTCATCAGGAGCAGCGTGTCGCCCGCGCGCACCTCGCCCGTCGCCTCGCGCGCCTGCTCGACGACGCGCGCGTTCTGCGCGCCATGCGTGGACACCAGGAAGGGACGCGAGCCGAACGATGACGCCAGCTCCAGGGGGAAGCTCCGCAGCAACTGCTCGTCGCGCACCTGGAACAGGCACGAGTCCCCCACGGCCAGCGCGGACCACGTGCCCACGACGCCGTCCCCTCGCGCCGGCGTCCCCGCGAGGCTCACGCCCAGCAGCGTGGCGAAGGCCCCCTCGCGAAGCTTCTCCTGGGCGTACCAGGGCAGCTCCCGCCCCTCGACCTCCGCGAGCCAGCGGCGCTGCAGTCCCGGCAGCGCCTGGAGCAGGTCCGAGGGCGCTCGCAGCGGGCCCCGTGCATACTCGCGCGCGAGCAGCCTCGCCCACAGGCCGGAGAACAGGCTCTCCGTCGCGCCGTCCGCGACGGCCACGTGCAGCGTGTCCTCCGTGAGGACAGCGGAGTGGTCGGGCGCCGCGGCGTCCTCGTTCTCGGTGGGCGCGTTGCCGTCCTTCTGGACGCCCATCACCTCGAGCTCGATTCGCATGCTCAACGCAGGTTGCTCGGCCGCGTCCCGATGTTCAGGAACTTGATGAGCGAGAGGATGTCCGCGTTGAAGACGAAGCCGCGCGCGCCCTCGCGCACCGCGTGGCCCTCATCCCGGGCCGCGGCGAGCATGCCCTGCGTGAGCGGACTGGAGAGCGCGAAGAGCCTGCGCGCGTGCGCGTCCGGCAGGTTCGTCTCCGAGTCGGGGAACTGGATGGGCACGGCCGGGTTCGAGGACAGGTGCACGTTGAGCAGCAGCACCGCGCCGTCCTCGCCTCGCACGGAGCGAAGCGCCGCCGCGGCCTCGGCCGGGTCTCCATCCGTGGGCTCCCCGTCGGAGATGTTCACCACGATGGGCGGGAAGCTCTCCGGGTGCTCGCGCATCCAGGCCGTCACCAGTTCGCGGGCCCGGAGGAGCACCTCGCACATCGGCGTGGGACCGTGCGCGTGCGGCTCGACCCAGATGGGGAAGCGGACCTTCTCGCGCACCAGGCCCCCCATCCCGTCCTCACGCTCGCGCGTGCGCTCCTCCAGCCTCGCGGGCGCGTGCCCCACCTCGCTGATGGGCACCAGCCCCCGCCCCGCGAGCGCGCCGGAGAAGGCCGAACCGACCTTCTCGCCATACCCGAGCACACCCAGGTGGAAGTAGTCCCGGATGCCCTCCTCGCGGGCGCACCGCACCACCAAGTTCTGCACCAGGCGGTTGGTGACGTCCGCCACGCCCTCGGCCTTCTTGCGCGTGCCGCCCTGCCCCCCGAAGGGGTCGTCCATCGACCCCGACTGGTCGATGAGCAGCAGGATGCAAGCGGGCTGGGTGCGGCTGATCTCCGACGAGTAGGCCATGGGTCCTCGCACTGCGCGGTACGACGGCGCGCGCGAGCCTACAGTGGCCCCCGTCGACGGGAACGACGATTCGACGCCCTCCGCCGCGCCCCGGGACAGGCGACGCGGCGGAGGACAGACGGCCTAGTTCGTGACGCCCTTGGCCAGCTCACCCACGAAGCCCGCGGCGATGCGCGAGAACTTCAGGGCGTGGTTGGCGTTGCTGCCCGATTGCGAAATCGTGTCGTTGACCGTGTGGATGTAGGGGTTGCCCGAGCTGACCGTGGACTCGTGCGGGATGGAGGCCGCGAAGCCCTGGTTCGTCCACGACGCGTGGTCCGAGCACGCGTAGCCACACGTGGTGTCGCGCTGGACGATGCCACCGCCGTAGGTGGTGATGATGTTGCGCAGGAACGTGTTCTGCGCGGCGTTGGTGTAGTCGGTGACGACGCCCACGTCGTGGGTGTTGGTGGGGCGCTTGTAGTTGGTCATGTCCAGTTGGAGCACGCCCACCACGTTCTTGTTGTTGTTCTTGTGCCAGGCGGCGATCTCCTTCGAGCCGCGCAGGCCCACCTCCTCCGCCGCGTAGCCGATGAACTTCACCGTGCGCAGCGGCCGGTAGTTGCAGGACACCGCGGCGCGGATGACCTCCGTGAAGGACGCGATGCCGGACGCGTTGTCATCCGCGCCGGGCGCCACGGAGCCCGAGGAGATGGAGTCCAGGTGGCCACCCACCACCACAATCTCGCTGGCCAGCGTGGACCCCGGGATGGTGAGGACCACGGAGGGCTGCGCCCACGCCGCGTGGGTGAACAGCTCCGCGGTGATGTCGCTGCGCGACGCGGCGATGTTCGCCCAGAGGGTGCGCAGCGCGTTCGCCGCGTTCACGCCCGTCGTGTGCGTGTAGTAGCGCGTGGTGTACCCCGACAGCGTGGTGATGGTGGAGCGCACGCCGGGCTCGGTCAGCCGGCCAATCATGCAGTTGACGGCGGTGGCGTTGTCGATGGTGTACGTCACCAGCTCCTGCGTGGGCGCCAGCGGCTCGGGCACCAGCGACTTCTCCGCCTCGTCCTGGGTCTCGAACGTGACGAAGCCCGCACACCGGTTGAACTTCTCGTGCATGACGTGGGCGATGCGCTCCAGCTGCGACTCGCGCACCGCAATCACCGACACCTCCTTCTTCGTCAGCGACGGAGGCGGCATCTTCCAGCCTTCCTTCGCGAACGCCTCCGCCACGGGCTCCATGGCGTCGGCGCCCAACGAAATCCACAGCTCCCGGTCCTCGGCCCCCGCGAACGACGCGGTGGGGCTCAGCAACATCAGGGCAAACGGAATCAACCGCTTCATGGGCAGCGCTCCTTGCTGGGTGGGTGGTGCGTCGCGGATCACCGCGGCCAGCCGCATCGCACGGCCTCCGCGTGTGGACTCCACATGGCGCGCGCACTGCTGCCGCGCGTGCCCTCGGGAGACGGAACCGTACTTTCCGTTTAATCCGCGATTGCGGACAACCTACCCCACCCCGGAGACCCAGGGTGAACTATTCACCACTCAACAAAGACGCCCCGTATGGGCACAGCGCCTCCACGGGCCCACCTGCACGGCCGTGGAGTGCGGGCTCGTCACTCGCTGGGGAGCGCGGCCACCACGTTCGTCGCGGGCCGGGAGCCGTTGGGGACCTCCTCGTGCTCGGTGAGGCTCGCCTCGGTGCGGACCATGGGCAGGCCGTAGGGCTGCTCGCGCAGGAAGGCCATGAGCCGCTCGCGCACCAGGCAGCGCAAGTCGAACGCCTTGCCGGAGTCCGCCGCGCTTACCAGGGCGCGCAGCTTCATGGTGCGCTCGGACATGTCCGTCACCTGCAGCCCTCCCACCTTGCCGTCCCACAGCCCGTTGGACTCCTGCTCCAGGATGCGTCGCAGCTCGGCGCGGGCCGCGGGCACGTCCGTGCGGAAGTCCACGTAGAACTCCGCGGTGCCCATGATGTCGGGGGACACCTTGCTCCAGTTCTGGAAGGGCTTCTCCAGGAAGTGGCCCATGGGAATCACCAGCCGGCGCAAGTCCCAGACCTTCACCACCACGTACGTGAGGGTGATCTCCTCCACCCACCCCCACTCGTTCTCCACGATGACGGTGTCGCCGATGCGGATGGGCTGGGTGATGGACAGCTGGATGCCGGCCAAGAGCGTGGAGATGGACTTCTGCGCCGCCAGGCCGATGAACAGGCCGGCGATGCCCGCCGAGGCCAGCAGCGACACGCCCACGTTCCGCACCGCCTCGAACTGCAGCAGCATGAGCGACGCGCCGATGAGGACGATGGCGACCTCCACCACCCGCCGCAGCACCGACAGCTGCGTGCGCAGGCCCCGGGCGCGGCCCACGTTGCCGCCCTTCTCCTCGCGCGCCACCGTCTGCTCGACGAAGCCCGCGGCGAGCTTCACGAAGCGCAAGAGGAACCACGCCACCGCCACCAGGCCCACCGAGCGCGTCACCAGCTCCACGCCGTGCTTCGCCACCGGCGGCAGCTTCAGCGCCCACAGCCCCGTGGCCACCAGCACCGCGAAGAGCACGTAGCGCGTGGGGCCTCGCGCGGACGTCGCCAGCTGGTCATCCCAGCCCGACTTGGTCATCGCGGTGGCCCGGTCCACCAGCCTGAGCATCAGCCACTCGATGGCCCGGCCCAGCAGCCACGCCCCCACGAACAACAAGGCCAGGCCCGCCCACTGCCACAGCTCCAGGCCCCACGCGCTGCCCTCGGGCACCGGGACGGGCAATGGAGGCGGCGGGGCGCTGGCCACGGGTGCTTCGGGCGTGGCGGCGGAGAACCAGGGCAAGGGGATGGAACGCACCATGTCTGGGGACCTTTCGAGTCGGAGCGCACGGCGAGCCCCGGCCCCTCGCGCATCCCTCTCGCGTGGGCACCGCACTCCCGGGCTTAAAGTTTGAGGTCAAACCTACTAACGGTACGAGCGGGGATGGTCCAGGACCTTTTGGAGGGAGGTTCCCTCGGACCCGGCGCGGCTTTCCGGGATGACCGGGCTGAGGGAGACTCGGGCCCCACGCTGTCCACGCGGAACCACGGCCCGGGCCGTGTGCTTCCTGAGCCGAGGAGATGGTGATGAGCATCTGGAATGTCGCGGGTCGTTGGGCCCGGAGCATCGTTCAGCAGCCGCCTGCCTCCTCCACGGCCAACGAGGCGCGGACCAAGGATGGCGCGGGTGCGTCGTCGGGCTCGGCGCAGGCGAAGGACTCCTTCACGCCGTCTCCGTCACCGGGTCCCAGTCCCACGCGGCCGGACCTGTCGGGGGGAGCGAACGAGGGGCCGAGCGGGTACTCGAAGCCGGTGCACGCGGACGAGCTGCCGGACATCCAGAGCGGCACGGGGGTGCTGACGCTGAACCTGGCCAACGGCGCGGGCTCCGAGTACCGCACGGCGAAGAATCGCGAGGAGCAGGCGGAGCTCATCCGCGAGACGGGCGCGACCATCGCCGGGTTCCAGGAGGTGGACATCGGCGTGGACCGCAGCGGGAACGCGAACACGGCGTTGGACATCGCGCGGCACCTGAACCCGGCGTTCGAGGCGTTCAAGTCGGGCACGGTGCCCACGGTGGGGTTGCACGAGGACGCGCCGGCCACGGCGATTCGCAAGGGCGCGGATGGGACGACGCTGTACCAGACGCCCGAGGGGACGCTGGTGACGGGCGAGTCGTTCTCCGGCGACGACAAGAGCATCAAGGGCGACACGGGCGCGGACGCGACGTACGGCAACGCCATCTACGTGGGGGCGCCGGACAAGGTGGTGGACGCGTACACGGTGACGCTGCCGGCGGCGGAGTCCGGAGGGCCCGCGGTGTCGTCGAAGGAGGACCTGGCGGCGCTGGGCGACGGCAAGCTGACGGAGTCCGAGCGCAAGGCCCTGGGTGAGCGCAACGAGGCGCTCAGGAAGAACAGTCCCTCCGAGCCGCGCACGGCGCTGGTGACGCGCGTGGTGGGGCCGGATGGCCAGGAGAAGAGCATCATCAACGTGCACCTGGCCGCGGGGAAGGAAGGCGCGGGGCTGCGTGAGAAGCAGCTCCAGTTCCTCGCGGAGGTGGCGCGCGCGGAGGCCAAGGGTCCCCCGGCGCGCGAGCTGGTGGTGATGGGCGACTTCAACGACTCGACGGAGAACGTGGGCAAGGCGCTCGAGGGCGCGGGGCTGCACCGCGTGGTCGGCGGGAAGAAGGCCAATGGCGACAACTTCGACCAAGTCTGGGTGTCCGGGGGGCTGGACACGCACAACGCCGCGCAGGTGAAGACGGACGGCGTGAGCGACCACGCCCACGCCGGTTACGCCATCATCCACTGACGCGGGTCACTTCGCGCCGGTCTTCAAGGCCGAAGGACATCCATTGATGCAGCCCACCAAGACGGCGGTGCAGGCCGTACGGCAGCCAGCACCCGCCGCACCGCCAGGGCATCGGCTGGCGCAGACGGTGTAGTTTCTCTCACATTGGTCCTTGCAGGCGTTTGTCGCCTCGACAGGCGAGAGGTCCTCTTCGGTGCCCATGGGCACTTCGGGGCCACAGGCGGTTGTGAAGACAACCGCGCCGAGCATCGCCAACCACTTCAGTCGATTGTGCATGCCGCAATCTCCCTTCAGTGTGGGAGGGTTCGTCGTAGCGCGGAAGCACGGGCGTGTGCGCAATCGACCTGCGGAGTGTTGCGTTCCGGCCATTCTACGCGGGCATGGCCACGCGCGGCTCACTCGATGATTTTGACGTGCCGCGCACCGCCGGCCTTCAGGTAGTCGGCGATGCGCTGGACGATGACCTCGCGCTCCGCGTCGGTGACCTTCTTGCCGTCGTCCCAGCGCCGGATGGACTTCTTGACGATGAAGCCGAAGCCAGCGCTGAACTCGAAGAGCAGGGCCCTGTCGTTCTGCTGATAGAAGCCCATCTCTCCGCGGCCGAGCGCCGTGATTCGGTACTCCTCCGAGTCGCTCACGCGCACGCGGAGCCCCCTGAAGGGGTCCGCGTTCTTGATGCTCGCGATGAAGTCGCGCTCGTCCTGGTCCATCGGAGCATCTTGTCCACGCCCGCGCCGCGCCTCAATCCTCCTGGGGCGCGCGCTGGCGCAACACCAGCAACCGCAGCTCGGTCATGTCCTCGATGGCGTACTTCACGCCCTCGCGCCCCAGACCGGAGCCCTTCACGCCGCCGTAGGGCATGGTGTCCACGCGGAAGCTCGGCACGTCCCCCACCACCACGCCGCCCACCTCCAGCTCGTCCCAGGCATGCATCGCCCGTGAGAGGTCGTTGGTGAAGAGCCCCGCCTGGAGCCCGTACCGCCCCGCGTTGACCTGGGCCATCGCCTCCGTGAAGGACGTGAAGGGCTGCAGCAACACCACCGGGCCGAAGGCCTCCTCCGCGCTCAGCGGCGCGTCCTCGGGCACCCCCTCCAGCACCGTGGCCTCCAGCAGCGCCCCCTTGCGTCCACCGCCCGTCAGCACCCGGGCACCCCGCCCCACCGCGTCCTGAATCCAGCCCTCGAGTCGCTTCGCCGCCGGCTCGTCGATCATCGGCCCCAGCGTCGTCGCCTCGTCTCGCGGGTTCCCCGAGCGCAGCGCCCGCGCCCGCTCGACGATCAGCGCCTTGAACGCCTCGTAGTGCGACGCATGCACCAGCACCCGCTGCACCGAGATGCAGCTCTGCCCCGACTGGAAGAACGCACCGAGCGCCACGCGGTCCGCAACCACCTCCAGCGGCGCGCCCGGCTCCCGGTCCACCACGCAGGCCGCGTTGCCGCCCAGCTCCAGCACCACCTTCTTGCGCCCCGCACGCGCCTTGAGGTCCCAGCCCACCTTCTCCGAGCCCGTGAACGACAGGAGCTTCAGCCGCTCGTCCTCGATGAGCGGGCCGATGTCCTTCAGCGTCGGCGTCACGACGGAGAACGCCCCCTCGGGCAGGTTCGTCTCCGCGAGCACCTCCGCCAGAATCATCGCGCTCACCGGCGTGCGGTCCGACGGCTTCAGGATGAACGGGCACCCCGCCGCGATGGCGGGCGCGACCTTGTGCGCCACCAGGTTGAGCGGGAAGTTGAACGGCGTGATGAGCGACACGGGCCCCACCGGCACCCGACGCGTGAAGCCCCGATACCCCTCGGCCCGAGCGGACACCTCCAGGTTCAATACCTCGCCGCCCCCGCGCACCGCCTCCTCGGCGGCGGCCTTGAAGGTCTCGATGAGCCGCGTCACCTCGCCGCGCGCGTCCCGCAAGGGCTTGCCCGCCTCGATGCAGAGCACCAGGGCCAGCTCCTCCGCGCGCTCCTGGAAGCGACGCACGCAGTGCTCCAGCACCGCCTGTCGGGCATGCGCGGGCAGACGCCGCATCGGCCCCGCCGCGCGCACCGCCGCGGCGATGGCCTCCTCCACCGCGGCCGCGTCCGAGAGCGCGACGCGCGTCACCACCTCGCCCGAGTACTTGTCCACCACGGGCAGGTCCGTGTTCGGCCAGCGCGGCCGGTTGGCCACGTAGTACGGGTAGCGTTCAGCCAACATGGAGCACCTCGCCTTCCTTCTCCCCGACGCCGAGCGCGCGGGTGTTGTCCGAGTAGTCGATGGGCAGGTCGATGACATGCACGCCGCCCGACTCCAGGCAGCGTGACAGGGTGGAGCCGAACTCCGACGCGCTCGTGGGTCGATGCCCCCTGGCGCCGTACGCCTCCGCGTAGCGGACGAAGTCGGGGTTGCCCAGCGCCATGCCGAAGTCCGGCAGGCCCATCTCCCCCTGCTTCCAGCGAATCATCCCGTAGCCGTCGTCACGCACGACGACCACCGTGAGGTCCAACCCCAGCCGAACCGCCGTCTCCAGCTCCTGCGAGTTCATCATGAACCCGCCGTCACCGCAGACCGCCACCACCTTGCGGCGCGGATGCACCAGCTTCGCCGCAATCGCCGAGGGCAGCCCCGCCCCCATCGTCGCGAGCGCGTTGTCCAACAGGAGCGTGTTCGGCCGCCGCGTGCGGTAGTACCGGGCGAACCACAGCTTGTACATGCCGTTGTCCAAGCACACGATGCCGTCATCCGGCAGCGCGCGGCGCACCTCCGCCACCAGTCGCGCGGGGTAGATGGGGAAGCGGTCATCCGCCGCCCCTCGCGCCAGCTGCGCCTCCAGCCCCGCCCGAGCCTTCTCGAACGGCGCGAAGTCCCAGCTCGCCCCCCGCTGTCCCAGCCCCTCCGCGATGCGCCACACGGCGTTGGCGATGTCCCCCGTTACCTCCAGCTTCGGGAAGTAGACCGGGTCCACCTCCGCCGAGGAGAAGTTCAGATGGACGACGGCGCGGCTGCTGTCGCGCATCACGAACGGCGGCTTCTCGATGACGTCGTGGCCCACGTTGATGATGCAGTCGGACATCTCGATGGCGCGGTGGACGAAGTCTCCGTCCGACAGCGCGGCGGTGCCCATCCACAGCGGATGGGACTCATCGACGACGCCCTTGCCCATCTGCGTGCTCGAGAAGGGAATCCCCACCCGGTCCACCAGGACGCGCAGCATCTCCGAGGTGAGCTTCCGGTTGGCGCCCGCGCCCACCATCAACAGCGGCCGGCGCGCGGATGCGATGGTCTCCACGGCCCGCGCGATGGAGCCCTCGTCCGCCACGGGCCTGCGCCACGCGCTGGGCGCGAGCAACGGCGCCTCGGTGGCCTCGCGCGCGACGTCCTCGGGCAGCTCCAGATGGGTGGCGCCGGGGCGCTCCTCCTCGGCGCGACGGAAGGCCTCGCGCACGGCGGACGGGACGTGCTCCGCGGAGACGAGCGTGCGCGTCAGCTTGGTGAGCGGGCGCATCATCCCCACCACGTCGACAATCTGGAAGTGGCCCTGCTTGCTCGCCTTGATGGGCTTCTGCCCGGTGAGCATCACCATGGGCATGGCACCCAACTGCGCGTACGCGGCGGGCGTGACGAGGTTGGTGGCGCCCGGCCCCAGCGTCGCCAGGGTGACGCCCGCCTTGCCGGTCAGCCGCCCCCACGTCGCCGCCATGAAGCCGGCCGCCTGCTCGTGGCGGGTGAGCACCAGCTTCAGGCTGGAGCCCCGCATCGACTCCAAGAGGTCCAGATTCTCCTCGCCGGGCAGCCCGAAGACGTAACGCACGCCCTCGGCCTCCAGCGCTTTGACGAACAGGTCCGATGCCTTCATCTCGCGGTCCTTCCTTCCGGTGACACCGAAGTTCTACGGACCGGGGCCGATTCGTACATTCGTTTGTTCACATCGCTTCGATAGGCACCATCTATGATGGGGCTCATGGAACTCCGACACCTGCGCTACTTCACCGCCGTGGCCGACACGCTGCACTTCGGCCGGGCCGCGCGGCGGGTCCACGTCTCGCAGCCCACGCTGTCGCAGCAGATCCGCCAGCTGGAGGAGGAGCTGGAGACGCCCCTCTTCGAGCGCTCTCGCGCGGGCGTGCGGCTGACGCAGGCCGGAGAGCTGTTCCGCAGCTACGCTTCGCGCGCGTTGGAGGACGTGGACGCGGGACGGATGGCGGTGGGCGCGCTGCGAGGACTGGCCACGGGCGCGCTGCGCGTGGGTTATCCGCCCAGCATGCGCGGGCTCGTCGTCCCCGCGCTCGCCGCCGTCCTGCGCCGTCACCCTGGCCTTGCGCTCAGCGCGGAAGAGCTGGTGGTGCGCAGGATGGAGCGGCGCCTGACGGACGGAAAGCTGGACGTGGGGCTGGGCTACGCGCCTGCGCGCGCACCGGACCTGGACACGGAGCCGGTGTTCGACAGCCGGCTCGCGCTCGTCGTCGCGCGAGGCCATGTGCTCGCGGGCGCGGAGACGGTGGGTGTGAAGCAGCTCACGAACGAGCCGTTCGCCCTGCTCTCCCCGGGCCTGCGGGTGCGCTCGCGCGTGGACGCGTACTTCGCCACGCTGAAGCTGTCCCCGCGCATCGCGCTGGAGTCCAACGCCGTGGGCACGGTGCTCGCCATCGTCCGCGCGGGGCTCGCCGTCACGGTGCTGCCCGAGCCGCGCCTGGCCGACGTGGAGCGACTGGTCGTCAAGCGGCTGTCCCCGGCGCCGCGCTCCGAGCTGGCCGCCCTCCTCTGGCGCAAGGGTGCGCCCCGAGCCCCCGCCGCCGAGCTGTTCGCCGCCGAGGTCCGCGCCCGCGCCAAGGAGTCCGGAAGCTGACCCACTTCACGCGCGAGCCTCATTCACAACCAGATGGTTGACTGTCCCGGCTCCATCGCTATCCTCAACGAAATGGTTGAACGTCGAGCGGACAGGCCGCTTCGACGACGTTGTCCCCTCTTGGAGGAACCGATGCGCATCTCGATGAATAGCGTGTTCGTCGACGACCAGGCCAAGGCCCAGAAGTTCTACACGGAGAAGCTGGGCTTCGTGACGAAGGTGGACGTGCCCGCGGGTGGAGCGCGCTGGCTGACGGTGGTGTCGCCGGACGACCCGAACGGCACGGAGCTGCTACTGGAGCCCAACGGGCACCCGGCGGCGACGGCCTACCAGAAGGCCATCTTCGCGGATGGCATCCCGGCCACGGCCTTCACGTCGACGAACATCCACGAGGAATATGAGCGCCTGAAGGCGCGCGGCGTGGTGTTCACGAAGGAGCCCACCCAGTTCGGGCCCGCCATCATCGCCACGTTCGAGGACACCTGCGGCAATCTCATCCAGATGCTCCAGGTCGTGGGACAGCCCTGACGAAGCGGCGGAGCCCGAGGCGAGTGATGGACCTCGGGCCTCCTCACGGTGCGGAGACACCTCACGGCCGCCCGCGAACACGAAGCCCATGCCAGAGTGCCCTGGATGCCGCGCACCGCCGCCCTCCTGCTCCTTTTGTCGACCCTCGCCTGCCACCACTCCCCCGACCACTCGCGCCCCCCTCGCGGCCAGGACCGGTTGACCCGGCTGCTCGAGGGCCCGCTCGACGCGGACTCGATTCGAGCGGTCATCCAGGAGAACCGCGAGGAGATTCGCCAGTGCTACTGGTGGGTCTGGGGCACACGGCCGCTGCGGTACGGGAAGACCACCATCCGCTTCGTCATCGCGGCCGATGGATACGTCTCCGAGGCCAAGGTCGAGAAGACGACCCTGTACGAATCGGAGATGGAGGACTGCATCGTCGGCCAGGTCCGGACCTGGCGGTTTCCGAAGCCCTCCACGAAGCTCGGAAAGGTCGTCGTGAGCTACCCCTTCATCTTCAAGCAACCCTCCTGAACCGGCCCGCATCGCGCCGCTGTCAGGTTTCGCGCGCCCCACCGTCCCGCGCCCCATGCCTCCTGCCCACACCCCCGTGTTGAGTGCGCCCCAGTTGCAACAGTTCATCGAGCAGGGCTTCGTCCGGCTCGATGACGCCTTCCCGAAGGAGGTCGCCGCCGAGGCGCGCGCCATCCTCTGGAAGGACACCGGCTGTTCACCCGACGACCCTTCGAGCTGGACACGCCCCGTCGTCCGGCTCGGCGAGTACACGCAGGACGTCTTCCGGACGGCCGCGAACACGCCGAGGCTGAAGGCCGCGTACGACCAGCTCGTCGGCGTCGAGCGCTGGTGGCCCAGGATGAGCCTGGGCTCCTTCCCGGTCCGCTTCCCCAGCGCCGAGAACCCCGGTGACGACGGCTGGCACGTCGACGTCAGCTTCCCTCCACCGGGTGGCACCGACTCCTTCTTCGAGTGGCGCAGCAACGTCTCCACCCAGGGGCGCGCGCTCCTGATGCTCTTCTTGTTCTCCGACGTCGGAGAGAACGACGCGCCCACGCGCATCCGCATCGGCTCGCATCACGACGTCGCGCGGATGCTGGCTCCCGCCGGAGACGCGGGCCTGTCCTTCATGGAGCTGGCCCAGCGGATGGACGCCACCGCGTCACGGCCGGAGGCGCTGGCCACGGGCGACGCGGGGACCGTCTATCTCTGCCACCCGTTCATCGCCCATGCCGCGCAGCCGCACCGGGGCACCCGCCCCCGCTTCATGGCGCAGCCTCCGCTCTTCCCTCGCAAGCCGTTCAATCTGGAGCAGGACGACTGTCCCCTGGTGGTCGCCATCCGTCAGGCGCTCGCGACGACGAAGGCCTGAGCGCACCTTCGAACAGGGAGCGTGGAGAGGCCCCCCGCGGACCTTCTCCACGCTCCCCTCGAATTCCCGACCAGGAGCGGTCAGCCGTCCCCGGGGCCGCGCAGGGGGTGTGGGGAAGCAAGCGCGGTATCGGGGCACATCACCCCCTCGACACGCCCCGGCGCGAAGTGGCGCATTCGCGCCTCACTTTTCCCCAGGGACCCGGGCACACCGGCGCTCAAGACGGCGTCGCGTCGCGCATCACCGAGCGGATGCTCAGGTCCAGCTGGCTCTGGAGCACCCGCAGCAGGCTGGTGAGCCCCTCGGAGTTCTCGCCCAACCGGGCCGCGAGGCGGTCGCGTACGTCCTGCCGCAGCCGCTCACGGAACTGCGCCAGCCACCGCTTCACCGTGGAGCGGTCCACCTGGTACGCACGGGCGATCTGCGCCGTGCCCATCCCCTCCACCAGGTGCAGCCGCAGCAGCGTCCGCCCCCGGGGCTCCAGCGCGCCGAGCGCATCCTGGAACGCCACCGCGAAGTCCTCGCGGTAGCGCTCCTGGATGAAGCGCCGGTCCATGTCCACGTCCGGGACGCTCGTCTCCGCGAGCTTGGAATCATCCAGGTCGAGCGAAATCTTCCGCTCTCGCATCAGATTGAGCGCGGTGCGCAGGGCGGCCACGCGGAGCCACGCCAGCAACGAGCCCTGTCCCTCGTAGTCGGCGATGCGCGGCGCGCGCTCTCCGCTGGGAAGGAAGAGCTTCACGCGCAGCAACTGGAGCGCCTCGTCCGCCACGGTGGCCTCCAGGCCCCTGTGCAGCAGCGCCTTGCGGAGCGAGGGGATGAAGCGCGACTCGAACTCGGTCAGGGCACTGGCGTCCTGCCGCGCACAGGCGCGCGCGAAGGCCATGTCCTCTTCATGCTCGGAGCCACTCATCGTCTTGACCGCCCACGTCGGTTATCTTCGCCACGGTCATGGAATGCATCGAGACACGACGACTCTTCGCCTTCGCACTGGGTGAGCTGGACGTCGAAGCGACGCATCAGGTGGAGCAGCATCTTGATTCCTGCGCCTCCTGTCGAGCACTCCTGGCGGAGGCCGCGCGTTCGCGGGACGAGGAGGCAAGCCCGCCGTCTTCGACACCCGCGACGCCCACCTCCGCGCGCTCGTGGATCGAGCGCGGAGCGCTGCTCGGGCGCTACGTGGTGCTCGAGCGCATCGGCGCCGGGGGCATGGGCGTCGTCCACGCGGCGTATGACCCGGAGCTGGACCGGCGCGTCGCGCTCAAGCTGATTCGCATCGACTCCAGCAGCTCCGCCCACCTCGAGCGCGCCCAGGCGCGGCTGTTGCGCGAGGCCCAGGCCACCGCCCGCGTCATCCACCCGCACGTCATCACCATCCACGACGTGGGCCGCTTCGGTGAGCACGTCTTCCTGGCCATGGAGCTGGTGGACGGCACCACGCTGCGCGCGCACATCCGCTCGAGCAAGGGACCGAGGGACTGGCGCGAGACGCTGGGCCTGTTCATCCAGGCCGGACGCGGGCTCGCGGCGGCGCACGCGCAGGGGCTGGTGCACCGGGACTTCAAGCCCGACAACGCGCTCGTCGGCAAGGACGGGCGCGTGCGCATCACCGACTTCGGGCTGGCGCGCATCGTCGAGGGCGTCGAGGACACACCCACGCCCACCCCGGGCACCACCGCCGCCCCGCTGCGCAGCGAGTGGCACACCCGCTCGGACATGGTGCTGGGAACGCCGGCCTACATGGCGCCCGAGCAGAAGCGCGGCGAGCCCTCCGATGCGCGCAGCGACCAGTACAGCTTCTGCGTCGCGCTGCACGAGGCCCTCTACGGCAAGCGCCCCTTCGCCCCGGCCGAGCCCGCGAGCGCCGGCACGCAGGTGTCTGTTCGCGTGCCACCCGGCCCTCGTCCTCCACCGGGCTCGGCTGTCCCGGTGTGGCTGCATCAGGTGGTGCTGCGAGGACTCGCCGCCTCGCCGGAGGAGCGTCACGAGTCCATGGACGTGCTCCTGCGCAAGCTCACCCATGCGCCCGGAGCCCGGTGGCGCCGCGCCGCGCTCGCCACGGCCGCGGGGCTGGTGTTGCTCGTGGGAGGCGCCGTCCTCCACCGCACCACGTCCGAGTCCCCCTGCTCCGGCAACGAGCATGCCCTCGTCGGCGTCTGGGATGACGCCCGCGGGGCCGCCGTACGCGCGCGCTTCACCCAGAGCCCCCTGCCCTACGCCGCGGGCGCGTGGAACGAGGTGGAACGCACGCTCGATGCCCATGCACACGCTTGGGTGACGGCGAGCCACGAGGCGTGTGTGGCCACGCGCGTGAAGGGACAGCAGACGGAGCGGCTGCTCGAGCGACAGGTCATCTGCCTGGACCAGCGGCTCAAGGACCTGGGCGCCGTGGTGGACACGCTGGCCGCCGCGGACGCGCAGGTCATCCAGAACGCGACGCGCGTGGTGCACTCGCTGGAGAGCGTGTCCGTCTGCGCCAACCTGGCCGCGCTGGCCGCGCCCGAGCCGCCGCCCACGGACGAGGCCAGCCAGAAGCGCATGGAGGCCCTGCGCACCCGACGCGCCCAGGTACGCGCGAAGCTCAACGCGGGACAGGTCGCACCCGCGCTCCTGCTGGCGAACGAGGCGGCGGCCGAGGCCCACGCCATCGGCTACGGGCCGCTCGAGGCGGAGGTGCTGGACCTGCTCGCCGAGACGCAGGGGAAGAACCTCGCGTACCGCGACGCCATCAAGACCCTGCACCAGGCCATCCAGGTGGCCACCGCCAGTCGACATGATCGACAGGCCGCCGAGTCGTGGGCGGGAATGATCCGCCTGCTCAGCCTGGTGGGGCCGGAGGTGGACCCGGACGGCGCCGTGCCCGGACACGCGGAGGCGGCGCTGCACCGGCTGGGCGGCGACGCGCGCATCGAGGCGATGTACTTCCGCAACCTCGCCAGCCTCCACCGCAGGCGCGGGCGACGCGAGGAGGCGCTGGCCGCGAGCCAGCGCGCGGTGGAGCTGGCGCGCAAGCTCTACACCTCGAACGAGCCGGAGCTCGGCACGGCGCTGTTGACCATGGGCCACGCGTTGCACGAGTTCGACCGCCACGCGGAGGGGATTCGCTTCCTCACCGAGGCGGAGGCCATCTACCGGGAGAAGTACGGCCCCGAGCATCCGTACCTCGCCACCGTGCTCAGCAACCTGGCCGTCTTCAACGTGCGGCTCGGCGACATCGAGGCCGCGCTCCGATACGGGAGGGAGGCGCTGGTCATCAACCAGCGCGTCTACGGCGAGGAGAGCGAGGCGGTGGCCAGCGCGTACCACAACCTGGCCGGGTTCCTGATGGAGCAGGGGCGCCCGGAGGAGAGCCTCCAGCACTACATCAAGGCGGCGCGCATCCACGAGAAGGTGCAGGGCCCCGACGCCAGCGACGTGGGCGCGTCCCTCTCGCGCATGGGCCTGGTGCTGGCCTCGCTGGGGCGACACGAGGAGGCGCTGAAGCACCACCAGCGCGCGGTGACCATCCGCGAGAAGCGCTACGGCCCCCAGGATGCCCGGGTGGGGATGGAGCTGTTGAACGTCGCCGACGACCACCTGGGACTGGGCGAGCCGCGCAAGGCCATCCCCCTGCTGGAGCGGGCCCTCGGCCTGCTCGAACAACCCTCCGCCGAGCGCTACGCCGATGAGCTGGCCCGCGCCCGCTACTCGATGGCGCGGGCGCTCGAGACCGAGCCCGGCCAGCGTCAGCGCGCCCTCACGCTGGCGAACGCCGCCCAGCGGTACAACCAGTCCCACCTGCCCGCCCGCACCCAGCAGTTCAAGGACGTTGAACGCTGGCTCGTGCGACACACCACGCCTCGTCTATCCTCCGAGCACCATGGCAAGCCCCTATGAGGTGACGGCGGTGCGCGGCCCGTCGGAGCTCCCGCGAATCCTGGAGCTGCAGCGCAGGAACCTGAAGCAGGTGCTCGAGGATGACGAGATGCGCTCGCAAGGCTTCGTCACCGTGGAGCACGACGTGACGGCCCTGGAGCGGATGCACGCACTGGCGCCCAGCATCGTCGCGCACCACGGCGACGACCTGGTGGCCTACGCGCTGACCATGCCCCGCGAGTGCCGCGCGCTGATGCCCCTGCTCGTCCCGATGTTCGACCTGCTCGACACGCTGGAGTACCGCGGGCGCGCGCTGAGAGAGCAGCGCTTCTACGTCATGGGGCAGGTCTGCGTGGACAAGGCGCACCGGGGCAAGGGGCTCTTCGACCAGCTCTACGCGAAGCACCGGGAGCTGTACCGTGAGCGCTTCGACCTGCTCGTCACCGAGGTGTCGGCGCGCAACACGCGCTCGCTGCGCGCCCATGAGCGCGTGGGCTTCAGGACGCTGCACACCTATCGCGACGCCACGGACGAGTGGGCCGTCGTGGCGTGGGACTGGAGCGAGCCGTCCTGACGGCGGCCACCACCAGGTCCGTGCAGCCGACAGGCGGCTGTTGAGGAAGCGGCCAGGCCGCCTTCGGGACCTCGGAGCGGCAACGCGCCCCGGACGGACGGTTGCGCGTCGTATGTCATTGCCCTCCGTCGCGGCCCCGTGCCCATCGACGCCCGGCGCACGATTTGCGCCCCCACGCGTCAACGCCCTCCGCTCGGTTTCTTCGAAAGCGTAGGGACGAGCGGTTCGTCCCTCACCGGAACCACCGTGGCGATTCCTCCCTGGTGGAAATCCCGGGGCCCGGCCGCTTGCGCAGTCCCTCGGCCCTCCGGGTAGTCATCACACCATGGGAAACCACGAGGTCACTCCCACCCCCTACCACCCGGCGTCCCGAGGTGGCGCACGGGGCGTCTTCGGCGCGGACGGCACGCTCCGCGCGCTC